>JBDTVF010000204.1:0-5710 GCA_040007325.1 Ginsengibacter sp. | reverse complement strand
TTTTTCAGGTATTTCCATTGATGATTGCGGCCATACTTACGTGCTTCATAAAGAGGGGAGATACCATCACCTTTATTAAGCCAACGCTCAATATCGTAATGATAATATTGCTTGTTCCAAAGCAATCCTGCAAAAGCTTGTCTCTGTATATTTTTTTGATCCTGTGAACACAGGCCCGGATGCAATGCCTCATAAAATTCGTCGGCTTCTTTTTCTCTTTTTTTAAAAATATTTTCAAAACCTTTTGGAAACGCATCGGTATCCTTTTCTTTATTGAGGCGCAGATAAATAATTTTGGATTGCTTTGGCTCTATATCAAATTTATAAACCGGCGAAAATTTAGTTCCCTGTTTTTTTTCTTTTAACCGGTCAATATCCTTCCCATCAATAATCGCATCGTTAAATGCATCTTTTACAAATTCAGTCTTATTTTCCCGGTTAAATAATTTTTGGAAGTTTGTCTCATTTTCGGTAAATACAGTAAAATCTGCTTTGGGAAAATGCAGATAGTAATTGCCAGGACTTTCAAAAACTGCCTCAACCGAAAAATCATTAAGTAGATCTATAGATGGCCTTTCCTCAACCTCACGGTATTGCCATTTATTATAAAACCACAATGTGGGCAATACAGTGATGGGAGCCTTTTGATCTCCGTGATTTATTACTTCTATTTTTATCAAAATATCTTCGCTATTTTCTTTGGCGTATTCGATCAATACATCGAAGTATTTATTGTCATTGAAAATCCCTGTATCTAATAGTTCATATTCCGGGTCAAGCTTTCCTTTGCTTTCGTTTTTTTCGACAAGGTCTATATAAGGGTAGGCCTGTTGAGGATACTTGTACAGGTACTTCATGTAATAATGGGTAGGAATATTATCCAGGTAATAATATAGTTCCTTTACATCTTCGCCATGATTACCCCTTGAATTGCTGAGGCCAAAAAGTCTTTCTTTTAAAATGGGATCTTCGCCATTCCACAAAGCAATCGCAAAGCATAGATTTTGAAAAATATCTGAAATACCACCCAGGCCATCTTCGCCCCATATATAGGCCCTGCTTCTTGCGTGATCGTGTGGAAAGTAATTCCAGGCATCGCCGTTTTCACTGTAGTCTTCGCGTACGGTTCCCCATTGTCTTTCGCTGAGATATGGGCCCCATAATTCTAATGGAACTTCCTTTTTTGCATTTTCCTGTAATCGGAGATATTCTGCCGTATTCATCACTTATCTTAATTCTTTAATCCTGCCTTAAAATTTCGTTTATCTATGCAAAGGTAGCTTAGAACAAGTGCTATCCATTGGTTGAAAATCCCGGATATAAAAGCATGCCGCCATCTGCAAATATTGTAGTGCCGGTTACATAATCAGATTCATCGCTGGCCAGCCAAACTGCTACTTTACCAATATCTTCAGGCTGCCCAATACGTCCATATGGAATTAGTTTTAGCAATTTATCAAGAGCATCGGGCGTATCCCATGCTGGTTTGTTAATAGGAGTTTGTATAGCACCCGGGCCTATACTGTTTACGCGAATTTTTTTAGGTGCAAGTTCCTGCGCCATACTTTTCATCATTAAACTAATACCGCCTTTGCTCGCCGCATAGTTTACATGCCCGGCCCATGGAATTACTTCGTGAACACTACTCATGCAAATAATTTTACCTGCGGCTTTGCTTCTTTCTTTTACTACGCCTCTTCTTAAAAATTCTTTTACAGCTTCACGGGCACAAAGAAATTGCCCGGTGAGGTTAACATTAATTACTAGTTGCCAATCAGCCAACGTCATCTCTGCAAACTCAGCATCTTTTTGCAGACCTGCATTGTTTACGAGAATATCTATTGTACCAAATGTTTCAAACATCTGCCCGAACATCGCTACCACTTCATCTTCTTTACTTACATCCGCTTTTAAAGCAATAGCATTACTACCGGCATCTTTTATTTTTTGCACAACCACATCGGCAGCCTCAGGATGAGTAATATAATTCACTACGACATTGGCCCCATCATTGCCCAATGCAATTGCCACTGCCTCACCAATGCCGCTATTGGCACCTGTTACAAGCGCGCTTTGACCTTTTAATTTAGGATTTGTATTCACGTTACTTTATTTATTTAGAAATAATATACTATAGGGTAACAATATTATGCCAAGCTACAAATAGCTTGTATGCATTTTGTAAAATATTAAATATAAAACCGTTCAATTTTTCAGGTTTTCATTCGTTATATCTTAAGCTACCGATTTAAACGAGCAATGTTCCTTTGCTTTAAAAGACATTCGTATGAGAAATTTCCTGCTTCTTCTTTGCATTGTTTTTACCCAAAAAATTTTTGCTCAGGTGCCTATGGCGATGCCGCCGGAAGCTGATGCATTTTATAAAAATGCAATGCCTGTGATCAAGCCTCAAATAAAAGATCTTATCATAAAATCAGCTGCTGCTCTAAAAAACCAGCGGGCAAATGCTGATAGCCTTATGAAAGCCTTGCAATCAAATCCGAAGCTTAAAGGAATGAGCGAAGCAAATATTGCAGCCATCTCAACTCTTATAATGGTGCAGGCATCTAACGATGCTGATGAGGAGTTAAAAAAAATGGTGCTTAGTATGAGAGGTAATAGCAATGATGCCGAACCTGTTTCAAATACCGGAGATAAGAATCAATCGGGGCAGCAAATCAATGACAGGAAACAATTGATGCTGCAAATGATCATGGCAAGAAAAAGTAAAATGGCAGAAGAAATAAGCCTGGTCTTTAAAAAGGTTCCTAACAATCGCGACAATATAATCAACAACCTGAAATAATTATTCTTACTTCCATTTTCTTCGGGTGATAAATTCGATTCAACTACTTATTACTATTAATATCTACCACATGCCAGCCATTTGGTTTTCGTTCCAAATAAATATACCGGCTTAATGCACTTTCATTATTCGTACTTGTTAGCGCCGTAGCCGCAATCACTAATTTGTTCTGTTGCGGCGGTATGTTTTGCAAATTGAATTTATACATGTTATTCCCCGAAACGATAATCTCTGTTATACGTTTCGGATTGGTAGGATCAATTTTGGTAATGTCTTCGAAATTATAAACCACATAGCGATTAAGATTTTTACTAACGCTGTCTTCAACAAGATAAAGATCTATATCGTTACCATATATTGCAACCTTAGAACTATCGAAAACAAGTTCAGGCCGGGATGGTTTTACCGAATCGATCCACGGCATTGGCGGAACGATTGCCGGGTATTTATAATAATTGTTTCGCAGGCTATCGCTCCAGCCATTTGGATTACTAGCGAAAGTAGCGCTACTGAAAAATACACTTCCCTGCACTTGCGGATATTCTCTTAAAAGTTTAATTTGGTTGGGTAACTCGTTCCTGCTTTTCCATGCATACGATCTTGCTTCGAGGGCCCTGTAAATTCCCTGGCCTATATACATTTGCCTGCCATAGGCATGATTTGCCCACCAGTCTATAAGAGTTTGGAATGCCACAACCTTATGATTTAACTCCCAATATAATTGAGGCACTACGTAATCAATCCACTTCATTTTTAGCCACAAAAGAATATCTGCATAGAGATCATCATAGTTGGTTTGGCCTGCAGTCGTATTACTGCCTTCGGGATCTTTACTAATATTTCTCCATACACCAAATGGACTTATTCCAAACTTACAGTTCTTATTTTCTTCTTTGATAACACGGCTAAGCTTAATAATGATTGAATCTACATTACTTCTTCTCCATGATTCTCTGTCCAGTCCGTTACCATATTTTTTGAATGATTGATAGTCCCCAAATTCTTTACCTGCGATACGATAAGGATAAAAGTAATCGTCAAAATGGATTGCATCAACATTGTATCGGTGAACAATATCGCGTACCACATTAGCAAGATATTGCTGTACTTCTTTATTGCCGGGGTCAAAGTATCTTGTATTTCCGTAATCCACAAACCAATCAGGATGCAACCTTGTAATATGGGTTGGCGAAATAGAAGACCGGCTGATATTAAATACGGCCCTATAGGGATTCATCCAGGCATGAAATTCCATTCCACGTTTATGCGTTTCAGTTATCATGAATTCGAGTGGGTCATAATAAGGGGATGGCGGCTTTCCTTGTTTGCCGGTAAGCCACTCACTCCAGGGCTCATATTGCGATGGGTAAAATGCATCTGTTGCAGGCCTTATCTGCACCACTACAGCATTCATTCCATTTCTCTTGTGCATTTCAAGCAAACTAACGAACTCAGCCTGCTGACCGTAGGAACTTAAAAATTTTGTTGATGGAAAATCAATATTATCTACTGTTGCAACCCATACACCACGAAATTCATATTTTGGCTGCCCTTGAACGTTTACGGTAATCAGAAACAAAGAAGCCAGGAGAAAGAGGTAGAATTTCATCAGTGAATTTTATGAGGCGGCAATTTACAAAATAATGACTTGCGCCTGCTATATAACAATGGTAGAAGACTGTTAACTTTCACAGCTACGGATTTTCAACCATCGTGTGATCGTGCTCTGTATGTAGTGGATTTATTGGCTGGGCATTAAATTCGTTTCGATAAATACGTACCAGGACAATAAAGTAACTTATAAGCAATGGACCGAAGACTAACCCGAGAAAACCAAACATACTTAACCCTATTATCACGCCAAGAATGGTAATAAGCGGGTGCACATCTCCTATCTTTCGTAGCACAGTTATCCTGGCAACATAATCTATATTAGTAAGAACTACCAATGAATAAATGCCAAGCCCAACTCCTTGCCATATGTGATTTATTGCAAGCAGATAAACAGTAAGCGGCACCCAGATAAGACCAGTCCCTACAATTGGTATTAGAGAAGCGACCCCAGCCAAAAAACCCCATATTCCAAAATCTGAAACCCCAAAAATCCAGAAGCCTAATGTACCCACCAAGCCTTGTATCACGGCAAGCAATGGAATACCTATAGCATTTGCCCGTATCATAATATCCGTTTCAGTGCTTAATATGTGCCTGTTCTTTTCCTTCAACGGCGTGAAATCATTAAGGTATTTTTCCATGCTTTCACCGTGCAGTAGCATATAATACAAAATGAAAAACATGAGCAACAAATTGGTTAAGAAGTTAGCCGTTCCAGTTAGTAACATAGGAATATTGTTAGCCAGGCTTTTGGTTGCATTTTTCAGGCTGTTGCTGTTGAATAATTCTATCCCGGTAGCATGTTGAACTTTATCGGAAAAACTTTGTACAGCGATCGTAAGTTGCACAGGATTGTTGAATAAGCTAACAAGTTTGGGTGTTACAAGAACTGCTGCGATATATACGGGCAGGCAGATGATAATAATAAATGCAAGAATGTAAAGGATAGCCGTCCAGCCCTTACTCCATTTCTTTTTATCAGTAAAATATATATAGCTTTTTCTGCTTAAAATATATAAGGTTATTGCACCTAAAACTCCCGGCAAAAAAATATAAAAATGCTGGAGCATTAAGATGCCAATCAATATAATTATCGATAGCAATATTATTTGCCGTAAACGATTGTTAAAACCATTCATAGTTTAAAAATAGTAATAAAAGACGGAGGAGATATGCAAAGAAACAAAAGAGCTCATTACTTCCAAACTGACATTCCTTCGCTACAGTTAGCGCAAATGTCAATATTTTTCCGGCTTGTCATTAGCTCTTTTCTGAACTGTTTATAGTTAT
>JBDTVF010000203.1:0-5761 GCA_040007325.1 Ginsengibacter sp. | reverse complement strand
AGTATTAAAGAAAGGCTACGTGCTTTGCCGTGAAAAATAATTTTAGGATTTCAACATCGTTTGGTCCGTCACGATAAAATGGTGCTGATAGATAATGATCATATTCCGGTATTTCACATAACCCTTCTCGCGCAGGATTGCAATGCATACATTTTATCTTTTGAATAAACATCTTTGTATTGAGCAACGCAATTCTTAACGATTCCCGTAGATTTCCTTAGAATACTTATTGTACTGAAAAATGTTCAGCACAAATTATCTTCAAATCGTGAATGAATAAAGACATCAATTATTTTTTCGGATGACCAGAGAGCGTACCTTGGCTCTCACGAGTATGCAGGTTACGCCTCGAAAGAAGAAGGAACAGTTGCCGAGACTAAAGGTTTGCAGGTAAGTGCGCGGTTATACTTCTCCATTCAACGCGGTATCATGTTTGCAGCGAATGATACAAAAGTTTTATGGAGACACAAGAAATTAAAAAGCCTGCGGGGCCAGCCGATCACCTTGCCAATGAGCGAACCTTCCTTGCCTGGATACGAACAAGTATTGCCTTGATGGGGTTTGGTTTTGTAATTGTAAAGTTTGCTTTATTTATTAAACAGATCTCGCTTGTACTCGGAGAAAAAAGCGTTATGCAAGGCAAGGGGCATTCTGCTATAATTGGTGTTTTAATGGTGGCTTTCGGCGGTATAATGTCTACTTTAGCGTATGTACGTTACCGTAACATTGAGAAGCAATTGAACAACAACGCTTACTTTCCCTCGAGTACATTGTCAATATTAGTCACGCTGAGTATAGTTATTGGCAGCATCCTCTTAATTTTTTACCTGTTACCAAACATTCGTTTATAAATTAGTTTGTTAGATATAGACGAGACTTTAACTACGGCTTCTATTAAAGTGAACATTACAAAGCGAATCCCAAGCGGCCAATCCGTACCGTTAGTTAACTTTCGTTATTTATTTTAAGTAAAAAAGGACCGTCCGAAGCCAGTTTGTAAACTCAAGCTAGTGCGCCACTGTTATTTTAACAGTGTGAAAATTACTATTGCTTTATTTAATGACTGCTCCAATCCAAGTTTAGCAAAATGCGTCATCTGTGCAAAGTCGGCGTATTCTGTAACTGTCATTTCTGTTTCGGCTGCATTGATTCCTTTAAAAGTTATCACTGTTCTTATATTTTCCGGAAAGTAGCCGGGCATACCTACATCCACAGGCTTCATTTTAGTGCCGTTTACGTCTGCCAAATTCATAATAAACTCGATGCTTTGCAGGTGAATAATTTTCGTATAATTCCAAATGTTATAATGAACCTGTCCGCCAAACTCAACAGGTGCCTGCATACTCACTAATGAAGTACCGCCTTCTTTGAAATCAATTTTTGCAAATGGGCATGTGAATCTATCTGGTCCCCACCATTGCATCACATATTCAGGTTCCGTCCATACTTTCCACACCTCTTCCACCGGGGCATTAAATATTCTTGTTACTTCCAATTTCTTTTCCACTTTTATGCGTTTATTAATTTTTCGATATCAAACTTTTTCATTTGCATAAAAGCCTGCACAACCCGTTGCCCCTTTCCAGGTTTTGACATCAGTTCGCCTAATATCGTTGGTACTACCTGCCACGATAACCCGAACTTGTCTTTACACCATCCGCAATTACCTTCACTACCTCCATCGGCAATGAGTTTATACCAATAATGATCAATTTCCTCCTGGTCTTTGCATGGGATAACAAATGAAACTGCTTCATTAAATTTAAACCTGTCGCCACCATTCAATCCCATAAAAAATTGCCCGTTCAGTTCAAAATTTACAACCATTCCCGAATCGTTGATGATTTTTGAGCCAGGGAAAATGGTGCAATAAAAATCTGCTGCTTCTTTAGCTTGCCCATCAAACCACAAGCATGGATACATTTGCTTTTTCATTTTTATTTGTTTTTATTTTTTTTAAGAATGCTATCAATTTTATCAAATCTCTTTTCCCAGATTTTTCTAAAGGTTTCCAGCCATAGGTCTATTTCCTTCATCTTTTGGGTATTGAGCTCGTAATAAATTTCCCTGCCTGTTTGTTGTTGTTTTAATAATTCACATTCCGTAAGAATCTGAATGTGTTTGGAAATTGTTTGCCTTGATGAGTCAAAGCCCGAGGCTATTGCACCGGGTGTCATAGTTTGTAATGCCAACATTGTCAAAATAGCCCTGCGTGTCGGGTCGGCAATAGCCTGGAAAACATCTCTCCTTATATCCATTATGCAGTTATTTGACTGCAAATATATGCGCAGCTATTTAACTGCGCAAATATTTGGACAACTATTCTTAATAACGGGGAAAGTCACCATATTTATTTTGCCTGGCGAACTCCTGCTGTAGTGCAATGGCGGTAACTTGTCGACGTATCACTCTTCACGCCATTACGGGAAGTATAAATCATGCACAACGCCATGATACCAAGCTTTCCTAACGAAGCCTTTCACACTCCCTGGATTAAGCTATAGGAAAATATTTTCGCGACTCTAATTATCTATTACAGGAATTCAGTTGGAAACTTTCTGTAAATTGGAAGGAAATTTATGATATGCCTTCAAATGTTTTCGACGCCATCGTTATCGGCTCCGGCATTAGCGGCGGCTGGTCAGCAAAAGAGCTTTGCGAAAAAGGATTAAAAACGCTGGTGTTGGAACGCGGACGCGATGTCGTGCACCTGAAAGACTATCCTACCGCCACGATGAATCCCTGGGAATTTCCTCATCGTCTCCAAATGCCTCTGGAAGTCACCAAAGCCAACCCGGTAGTTTCCCGATGCTATGCCTTCAGCGAAGCCTCACAGCATTTCTTCGTAAAAGACACTGAGCATCCTTATGTGCAGGAAAAACCTTTCGACTGGATTCGCGGATACCAGGTCGGCGGCAAGTCCCTCCTGTGGGCAAGGCAAACCCAACGCTGGAGTCACTACGATTTTGAAGGCCCGGCAAGGGATGGCTTTGCAGTTGACTGGCCAATCCGTTACGAAGACATAGCGCCATGGTATGACCATGTGGAGATCTTCTGTGGCATATCGGGAAACAAAGATGGCATTGACACTTTACCGGATGGTAAATTTCTTCCGCCATGGGAAATGAATTGTGTGGAATCGGATATGAAGGGAAAAATTCAAGGCACTTTTCCGGGCCGAAACGTCATCATCGGCAGGTGTGCGCACCTTACACAACCCCAGGCCATCCATACCGAACAGGGCCGTAATCAATGCCAGGCACGAAGCAAGTGTGAAAGAGGTTGCCCGTTTGGTGGTTATTTCAGTTCCAACTCTTCCACCCTTCCATGGGCAGAAAAAACGGGTAATCTTACCCTGCAGCCAAACGCGGTTGTTCATTCTATAATATATGATAATAAAGCCGGGAAGGCAACAGGAGTTCGTGTGATCGATTCCGTTAGTAAGGTATCCAAGGAGTACTTCGCGAAGATCATTTTTGTTAACGCTGCCTGCCTCAATACGAACCTTATTTTATTGAACTCAACTTCGTCGAGGTTTCCCAACGGTTTGGGTAATGATAGCGGGTTACTGGGTAAATATGTTGCTTTTCATAATTACCGCGGCTCACTCACGGCCTCTATCGATGGACCGTTTGACAAATATTACTATGGCCGCCGGCCTACCCAGCCAATGATGCCCAATTTCAGGAACGTAAAGAAACAGGAGATGAATTTTCAGCGCGGTTATACCGTACATTTTAGCGCATTTCGAGGTAAGGGGTTGAACGAGGTAAAAGAAAGCATAGGCGGAGTATATAAAGATTCACTTACTGAGGCTGGCGCCTGGGGCGTGTTCATGATGATGCAGGGTGAAACTATCCCAAAGGAGCAAAATCACGTAAGATTAAGCACCGATAAAAAAGATGCCTGGGGTATTCCGCAACTGATCACCTCAGTAGGCTATGATGATAATGATGAAAAACTTTTGAAAGATTTTTTAGAACAGGGTGAGGAGATGTTGCATGCTGCAGGATGTACCAACATCAAGAGTAACGACAGCGGCCAGGCGCCGGGCCTGGATATACACGAGATGGGCGGTGTAAGAATGGGCAACGACCCGGAAACGTCTTTGTTGAATAAATGGAACCAGCTACATCACTGTAAAAATGTTTTTGTCACCGACGGGGCGAGCATGACATCCACCGCCACGCAAAATCCTTCGCTGACGTTTATGGCCCTTACGGCGAGGGCAGCCAATCATGCAGTGGAAGAATTGAAAAACGGGAATTTGTAAATACCTGCGGACTATGGAAAAACAAACTACATGATTAACAGGCAAGCTTTTAAAACGCGCTGTCCTTGGTCGCAAATTAGGGACAACAGTACTTTTAGCTATTTAAAGGTTTATCGTTAGTAATGGTTCTTCTCTTTTATTTAAGAGTTGCTAAAGGTAGCTTGGGGCCTAAAACTTTCACTATTCTCGACTTGTTATTCATTAGGGTTTCGGATGAAATAATTTCAGCTTCAAAGTTTAGAAGCACCCCGCCCGAAATTAATTGTCAGTTATTGAAAGGTTGAATTAAGAATGTTTCCAGTTTATTTTTCCCATCAAGACTTATTAGCAACTTAAGCTCTGGTGTACCATCCACTTTATAGCTGTTCACACTATTTTCGGTACTAATAAAAGTTATTTGTTGAAAATCATTAAGCGGGAAGACCTGGTTATTTGCTATTGACTTAAAATTTTCTTCTGTTAGCTGGCTTTTAAAATGCTCACCTGCCAAAGCATAAAGACTATCTGCTTGTTTAGCCTGCAAGTAATGGATAACAATTTTAGATATTGAATCAAGGGTAGTTTGATTAGCAATCTTTGCCTGGCTAAAACCTTTATTGATTATTAAAATAGTAATGATAGCAAACATGATTTTTTTCATAGTCAAGTATTTTAAAATTGAAAGTAGAATTTCTATTTTATCAGAAAAAATTTTCTTTGTGCAGAAAGAGATTTCAATCAACTGGCTAACGAAAGGACAGGAGAGATACACCAAATTAGCACAACACTCCACATAGGTTTAAAACTAAGTCGGCGGCAGTGTTATTTGTTAATACATCTCGTATAGGCCAGGCAGTTACCAAACGTATCACGAACGCCGTTAAATATTCCCAGCCATGTAGCTTCTCCCATTTTTGGAGTTACAAGGATATAAGGGGTGGCCAGGGAATTGTATTTATTTAATTTCAAGTAAAGCCTTCGCACTTGCATTTTTTCCAATAAAAGTTGCAAGGTCACCTACGGTAGTTAAACTGTTGTAATTGTTTGTAACTGTTGTTAGGGGGATTTGATAATGCTCTGCAACTAAAAGCTGCAACGCAGTCTTCATGAAATCATTTTGTGCGACAGAATTAAGCTTAGTGTCTTCCTTAAAGTTTGTCATAAAATTTTTGTCTGCCGATAAACTCTCAAAAATTTTATTTCCCGTTACGGTCTTTAGTACAGACTTGATAAGCTTTGAAAGGAGTATAAGACCCACAACCGTTGCAACTGTTTTAACAACCGTGCCTCCAACGCCCGTACCACCCAATATTCCTTTTGTCGAATTTCTGCCGGAACTGCAACCCATAAAAGTAGCGGTGCTCAGCGAAAGCAGCATAATAAATGTGTAAAATCTTTTCATGTCAATAAATTTTATAAATGATATTTCATTTGTCTACTCATTATCAGAACATTTGAATAGTCATTCGTTTAATGCGATGTAGCCTTTAGCAAGACCTTCACATTTAA
>JBDTVF010000202.1:0-5802 GCA_040007325.1 Ginsengibacter sp. | reverse complement strand
GGCGGTTCGTTAATCCATATTTTATGTCTCCCTCAGTATTGCTTTCGTTTATTATCGGTTACTTCCTGGTGTTGATCTTTATTTCGTGGGCTACTTCCCGTAAATCGTCGGACAATGCCACGTTCTTTATCGCCAACCGTTCTTCCAAATGGTACCTCGTAGCTTTTGGTATGATAGGCACCGCCCTCAGTGGTGTCACCTTTATTTCCGTACCGGGCGAGGTAGGCAATGCGGTGGGCTCGCAGTTCCGCTATTTTCAATTTGTACTTGGCAATGCAGTGGGCTATTTTATTGTTGCCGGTATTCTATTGCCGCTGTATTACAAGATGCACCTTACTTCTATTTATGAGGTGATTGAAAGAACACTGGGCAAGGTGAGCCATAAAACGGCGGCGGCCATCTTCCTGCTGTCACGTACCATAGGCTCTGCGTTCAGGTTATATTTGGTTGCGATCGTATTGCAGAAATTTATTTTTGATTCGTATGGCGTACCCTTCTGGCTTACCATCGTTATTTGCCTGATGCTGATATGGGGCTATACCTACAGGGGTGGGCTCAAAACCATTATCATTACCGATAGCCTGCAAACGGTTTTTCTCGTTACGTCGGTGATCCTGTCTATTTACTTTATATGCAGCAGCCTCAATCTTAGCATCGGCGAGGCATTTAAAACAATAAAGGAGAGCCACTATTCCAAAATATTCTTCACCGATAATTTTGTCAGTAACAAGTTCCATTTCACCAAGCAGTTCATCGGCGGCATATTTGTTACCATTGGTATGTTTGGGCTTGACCAGGACCTGATGCAAAAAAACCTGAGCTGTAAAAACCTGTGGGATTCGCAGAAGAACATGCTCACCTTCACCTTTGTTTTCGTGGTCATCAATTTATTCTTCCTGAGTGTTGGTGCCTTGTTATACATCTATGCTAACAACAATGGCATCGCAGTACCGCTTGATTCATTGACGCACCAACCAAGAACGGACTACCTGTTCCCGGAGATTGCTTTGAATCATTTCAAGGGTATACCGGCGATCGTTTTTATGCTGGGGCTTACGGCCGCCACTTTCGCCACTACAGATTCCGGGCTTACGGCGCTTACCACGTCGTTTTGTGTGGACTTTTTAAATTTTGATAAGAGAAAAAATGAAAATGGCCCTCGGATGGTGAACACGCGGCATTGGGTACACGTAGGTTTTTCATTGCTTATACTGCTGGTGATACTGTTGTTCAATGCCATCAATGATGCCTCGGTGGTTACGGCCATTTTTAAAGTGGCCATATTTACCTACGGTCCGCTCATCGGCTTATTTGGATTTTCACTGTATGCCAAAAACAGGAATGTGCTGGACAAGGCGACACCAATCATTTGTATCGCTTCCCCGATTATCTGTTTTTTCATTGATAAATATTCCAAAGAATTGCTGGGCGGCTATGTGTTTGCCGAAGAGCTGATCATCGTAAATGGTCTATTAACCTTCCTTGGATTGCTGCTCGTATCGTCTAAAAAGCCTGCAACGGTATTAGCATCATGATAGAAATAATTAATCCCAAAGCAGAAAACTATGCAGATACATTTTCCAGCAATACGGATGAACTATTGAGGGAAATAGAGACCTTAAATGAAACGCAATCCCGCTCCACCATGCTGAGCGGGCCGGTGCAGGGTAAACTGCTGGAACTATTAAGCATTGCATTAAAACCGGAGAGGATATTAGAAGTGGGCACTTTTCTCGGTTACAGCGCCTTGTGTATGGCCAAGGGGTTGAGGGCTGGTGGCACGTTGCACACGCTCGAGCTATCAAAGGAAAGCGCAGATACCGCTGAAAGATTTTTTGCAAAATCTTCACAGTATGACCAGATAATTTTACACCGTGGGATTGCGTTAGAGCTGATCCCCGCAATAGATGAAGCGTGGGACCTCGTGTTTATAGATGCGGACAAAGTAAACTACATTAATTATTACGAATTAACTTTGCCGCGTCTTAAAAAGGGAGGGGTGATACTGGCAGACAATGTACTCTTTCATGGCGAGGTGCTGGAAGACGAGATCAGCGGTAAGTATGCCAAAGCTATTAATGCCTTTAATGAACATGTGGCGGCAGATGCGAGAGTGGAACAAGTAATGATGACCATAAGAGACGGCCTGATGTTCATCGTGAAGAAATAACTATCATCACTTACATAAATTATACCCCTGTAATCGTTTATGAAAAAAACGTTTTTACTGATCGCCGGTTCCCTGCTATTATCATCAACACTCCCTGCACAATACACTACAGTAGCCCAATACGTTGACGAATATAAAGACATTGCGATCCGCGAAATGAAGCGCATGGGCGTACCGGCAGCCATCACATTGGCGCAGGGTATCCTGGAAACGGAGAACGGCAACAGCGACCTGGTAAAAAAATCAAACAATCATTTTGGTATTAAGTGCAAAAGCAACTGGACAGGCGATGTGGTAGACCATGATGATGATGCACCCGGCGAATGCTTCAGGGCCTATAAGGATGCGGAAGAATCGTTTCGTGATCATTCCAATTTTTTAAGGGGCAGCGGCAGGTATGCGGCCTTGTTTAAGCTGGACCCATCAGACTACAAGGCATGGGCCTATGGATTGCGCAAAGCAGGTTATGCCACCAATCCACGGTACCCGCAGATACTTATCAAAAACATTGAAGACAATAACCTGCAGCAATACACATTGGCAGCAGCAGATGACGTACCCGAATTTGACGGGTCAAAATATAAGGATGATAAAGAGCCTCCTTTCCTCAATTTAGATGCAACCGATTCGGCCTCACAACCTGCGGTTATAATTGATGGTTACCTGTCTGTTCCCGTGGCAACAACCATCAACGGAAGCAAGGCATTAATGGTTCCAAAGGGCACTTCCTTACTGGCTATAGCTACTCAAAATAATATAGACCTGGCGAAACTGCTCGAAATAAATGAACTCAAAAGTGATGGCCTGTTGGAGAAAAATCAATTGATATTTCTCGAGAAAAAACAAAAGGAAGGCGACCATGACTTTTACATTGCGAACGATAACGAAACTTTGTACGACATTGCACAAACCAATGGTGTACTGTTGCAAAGCCTTTGCGATTATAACAACCTGCGGCCAGATGCCACTGTTTATGCGGGCACTAAGATATTATTGAGGCCGGCCCGCGGCACCACATTTTCCCACGGATCAAATTATAATCGCGGGAGGGAAATCGCCGCGATAAAAAAGCACGAGGTGCAGCCAAAAGAAGGTCTATACGCGATCTCCAAAAAATATGGCGTATCGGTATCGCAGCTAAAAGAATGGAATCATTTACGTGACGACAATATTGCGCCAGGACAGCAACTCATCATTTTAAAATAAAATATGTCTTCTATAAAAGTTCATGACAAAGAATTTGTGCCATATCTCTCCGACGAACAAATATCAAAAGAGGTAGCAAGGGTTGCCGCAGAGATCAACAGGGATTATGAAGGCAAAAAGCCATTGTTCGTAGCGATACTTAATGGTGCCTTTATGTTTGCTTCCGATCTTTTTAAGGCAATAAATGTAGAAGCGGAGATTTGCTTTATAAAGCTGGCCTCTTATAAAGGCGTAAAGTCGACCGGGCAGGTGGTAACCGCCATCGGCCTCGATGCAGATATCTATCACAGGGACGTTATAATAGTGGAAGACATTGTGGACACGGGCAAAACATTGTCACATTTTCTTCCGCAACTCAACCACCATCATCCGGCGTCTCTTAAGATAGCGGCGCTGCTTCACAAGCCTGATGCTATGGTACACCCGATTAAAATTGATTACCTTGGGTTTACAATCCCTAACAAATTTGTGCTGGGATACGGCCTCGATTATGAAGGACTCGGTAGAAATATTAAAGAAATCTATCAATTGGTTTAGGCTTATAGTGTATGCGTTAAGGAGAGAATGGTAACACCTGTTGCATGGTTCAGTATTAGACTCTATCTTTCAAAATAAACCCTTTGCCAAAAGTTTACATTACCGCATGCTTATTGATGATGGTGATAGGCACGTCTGCCCAATACTATATAAGGGGCGAGGTAAAAGACGAGAAGGGCCAGCCCATGCAGAACGTAAGAATTTACATGCCTGCCACCAAGTCTATCTTCTACAGCGGCATGACGGGCGGTTTCGGAATTCCCTCAGGCAATTTATACGATTCCTTAATATTTACTTCAGACGGATTTGAAACAGCGGCGCTACGGATCAAGAGCAGCGAATACCAGGAGATCACTTTGAAAATGCTTTCCGCCAATGCCAGCACCAGGAAGCCGAAGCTAGTTTCCATCACGCTGGGTTCAGAAGGGCACATCTACCCCACTGCTTATTACCGCGATGAAAGTTATAGCACGCTGGTAGAAAATGATTTTATTAAGAGCAGTGTAAACAATACAACCGGCTTTGCCATGCGGATTGATAAGGCTTCGTACAGCAATGTCCGCAGGTTCATTAACCAGGGCAGTAAGGTACCGCCCGATGCGGTAAGGATAGATGAGATGCTGAATTATTTCAATTTTAATTATAAAGAGCCGCAGGGTAAAAATGTTTTTAATATTGAATCGAACATCACCGACTGCCCGTGGAATAAAGCCAACAGGTTGCTTTTCTTAAATCTCTCGGGTAAAAAGCTGGACCTGGAAAAAGTGCCTCCATCCAATTTTGTATTTCTTATAGATGTATCAGGAAGTATGGATCTTCCCAACAGGCTGCCATTGCTGAAAGAATCTTTCCAGTTGCTGGTGAAAAGTCTAAGGGCCAAAGACACAGTTTCTATTGTTGTTTACGGCGGTTCGGTTGGTGTATGGATGCAGCCAACAGGCGGTGCAGAGAAACAAAAAATAACAAAAGCCATAGAAGAACTGGAAGCCTCGGGCGATACACCGGGTGAAGCTGCCATACGTACCGCTTATAAGGTTGCAGAATCCACTTTCATAAAGGGCGGTAATAACCGCATTATTCTTGCAACGGACGGTGACTTTAACGTGGGGCAACGAACGGAGAAGGACCTGGAAGAGCTTGTTACCAAAGAGAAACAATCGGGTGTGTACCTTACCTGCCTGGGTGTGGGTATGGGGAATTATAAAGATTCAAAAATTGAAGCATTATCAAAAAAAGGGAATGGCAATTTTGCCTACATCGACGATATACGGGAAGCTGAAAAAATACTGGTGACGGAGTTCACGCAGACGTTATACTCGATTGCGAATGATGCCTATTTCAAGCTACAGTTTAACCCTGACCTCGTAAAGCAATACCGGCTGATAGGTTATGATAACAGGAAAACGGTGCTGTCGCAATTGAGTGATGAACTGGAGGGTGGCGAGATTGGGGCAGGTACCAGTAACACCGCTATTTTTGAAATAACTCCGATAACGGAGGATAGCTTACCACATGCTGATCAAAATATTGCGAAACTGGTAATGCATTATAAGATACCGCATGATACCCTGGACCAGGAAATGCGTTATGACTGCGTAAATAATTATACCCCGTTTAGGTTGGCTCCGAAGAACCTGCAGTTTGCATCGGCGGTTTGTATGTTTGGCCTTAAGCTGAGAGAGTCGCAATATTTTCCGGAAGATATCGACTGGAGCGATATTAAGGAAGTTGCCAGCCAGAGTGCCTTGAAGGATGATTACCTTCAGAATGAATTTGTAATGCTGCTTGATAAGACTGCAACGATCTATTCCGACAAAAAAAAGAAGAAGAAAAAAGGATTATTCCTCGGGCTTCTTTAGCGTCTAAGCAAAGGTTTCTCTGATCTTTTC
>JBDTVF010000201.1:0-5848 GCA_040007325.1 Ginsengibacter sp. | reverse complement strand
AATGGAACTTTCCAGTTTGAAAGTAATGGTATGCAGAAATACCTGCGTGATCTCAAGCCAGATAAATTTGACGACCTCATCGCTATGAATGCGCTGTTCAGGCCGGGCCCAATGGCATATATCCCCGACTACATCGAAAGAAAACATGGAAGGCAAGAGATCAACTACGATCTCCCTGAAATGGAAGAGATATTGAACGATACATATGGCATTACGGTTTACCAGGAGCAGGTGATGCTGTTATCGCAAAAGATAGCAGGTTTCAGTAAGGGTGATGCTGATGTGTTGAGAAAGGCAATGGGTAAAAAGCAACGCGTGGTGCTTGATAAAATGAAGGAACAGTTTATAGAAGGTGCAAAGAAAAAGAATCACCCGGTAAATAAGCTTGAAAAGATCTGGACAGATTGGGAGTCATTTGCCCAATATGCTTTCAATAAATCGCATTCTACTTGCTATGCACTTGTTGCATACCAGACGGCCTACCTGAAAGCACACTATCCAAGTGAATACATGGCTGCGGTGTTGAATCATTCGGGTTCTATTGAAAAGATCACTTTCTTCATGGAGGAATGTAAGCGAATGGGCTTAACGGTTTTAGGACCAGACATTAATGAATCTCAAAAAGGCTTTGCAGTAAATAACAAAGGTGAAATACGTTTTGGTTTTAGTGGAATGAAAGGTGTTGGCGACGCTGCTCTCGAAGCAATCATCGAAGAGCGCGAAAAACATGGTCCTTACAAATCCATTTTTGGGCTAATAAAAAGAGTAAATCAAAGAACTGTAAATAAAAAATCTCTTGAAAGTCTCGCGTATGCCGGCGCTTTTGACTGCTTTAAAGAATGCCACCGTGCACAATATTTCTTTACCGCGCCCGGTGAGAATGTTACAGGTTTAGAAAAGGTAATAAGATTTGGAAATCAGTACCAGGCTCAGTTGCATAGCAGCACCAATACCCTTTTCGGTGATCTTAAAATGGCTGAAGTAGTGCCGCCTGTCATGGCAGTTTGCGAGCCATGGCCGTTGGTTAAGTTATTAGATCTTGAAAAAGATGTTACGGGTATGTTTATGAGCGGTCATCCGCTTGACAATTATTCTTTCCAGATCAGGCACTATGGGCTTACAACTATTGCAGAATTTAATGAGTTCAAAGAGGCCGTCAATTTGCTCCCCAATCCAGGCCGAACGTTTCGTCTTGGTGGGCTTGTGGCTGAAGCTCAACATCGTATTTCAAAAAATGGAAATAAATATGGCGTGTTCTTTATAGAAGATTACAGTTCTAAAATGGAACTTACTTTATGGAGCGATGATTATGTAAGATTGAGCCATTATCTTGAACCGGGCATGGTAATATCTTTAACAGGTTGCTTCAGGCAACGGTACAGTAAATCAGAATTTGATTTCAAAGTATCGAATATCACGCTACTCGAATCGCTCATGAAGCTGTGTACCAAAAAAATTCAAATAGAGGCGCATCCCAAATATGTAACCCAGGATTTTATCAATTTTGTTGAACATAATGTAGAGCAGTTTCCGGGTAAGACTTCATTAAAATTTTGTATAAGTGAACCCTCTTCTAAAATGAAGTTTGGAATGTATTCACTAGAGAAGGGTTTCGAAATGAATGACGAAATGGCGAGGTACCTGCAACAAAAGCCAGAATTGGATGTTATAGTGGAATTAACATAGTGTGGATATGCCAAATCATCATAGTATAATTATTGGATGTAATTTTGCATCTTACTTAAAAAAATAAATAAAACATAAATATTTCAATTATGGCAGTAGAATACACGGATGCGAATTTCAAGGAAAAAGTCCTTGATTCCGATAAACTTACAATGATAGATTTCTGGGCTGAATGGTGTGGTCCTTGTCGTGCAATTGGTCCTGTTGTAGAAGAACTTTCAAAAGAATATGATGGTTCTGTAAATGTAGGAAAAGTTAATGTGGATCAGAATCCCCAGTTAAGTATTAATTACGGTATTACCAGTATACCTGCAATTCTTTTTGTAAAAGATGGTAAGGTTGTAGATAAATTAGTAGGTGCTCAGCCAAAATCAAATTTTGTGAAAAAGATCGAATCTCTGAAATAGATTTTTCTGTTCTATAAAAGCGACTACCCGGTTCCCCAAAGAGCCGGGTTTTTTTTATATTCAATTTGCAATATTATTCTGAGGTCACGAGTGGCTCGGGATGAACATTGCTAATTGCCTGCGGATTATGTTTGTGTTTAAAGAGTACCAGGAAAAGAACTGCTACAACGAGAGCATATAATGCAAACGTAATCCAGATGCCATGCCATTCCTTACTGTCATCTGCATTGGTAAAATATTTTTGAATAACGATGCCACTAATTGAACTACCAAGCACTGCACCGATCCCGTTGGTCATCATCATAAATAATCCCTGGGCGCTTGCTCTAATTGTGGGATCGCTTTGTGTTTCCACAAAGAGAGAACCTGAAATATTAAAAAAATCGAAGGCCATACCATAAATGATACAGGATAGGATAATCATCCACAAGCCATCGCCGGGATTACCATAGGCAAAAAGCCCAAACCGGAAAACCCATGCCATCATACTTATAAACATCACTTGCTTAATTCCAAATCTTCTTAAAAAAAATGGGATGGCAAGAATGAAGAGCGTCTCCGATATCTGCGAGATAGACATGATGATTGCCGGATATTTTACGGCTATAGTGTTTTTATATTGATCTATTTGCGCAAAGTCATGAAGAAATGTGTCACCATATGCATTCGTTAATTGAAGCGCTGCACCAAGTAACATGGCAAATATGAAGAACACCGCCATTTTGCGATCTTTAAATAAGGCAAATGAATTTAGTCCAAGGGCATCAATGATTGATTTACTCTTTTCTACTATAAGTTTTGGCGGGCACTTTGGCAATGTAAATGAATACAATCCTAAAATTAGTGCTGCCGCTGAGGCTACATAAAACTGGTTGGCTGACGTTTCAAAATGCAACAGGCTTACTACCCACAATGCCACGATAAAGCCAACGGTGCCCCATACTCTTATGGGCGGGTAACTAATGATCACATCTTTGCCTGCTCTTTTGAGAGCAGAATATGCCACAGCAATTGCAAGAGATATTGTAGGCATATAGAACATCATATTCAACAGCAATACCCAAAACATGGTTGTGGGATCTTTTACCATAGGCAAAGAGAAAAGCACGGCTGCTCCCAGCAGGTGGCATATTCCCAAAAGCTTTTCCGCATTGATCCATTTGTCTGCAATGATGCCCATAAGTGCCGGCATGAAAAGAGATGCGATACCCATCGTGGAAAATAATGCGCCAAATGCTGAACCGGTCCACAGTGACGTGTTGGTCGCAGGGTCGGTTAACGGATATAGCTTTGGCAAAGTTTGAAACCAATAAGCGCCAATAGTAATCAACCATGAACCCCATACAAAAAACTCGAGAAAATTCATGATGATAAGCCGCAACTTTATATTCATTCGAAGCAGTTTTGCTGTTTAAATTTTACATCTCCAACTTTAAAGCTTCAAGATATTAATTAAATCGTTCACTCGGTCTCTATAAAATTACCTGCAAACATTATCTATCCAACTTTTATCTTTATTTTTTAATCCTGGTAAATATCTTCAATCTTTAAGCGTTCTTTTTTACGTAACTGTTGCTGTTTTGCATGATGTTACCTGATTACTAATTTCCTGAACCAGTAAGATTTAGTATAAAAAAAAATCATATTTTTAGCCCTTCAAAATTTCAAATTCATATCCTGGAAAATAGTCTCCAATTTAAATCGCCTTCATTGAGAAAACGTACTTACCTCTTCCTCCAGGTTATTTCTTTTTTTATATTTTTCCTTTCATTTCAGAATAAAGCTTTAGCTCAGGTTGCCGTTCCGGAAAAATTTAATTTTCGGGAACTGGCCAATATTTCAACTTCACAACCTGTTCGAAGAAACGAGGAGGAAGAAATAGACCACGGCTGGCGTCCGTTGCATGATATGCCGATACCACCCTTGGGCAAAATAATGAAGCAAAGCAATATACCGGCATTTACGCCGAACAATATTCAGCTCGTTTCTCCCGCACCCATACAGGACTTTTTGGGACACATCGATCCGTTGCAAACCATCCCACCTGATTCACATGGCGCAGTGGGCATTAATAACGTCGTGACGGCAACTAATGATTTCATCATCGTTCATGCAAAAAATGGCGGCGCCGTCATAAGCCAGATGACATTTGCTACCTTCTTCAACAATCCTAATATTTCTGATCCTTATATGCAATATGATCCGTACATGGACAGGTATTGGATCAGCGGTATTTCAACGGATAACATCAATAAAGTTTTTTTAGCCGTGTCACAAACGGGCGACCCGGCCGGCACATGGTACCGGTATAGTTTTACACCTGTATCTGTGGATGGTGATCTTTTACTTGATCATCCATATTTAGGGCTTGATAATCGATGGGTTGTTGTTTCAGGCAGAAAATTTCCGGGAGCACAAAATTTTTCAGGGCCGATTTTATTTGTATTTGATAAAGCAAGTTTAGCAGCAGGTAATGGCATTACTTTCGGGACTAATGCTCAAACCATCGAGAAGACTACCGCAGATGGCGATGCACCTTGTCCGGTTACGGTGTATGGTCTTTCTGCATTGCCTGCCACCACTTTTTATATTTTGCAAAACTGGAGCGGCAGTGGGTCTTCCATAAGGCTCTCTACTCTTACAGGGAAAATTCCTAATGTGTCATGGAATACTAGTGCTGCAACTTTTCCATCAGGAGGTACGCCATGGGCCTCAGGTCCATTGGGTAATCTTGCTGCGCAACTTAATGAAACCAGAAAGATAGCAGTAAACGATGCCAGGATAAGTTCAGGAGTTATGATTAATGGGCAAATATGGTGCGCTCATCATATCGGGCTACCGGCATCTTCATTTGATCACACAGCCGTACAATGGTGGCAACTCTCTCCGACCGGCGCTGTATTACAACGGGGAAGGATTGATGATCCAACCGGACAAACGTCAAGATATTTTCCAACGATAGCCGTGAATCCTGCGGAAAATGTTTTAATAGGGTATACTGTTTCCTCGCCATCGACTCTGATAAATGCGGCTTATAGCACAAGATCAGCGGGGACTGCCCCAAATACTACAGATGATGAATATGTATACAAAGGTGGCATAAATACTTACTGGAAAGATTATTCCAGCGGTCGCGCACGTTGGGGCGATTATAGCCATTCTGCACTTGATCCTGTGACCGGTGATTTATGGACAATACAACAATACGCAGAAGAGCGGGCGGGGCCTGCAGATAATCAATCGAAATATGGAGTGTGGTGGGCAGAGGTATCATTTGACACATATCAAAATGATGCTGCGTTGTCAACAATCATTTCCCCAAACAACTCATCGCCGTATTGCAGTCTGCCAGTTATTCCGGAGGTAACCGTGACCAACGTAGGTAAATTGCAAATAAAATCCGTCACAGTTGGGATTATATTGGACGGTGTTGATATGGGCGCTAATACATTTTCCGGTTTGGCCCTGAATCTTTTTGGAACTAAAAATTTATCCCTTGATATTCCCCTAAGCCCTGCGCCCGGAGTTCATACATTAAAGGTATACACAGCTTTGCCGAATGGCGTTAGTGATCAAAGGCCATCTAATGATACGGCTTCGATGTCGTTCACGGTATTGCAAAGCCTGCCCTTGCCAAATACGGAGGGATTTGAATCAACGACTTTCCCACCACCTGGTGGATGGACTTTGTTTAACCCAGACGGCGGTGTATCCTGGGCGCGAACTACCGAAGCTAAAAAAAGTGGCACTGCATC
>JBDTVF010000200.1:0-5862 GCA_040007325.1 Ginsengibacter sp. | reverse complement strand
ATTCAACCTTGTTTTACGATGTAGTTCCGGCAGGGCACTACCTTACTATCATTGCGGGCACTATTATCGGCAGCGTCTCCTTTGCGGGAAGCATTATCGCCTGGGGTAAGCTGAATGGAAAAATAAAAGATTTTTCATTCAAAGGTCAACACATCTTCAACCTCTTGATTTTGGCGATAGTTATTGCTGCTGCGGTATATACCTATTTTTCAAATGTGCATGTCTCTAACATTCCTTTTTTCACTACCCTTTTCCTTGCTTTATTGTATGGGATATTTTTTGTGCTTCCTATCGGTGGTGCGGATATGCCGGTTGTAATTTCTTTACTTAACTCCTTCACCGGGGTAGCTGCTGCATGCGGAGGTTTTCTATACAATAATAAAGCGATGCTTACTGGTGGCATACTCGTGGGAGCAGCAGGCACCTTATTAACGATATTAATGTGCCGCGCTATGAACCGGAGTTTAAAGAATGTATTGATCGGCTCTTTTGGTGGAGGAGCAGGTGAAAGTGATAGTTCTAAAGGAGACGCAGGCCATTATAAAGAAATTTCCTTAAGCGATGCGGCCATGTTAATGGCCTATGCAAAAAAGGTCATGATTGTTCCCGGTTATGGTCTTGCAGTGGCGCAGGCTCAACATACCTGCCATGAACTTGAAAAGCTATTAAATGAAAAGGGTGTAGAAGTAAAATATGCTATTCATCCCGTTGCCGGGCGTATGCCTGGTCACATGAATGTGCTGCTTGCAGAGGCAGATGTGAACTATGAAAAATTACTTGAGATGCAGGATGCAAATGATGAGTTTAAATCCACTGATGTGGTGTTAATTCTTGGGGCAAATGATGTGGTAAACCCTGCTGCTAAAAATGATCCGTCGTCTCCAATATATGGCATGCCGGTATTAGAAGTTGAGTTGGCGAAAACAGTTATAGTAAATAAGAGAAGTATGAAACCTGGCTATGCCGGCATTGAGAATGAACTTTTTTTTCAACCCAAAACTTCTATGCTATTTGGCGATGCAAAAAAAGTGTTGCAGGATCTCGTTACGGAAATAAAAGCGGTCTAAAACAAACAAGCGTACACATTAGCGGTAGTCTTTATTTTAAATTCCTGGTAAATAAAAAACCCCGCTTGAGCGGGGCTATTTTATTTATAAGTTAGTTCTTAAGATTTTGACGTAGTAGTTACCGTCTTTTTCTCTTTCTTTACTTTCTTAACTGACGTAGAAGCGGCAGCATCAGCCTTTGGTTTAGCATCTTTATCAGCCATTTCTTTATCATATGCTGTAGGTTCAAGAACTTCACCTGTAAGCTTTATTGACTTTACATCATCAGCACCAGCAAATTTTACAGTAAGCGTTTTATCGATATGTCCAAGATTAGCTGCATTATAAGTCGCTTTTATATAGCCGGTTTTACCTGGAGCAATTTCAGATTTTGTATAATCGGAAATAGTACAGCCACATGTTGGGCTTGCCTGCTCGATCAATAAAGGCTCTGAGCTTATGTTTGTAACAACAAAAGTTGCCGTTGCAGGTACACCTTGTTTTACTTTACCAAGATCATAAGTTTGTACATCAAGCTTAGCTACATCATCCGCCTTTTTTTGAGCGAACAATGAAGTTGAAGAAAGGGCGAGGATCGCAAATAGTATTTTTTTCATTTTAAATTTTTGTGGTTTATTATTATTCGTCTTTTAAAGAACTAATTTTTGTATTTTCAGGAGCAGAACTTACAGGTGTCTTCCAAACATCACCTTTAATGATAATCTGCTTGGATTCGGTTCCATTGTAAGTGATAGTTACCGGCTTGGTGAATGTGCCTTCATTTTGAGCGTTATAGCCAACAGTAATTTTTGCAGTTAAGCCTGGCGCGATTACGTCTTTATTCCACTCAGGCGTAGTACATCCGCAACTTGCCTGCACATTATCAAGAGCAAAAGGTGCAGTCCCGGTGTTTTTAATTTCAAAAACGTGTGTCACGGGTTTTCCCTGTGGAATTTTGCCGAAATCATATTCACTCTCTATAAGAGATAAAGATTCAACTGCAGGTTTTGATGAATCAGGAGAAATAACCGGGGCATTTAATGCTGAAGTAGTAGCTTGAGGTGTAACTGTTTTCAGTTTCTTTTTAGCAGTAGACCCAGTTTGTGCTATCGTTGCAAAAGAGAAAGTCACACAGCATAATAAAGTAAAAATTAATTTCATTTGCACTATTTGAGCGACTTCAAAGATAATAAAACGGACGAAAAGGTTGCAAATTGTGGGAAGGTTATTTCATTTTTAACAATCGTTCATTATTAATATTTTTGCCGCATGGACATGTCACCTGATACTGAAGCGTCAATTTCTGAAAAACTTTCTTTCGAAAATTTCAAAAAGGAAGTTTTGAATGACTATCGAATTGTTTGCGAAAGCCGGGAGACTAGTCTATTGGGGAGAAAAGAGGTATTGACTGGTAAAGCAAAATTTGGCATTTTCGGTGGCGGCAAAGAAGTTGCCCAGGTAGCTATGTCTAAATTTTTCCAGCCGGGAGATTATAGGGCCGGTTATTATCGTGATCAGACATTCATGTTCGCCTCGGGCCTTGCTACCATAGAACAATTTTTTTCCCAGCTATATGCCGATACTAATATAAATCATGATCCATTCAGCGCCGGACGGCAAATGAATGCTCATTTTGCGACGAGATTTGTGGATGAAGAAGGTAATTGGCTACCGTTATCCCAATTAAAAAATGTCACGTCAGATATTGCTCCGACTGCCGGACAAATTCCACGTGCACTTGGACTTGCCTTAGCATCTAAACTTTTCAGGGAAGTGGACATCCTTCGTGATATGAAAGAGCTGACCGACAATGGAAACGAAGTTTGCTTTTGTACAATCGGCGATGCTTCTACTTCTGAAGGTCATTTTTGGGAGATAATGAACGCAGCAGGAGTGCAACAGGTTCCTCTTGCCGTTTTTGTATGGGACGATGGTTACGGTATTTCAGTTCCAAGGGAATTCCAAACAACCAAATCATCTATTTCAGATGCATTGGCAGGGTTGCAGAAAGAAGAAGGGACCAATGGAATAAATATTTACAAGTTGAAAGGATGGGATTATGCCGGAATGTGTGAGGTCCTGGAAATTGCAATAAAAAACATTCGCGAAACACATACGCCCGCTTTGTTTCATATAGAAGAGATCACGCAGCCGCAGGGACATTCTACTTCCGGAAGCCACGAGCGCTACAAAACTCCCGAACGGCTTGACTGGGAAAAAAAATGGGATTGTAAAAAACAAATGCGTGAATGGCTCATCTCCAATGCGCTTGCTGAGGATACCGATCTCGACACAATTGAATATGCTGCGAAAGAATTTGTAAAACAAAACCGGAACAGTGCCTGGGAAAAGTACCTACGACCTTTAAAAGAACAAACTTTTCAGGCCGCAAACTTTTTACAGCAAGTTGGCAGCGAGCATAACGAACAATCTCTCGAAAAGTTAGCGGCAAATTTGTTGGCTATTTCAGAGCCAATGCGACGCGATATAATGAAAGCCCTTGCCGATGGCATGGATGCAGCGAAATCATCTGCAGCCAGGTCGCAGGTAAAAGAATTTTATACCAATCTAAAAAAGGAATATTCTTCGTTGTATGATACACATCTCTACAATGAAGGTCCGAAGGGTGCGCTTAAAGTAAAAGTAATACCTGCAACTTATAATTCTGAGCCAGAAAATATTAACGGTTTCGAAGTTCTCAACCGTTATTTTGATGAATTATTTTCTGTCAACAAAAAGATTGTAGCCTTTGGTGAAGATCTCGGTCAGATAGGGGACGTAAACCAGGGATTTAGCGGGCTCCAGGAAAAATATGGCAGAGGAAGAATTTTTGACTCCGGCATTCGGGAGCTCTCCATTATAGGGCAGGGGATAGGTCTTGCTTTGCGTGGCTTGCGGCCTATTGCTGAAATACAATACCTCGACTATTTACTGTATGGTTTGCAACCGCTGAGCGACGATGTATGCACCACCCATTACCGAACAGTTGGGCAGCAAAGTGTTCCTTTAATTGTGCGGACAAGAGGTCATAGGCTTGAGGGGATTTGGCATAGTGGCTCCCCACTTGGCATGATCATTAATTCACTTCGCGGCATGTATGTGTGTGTGCCTAGGAATATGGTACAGGCCGCAGGAATGTATAATACCCTATTTAAAAGTAATGATCCGGCAATAATGATCGAGTGTCTCAATGGGTACCGGTTAAAAGAAAAATTACCAATGAATCTTACTGAATTTACCATTCCACTAGGTGTGCCTGAAGTGATAAGAGAAGGAAGCGATATAACGATGGTTTCTTATGGCTCTATGCTGCGTATTATACAAGAGGCGGCCGGAGAATTAAAAAAGCAAAATATCCATTGTGAAATAATAGATGTGCAGACATTGTTGCCCTTCGATTTAAGTCACGTGATTGTAGAATCTCTGCAAAAGACAAACCGCATTGTATTTATTGATGAAGACGTGCCTGGTGGCGCCGCGGCTTACATGTTTAATAAAGTAATGGAGGAGCAGGGAGGTTATCGCTGGCTGGATGTGGCGCCAAGAACAATAACTGCGAAAGCTCACCGCCCTGCATACGGCAGTGATGGAGATTATTTCAGCAAGCCTAATGTGGAGGATGTAAAACATGTTGCACAGGAGATGATGCAGGAATAATTCTCTGCTTGACAACATTATCAATTCTTAAAAATTTCAAATGACATTATACCAGGTTGACGCTTTCACTGACCAGCTTTTTAAAGGAAATCCAGCGGCAGTAATTCCATTAGAAAAATGGCTGGATGAAGATCTAATGCAACAAATCGCATTAGAAAATAATCTTAGTGAAACTGTTTTTTTTGCTCCATCTTCCAATGGATCACGGGCTGATTTTGATATAAGGTGGTTTACGCCGAAGATAGAGATCAATCTTTGCGGCCATGCTACATTGGCCGCCGCATATGTTCTTTTCAACATACTGCAGTTTGATGAAAAAGTCATTAATTTTCATTCACAAAGCGGCATTCTTCGCGTCACAAAAAATGATGATTTTATAAGCATGGACTTTCCGTCATGGGAACCTGATCTTTTTAATGATCCGCCTGTACAATTAAAAAATTCACTCGGCGGAGTAGATATGTTAGGTCTGTATAAAAGCCGCGATTTACTTGTATTGTTGCAAGATGAAGAGGCTGTTAAAAATTGTAGTCCGAACTTCGCAGTGATGCAGGAAACTGGATATAAAATTATTATAACTGCGGCGGGAAATGAGGTCGATTTCGTATCCAGATTCTTTGCACCTTCAGCAGGCGTTGATGAAGATCCTGTAACTGGTTCTGCACATTCGCAATTGATACCCTTCTGGAGTAAGAAGCTCGGAAAAACACAGATGCGAGCGCTTCAATTATCTTCCCGCGGAGGTGAAATCTTTTGTCAACAGCAGCAAGACCGTGTAATCATGTCTGGGAAGTGCGTTTTTTATATGAAAGGTGAAATTGCATTATTAAGTTAAAATGATTACCAAACAAGAAAAACGCTTCGTACAACATTGGCTTGAACAAAAGAGTGGGCCACGCTGGAAATATTACCTTCAGTTTACGATTGCCTGGACGGTTGTTTCATTTCTCGTAATTTTCTTTCTTGCTAAATTATTGACTGAATTATGGGACACTGGCGGCGGCAGCCTAATTTACCTGATTATTATTTTATCAATAATTGTGGGATTTTTGGCAACACACCTTACCTACACTTTGAGTGAGAAACGTTACCATAAAATAACACAGAACGACACCGGCAACGGGAAATTATGAGATGAAATAGAGATTTGATTAATTAG
>JBDTVF010000199.1:0-5961 GCA_040007325.1 Ginsengibacter sp. | reverse complement strand
TAAATATCCTTTTTGTTTATAAATACTATTCTAACTATTTATCTTCTGGATCAAGCCCCCAGGCTAAAATTCAATACCAGCAGTAGTATAAAGTTAAAATGGGGATAACTTGCGCAAACGTTTGCAGTAGCTAATTTTTAGTATTAGTTAACTTTACTGCGCTAGTTTAGGTATATATATACTATACTTTTATTATTATTGCTAAACAAAACAATTTACATCCATCCAAAAACTTTACTAATTATGAAATCTTCACGTCATCCCCTGCGCCGGGGTTTGTTAAGCATGCTGGCTGTAATATTTGGGATATGTACTGCATCAGCTCAAAAAGAAGTAAAAGGCATAGTAACTGATGGTAACAATAAACCATTGCAGGGTGTTTCCCTTATAGTAAAGGGCACCTCCAATGGTACAAGCACCGATCAGCACGGGGGTTTTACTATCAGTGCGTCCCAAAATGGTACCCTTGTATTTAGCTATGTAGGATTTAAGCTAAAGGAAGTTCCCATTGACAATAAGACAAACATTACAGTAGAATTAGAAAACGAGATTCAGGGACTTAATGAAGTGGTGGTAACGGCGCTGGGTATCAAGAAGGATATCAGGCGGCTGGGCTATGCTACCCAAGAGGTAAAGGGGGCTGATTTGGTAAAAGCCCGTGAACCCAATCCGATTAATGGATTAGTAGGTAAGGTAGCGGGCCTAACAGTAGGCATAAGCCCGGAGTTATTGGGTAGGCCCCAGTTACTGTTGAGAGGAAAAAATATTTCTCTTTTTGTTGTTGATGGTGTATTTATTAATTCTGACACATGGAACATAAGCCCGGATGATATTGAATCTTACACTGTCTTAAAGGGCCCAACAGCCTCCGCTTTATATGGATACCGTGGACAAAATGGCGCCATTGTTATCACAACAAAAAAGGGATCAAAAGATAAAAGGGGATTTTCGATTGAATGGAATACTTCGACCATGTTTGAAAAAGGATTTGTTGCTATTCCAAAAGTGCAGGATGAATATGGTCCTGGTGATCATGGCATTTATGCATTCGGCGATGGGCGGGGAGGTGGACTCAATGATAATGATTATGACGTATGGGGCCCCCGGTTTGAAGGCCAGCTTATACCACAATACGATGGTACTATAGATCCTAATGGGAGTTATACAACTACTTTCGAAAAAGTAAGTGGCAATGTAACTTTTACCAGTGACAGGAAACCTACACCGTGGATAGCAAGAGGTAAAGACAACCTCAAGCGTTTTTTACAGACGGGTATGCTAACAACTACCAACCTTGCCGTCGCCTCCAGTGGTGAAAAATATGATCTCAGGTTTTCGACTTCATACATCTATCAGAAAGGAATTGTACCCAATACACAATTAAATTCTGTGAATTTTAATACAACATTGGGTTACGATTTTACACCTAAGCTAAGGTTTGAAACAAACATTAATTATAACCGGCAGTTTACTCCAAATATTCCTGATGTGGTCTATGGACCCAATAGCATGATTTATAATATTGATGTTTGGGCAGGCGCCGACTGGAATATTGCCGACATGCGCAATTACTGGCAACCCGGTAAGGAAGGAGTGCAACAAATATATGCGGAATATCAAAGGTATAACAATCCCTATTTTATCACTTACGAATGGTTAAGGGGCCACTATAAAAATGATGTATATGGATACGCTTCTCTCGATTATAAATTTACTAAAAACCTGAGCCTGACAGGCCGTACCAGTGTTACTACTTATGACTTGTTCCGTCCTGAAAGGTTTCCTTATTCTGCCACTACCTATGGCCGTGAGCAGGCACAGGGCGATTACAGGGAAGATAAAAGGAGCTTGTTTGAAAATAATACAGAAGTATTGTTCAAATACAACCAGAACGTATCTAAAGATTTCAACGTAAGCGCTCTTGCAGGCGGTAATATCAGGAACTTTAAATACTATTCAAACTATACCACTACAGACTACTTAAATGTACCGGGTGTATATAACCTGGGTAATTCTAAAAACCCTATCAAGGGTTACAGTTTTAATTCAAGTATGCTGGTGTTAAGCGCTTATTATTCTGCTGATATTACTTATAAGAACTTTCTTACTTTATCAACTACAGGAAGAGTGGATAAGCTTTCAACGCTACCGAAAAATCATAACACATATTTCTACCCTTCAGCTTCTGTAAGTACAGTTGTTTCTGACTATGTTAAGTTGCCTGATGCAATTTCTTTTCTTAAATTCAGGGGTTCTACTGCAACGGTTAAAAGTGGTGGGTTGAGTACGCAAACCACTATCGGCCCAACACCTAATGCTTCATATCCACTGGGATATGGCAGCGCTTATGCTTCTTCTTATGAAGGGCCATCTTACGGCCTGGCACAAGTATATAGCACTCCTTTGTTGTACAATAACACGCCGGGCGCTTTTTATACCAACAGTTTTTTTGATCCTGAATTAAAACCTGATTCAAGAACAAGTTATGAAGGTGGTATGGACATGCGTTTTATTAAAAACAGGATCGGCTTAGATGTTACCTACTTTACCTATATAAATGGGCCGTTGATTTTCTCACAGCCTCTTTCACAAACTACAGGCTATACCGGATACACTACCAATGGAATTAAAACCAAAAGCACTGGTATGGAGCTAACTTTAAACGGCTCTCCAATTCGTAGTGAGAAAGGTTTGAATTGGGATGTCACTGTAAACTGGTCAACATTCAGAGAAAGATATACGGAACTGCCGCCCGGTCAAACTACCTATAATACTTTCTTCAAAAAGGGCGACCGCGTTGATAAATACTATGCTCAGGCATTTGTCAAAACTCCTGATGGACAGATCATAAATGATGCAGGCGGAAGGCCTATACGTTACCCGGTCTCTCAGTTTCTTGGTTATGGAAATCCGGATTGGGTTTGGGGTGTCAATAACAGGTTTTCCTTTAAAGGTATTTCTGTAAGCTTTTCTTTTGATGGACGTAAAGGTGGTGTATTGGAAGATTATGTACGCAGGCAGACTTTCCGCGGAGGAAGAAATATTGAAACGGTGCAGGGAGCTATGGGAGAAGCACGGTTACAGGATACGAAAGGGATTAAATCATTTTTAGGAGAAGGAGTGCAGGTGTCTAATAACCAGGTAATCGAGTATGACGCAGTTACAGGGGCTGTTACCAATTATAAAGACCTGCAATTTTCGCCTAATACCACCCAAACTTTTTTGCAGGATTATATCAGCCGTTATTATAGTACTACAGAAGGCAACCTTATGAGTAAAACGTATATAAAACTCAGGGAGGTGATTATTGGATATAGCATCCCGTCAAAGATTTTGTCAAAAACATTTATCAAATCAGCGGAGATTTCATTTGTGGGTAGAAACATGGGGTATTGGTTAAAATCCGGCAAACGGTATAAAGATATAGATATTGATCAGTATGCGGGTTCGCAAACCGGTTCAGATCTTCAATCTCCTACTACCAAAAGATTTGGTGCAAATCTTAATATCACTTTCTAAACAATATTTTTTTGCATCAGGTAGTGGCTGCACAGATGCCTGCTGCTAAAACAATAAAAACTTGTATCATGAAAAAAGTAATAGTTTTTTTCTTTCTTACAACAACCCTGCTGGTGTTGGGAAGTTGCTCAAAAAAATTCGATCAGTATTTTAAAGATCCTAACCGCCCGGAAGACGTATCGGCAGCGCTTGTTTTAAAGGGCATATTGAACGATATGACAGAAGGAGCATGGAATAGTACACAGGGGTGGAACCAGTTTTATAATTACAATTATAATTATTACGGTAACCAGGAATACAACTGGACTTCCACCGGGCTTAATTATACCACTTTAAAGAATGTAATTAAAATGGAGGAAGAAGCAAAAAAAAGTGGCGGTAATGATATAAACCCATACACAGCATTGGGTAAATTTTTCAGGGCATATTTCTTTTACGTAATGACTTCTAAGGTAGGTGACCTGCCGCTCAACGAAGCTCTGAAAGGATTGGAAAATCAGCAACCAAAGTATAATACACAAAAAGAAATTTTTGTACAGGTGCTGAATTGGCTGGATGAAGCCAATAATGATTTAGCACAATTGATAGCAGCTTCTGATGCTACACTGCTTGGTGACTTTTATTTCAATAATAATTTAAGTAACTGGCAAAAGGTGGTGAATACTTTTAAATTGAGAGTGCTTATTAGCTTAAGTAAAAAAGAAAATGATGCAGAGCTCAACATTAAAGTAAAGTTTGCAGAAGTAATAAGCAATCCATCGAAGTATCCTATCCTTACGGGTATGTCAGATAACCTCCAGTATGTTTATAATAACACATTTAATAAGTATCCAAAAAATCCTGATAATTATGGTTTTGAAAACTTTCGTTTGAATATGTCTGCAACTTATCTTAACACATTGGTAATTCTGAAAGATCCCAGGACATTCGTTGTAGCAGAACCTGCATTGAAAAAAGTTACATCAGGTATTTCACCTACCAATTATACAGCATTTGTAGGAGCAAGTTCTGCTGAGGACCTGGCCGATATGAGCACCAAAGCAGGCGAAGGGGAATATTCTCTTATTAACAGGAAAAGATATTACAGTACCTACACTGCCGAGAATACAATCCAAATTGGTTATCCTGAAATGTGTTTTAATATCGCGGAAGCCATTAACAGGGGTTGGGTTTCAGGCAATGCAGAGGATTGGTACAAAAATGGAGTAATGGCTTCAATTGCTTTTTACGGAATTACCGATGGTTCAAATACTGTGTATTTCCAGACGCCAAATACCGGGTTGGGGAATTACGATACCTATACAATCAATGTTGATCTGAATGCTTACTACAACCAGGCTGCGGTTAAATATGGTGGAGATAATGCCGCCGGTTTAAGCCAGATTTTGACACAAAAATACCTGGCTTTCTTTCAAAATTCGGGGTGGGAAGCATTTTTTAATTACAGGAGAACAGGCATACCTCCCTTTGCACAAGGTGGGCCTGGTACAGGAAACAGTGGCGTAATTCCAAAACGATTTCAATATCCAACTTCCGAAAGAACTACCAACGAAACCAATTTAAATGAAGCTTTGCAACGGCAATTCAATGGCAATGATGATATCAATGCAGCTATGTGGCTGATACAATAGTTTTTTCTCATAAGCAGTCGTTTAGAAAAAAAAGAGCCGTCAAGGGGCGGCTCTTTTACGCAACATTTTTGTGACAGGTAATCAGAAAGAAACCAATAGAAAACGACATAAAGATTCTAACAAATTAACTAATGACGTCTTCCTTAGCAATACAAATAGCAGACGAAATAATGTCAATGTATAGTAAGCATGGTGACGAAGAATATGCCGGTGAAAAAGTAAGCCAGCTTGAACACATGGCACAGGCGGCACAGCTCGCCAAACAACAGGCTTTTGATGAAGAAGTTGTCCTGGCTGCATTTCTGCACGACCTTGGCCATATATGTGAGGCAGCACAAGGCGACAACGAGATGGATGGTTACGGAATTAAAAGCCATGAAAAAATTGCTGCCCGGTACCTTGCCGAAAAAGGATTTTCAAAAAAGGTAACGCGTCTCGTCCAGTCTCATGTAGATGCAAAACGTTACCTCACCTGCCGCCACCCTGAATATTATGAACAGCTATCTGATGCGAGTAAAAAAACACTGGAATACCAGGGAGGCAAAATGACCAATGGAGAAGCTGCGGCATTTGAAAAGGATCCTCTTTTTGATATGATTATTCAAATGAGGAAATGGGATGAGCAGGCGAAAGTAGAAGGGCAGCCACTTCCGGAGCTTGCATATTATCATCGCCTTATAATTGATCATTTAGAAAAGCAAATGCCCGGATAGTGAAAAGATATTTTATAAAATGAAAAAGTTAGTTTAAAGAGAATAAGGCGTACACAATAAAACCGGGCTTTAGAAAATAATTTGCGGCAATTAAAAAA
>JBDTVF010000198.1:0-5961 GCA_040007325.1 Ginsengibacter sp. | reverse complement strand
TCAGAGCGTATCCACCAGTAGAGTGAATTGTTATTATCCGTTAAGATCTTTGCGAGCGCTGTACCCCAGCTCCCGCTGCCGATAATACCGAACTTCATCATAAGCCTAATTTTTCCACCGCGATCTGGGCTGCGACCTGGCTTGCATCTTTCTTATTAAATGCTTTCGCTTCAGCAACTAGTTCCCCATCGATCTTTGCCCCTATTGTAAATAGCCTCCTGCCATTCTCAACTTTCTCTTCCAACGTTTCAAATTCGAGATTCTTACCGTTCTTATTTGCCCAGCCATATAATTTATTCTTTTGATTAATGTCAAGATTTTCGAGGTCCTGCATAAAAAAATGAGGATTAATAATATGCTGGGTTACCCATCTTTGCGTGCTGGCATATCCTTTATCGAGATATACTGCTCCTACAACAGCTTCGAGGGTATTACCAAATATCTGTGAGATCTTTAAGGAATTATCAAACCGATTATAAAATGTAATTTTCTTAAATCCTATTTTCAGAGCAATATCATTTAGCTGGTTACGGTTTACCATTTTGCTTCTCATCTCCGTAAGAAAGCCCTCATCCTTGTAGGGATACCTCATGAACAGATAATGTGCAACCAGCGAACTTAACACTGCATCGCCGAGAAACTCCAGGCGCTCGTTATTTTCATCAGCGCCTTCCCTTATCGACCTGTGACTCAATGCTGTTTTATAAAGGCTGAGATCGCCAGGAGCAAAGCCTAATACATTGCGTAATTGCCTCCTGAAGTCCCGATCAGACTTAGAGGAATACATATTTTTGAAAAACAGCACGATTGGAAGTTAGGCGAATTTTACTTTAAGTTAAGCATTAAATATTCAAAGCATTCCCTGGCAGAGTAGAGATGGAATAATACAATTAGATCGCAATCGACAACAAAATAAATAAACGAACAACAAAACCAGTCCGCTTTTATTTTATGAATTTAAATATACAGAAGACCGCGATAATAAGTGTGAGCCAAAAAACAAATGACCATAGTATCAATGTACCTTCCGCAGCAGATACCCGTTTTACCAATTTATTTTGCAAAACATCAGCATCTTCTTTAGTTGCAAAAACGTTCTTCATATCGTCGCGCCAAAGAGTGATTTCTTTTCTGGAAGCGTCCACCCGCATGGCTACTTCCTTGTCCACTTCTTTGTCGATGTAGGTCATTATCTCAGCAGCTTCTTTATCGCCAAGGCGGCGAACTAAAAAATTTTGGATTTCTGAATGCGAAATGATTTCAGGGTTTTCCATAACAGCAATTTTTAGGATTAATTGTTTTTATACTTCTTGACAATAACTGAAGCGTTGTGTCCTCCGAAACCAAAAGTATTGCTTAGAGCAGCATTTACTTCTTTTTTCTGCGGCGTATTGAAAGTGAAATTAAGTTTTGGATCAAGTTCCGGATCGTCGGTAAAATGATTGATGGTAGGTGGTATAATATTTTTTGTAACGGCCAATATACACGCCAGGGTTTCCACAACACCCGCTGCACCAAGGCAATGGCCTGTCATGGATTTTGTTGAGCTGATGTTTAAATCGTAAGCTTTGTCACCAAATACATTAAGAATTGCTTTTGTTTCCGCAATATCACCGAGGGGTGTCGAGGTGCCATGTACGTTAATGTAGTCAATGTCTTCAGGTTTCATACCTGCATCTTTAAGTGCTGCATGCATTACATTTTTAGCGCCGAGGCCATCTGGATGTGGAGCTGTAATATGATAGGCGTCCGCTGTGGCACCGCCACCGGCAATTTCGCAATAAATTTTTGCACCTCTTGCAAGAGCATGATCCAGGTCTTCAAGCACGAGCACGCCGGCTGCTTCACCCATTACAAAACCATCCCGGTCTTTATCAAAAGGCCGCGATGCAGTTTTGGGATCATTGTTTCTTTCACTAAGCGCTTTCATCGCATTGAAGCCGCCAACGCCGGCTTCGCAAATTACCGCTTCGCTGCCGCCGCATAGTATTATATCAGCCTTGCCTAAACGAATGTTGTCATACGCATCAATAATTGCATTGGTACTGCTTGCGCAAGCACTTACAACAGCGAAGTTAGGGCCTCGGAAACCGTATCTCATAGATATTTGCCCGGCAGCAATATCTAAAATCATTTTTGGAATAAAGAAAGGATTAAAGCGAGGAGTACCATCGCCACGGGCAAATTCCATTACATCATCTTGGAAGGTATTGATGCCGCCGATGCCACTGGCAAAGATGACGCCAACACGGTCCTGGTCAACGTTTTCTTTGCTAATATTAGCATCCTTTACAGCTTCATCACTTGCAACAAGTGCAAATTGCGTAAACCGGTCGAGCTTGCGCGCTTCCTTTCTGTCAAAATAAAGTAAGGGATCAAAATCTTTAACCTCACAGGCAAACCTGGTCTTAAATTTTGTAACATCGAACAGCTGAATAGTATCAGCACCAGAAACCCCTTTAACTAAACTGTCCCAGTACTCCGGAACAGATTTACCTAAAGGCGTTATGGCTCCCAATCCTGTTACAACTACTCTTTTTAATTCCATAAGTTTGCCTGCGATGTTAAATAAGATGATTACTTAGCATGCTCTTCAAGGTATGCTACTGCCTGGCCAACCGTAGTAATGGTTTCGGCCTGCTCATCAGGAATAGAAATATTAAATTCTTTTTCAAATTCCATGATTAATTCAACGGTATCTAAACTGTCTGCACCTAAATCGTTAGTAAAAGAAGCCTCGGGTGTAACTTCAGCTTCGTCAACTCCTAATTTGTCAACAATGATTTTTTTAACTCTTGTTGCAATGTCTTGCATGATTGTAAAATTTAGTTAATACGGCTACAAAAATATACTTTTTGCAATAAAAAAAAATTAATAACTGAGGGGGCAAATTTATGATGCTGATTGGGCCAAAAAGCCCTGACAATTCAATTATTGCGCGCTAAATTTTTTATGTATTGATGTTTAATGACATCAAATTTTTTACGCAATTTAAGATTGACTTTTACCGGCCACCGTTAGTAACCTTTTTGCCGAAATATTTCACATTTTTAAGGCAAAATTTAAATCTGACAATTTTTTAAGAACGGTCATTTCAAAAAAATAAAATTGTATTTTTATTATCCATTCCCAACCCCCTTATCACTTTTTATGCCTATAAAACAGATAGATCATGGTACAAAGGAATACAAGCAAATGATAGATTTGCGCCATGAACTTCTGCGCAAGCCACTAAACTTAACTTTTGAGAAGGACGAGCTGGACAAAGAAGAGAATGATATACTAATAGGTGCATTCGAAGAAGAAAAAATGTTAGGGTGTTGTCTTTTGACCAGGGTTGATAAGGATTGTGTGCGCCTTCGGCAGATGGCTGTTCAAAATAATTTGCAAGGCAAGGGCATCGGTGCCGCATTGTTAAATTTTGCAGAAAATGTTGCCCGCGATATGGGTTACAAAAATATTATGATGCATGCACGGCTAACCGCTATCGGCTTTTACAAAAAGCTCGGTTACAAAATCACCAGTGACGAGTTCCTGGAGCTTTCCATTCCACATTATATTATGGAAAAGAGATTGTATTAGTAACTGAAACATCTTGGTGGTATTTTTTTGACTTTTCGCACCTTCTAAATAACTGACGGGGTATTGAGAAATGAAGCAAACATTTTAGCCGAAATATTACAATGGTCATTGGCCAATAAAAATTTAAAAGCAATTATTCTTACAAGTTCCCGCGCCAATCCAAATGCTTCTCCTGACCTTCTCTCTGATTATGATATTGAGTTAATAGTCTCTTCACTAAAGATTTTTACTGGCGATAAATGGGTGTCAGAATTTGGTGATGTCATCGCTTCTATTAACGAGGAAAGGCCGGGATGGCTTACACAATTAGTTTTATACAGTCACGGAGTTCGTATAGATTTCCAGGTGCATACAAAGTCACATTTTTTAAAATCACTTAAACAAAATCCGCTACCAACACACTGGGACATTGGTTATAAAATTTTGCTGGACAAAGACAACATGTTAGAATCGCTACCTGCGCCAACACGTTTGATATATAATATCAATAAACCTTCACCCGAAACTTTTGCAAAACTCATAAATGATTTTTGGTGGGATACAACTTATGTTGCCAAAAGCCTGTGGCGCGATGAACTGGCGTATGCAAAATATATGGCGGATAGTATCATTCGCGATGGTTATGTAAACACAATGCTCGAATGGTATATCGGTTTGCAAAACAACTGGAGTGTAAACACCAATAAACACGGGCGGTGGTTCAAAAAATATCTTGATAAAAAAAGCTGGAAAGAATTTCAGTATATTTTTTCCGATGCCGATACCGGAAGAAACTGGCAGGCACTTTTTGCAACATGTCGTATGTTCGGCCGCATAGCCAAAGAGGTAGCTACCGCATTGCAATATAGTTATCCCTATGAATTGGAGAGAAATATTACAAGCTATTTGAGGAAAATCCGAAGGCTTAAAAAGGGCGCTATTTCTTTTTGATCTTATCCTTTAGCATTTGCCTTGCTTCATACAAGCTAGCGCCCTCGAATGCATCTTTTGGAATGATAAAAAATGACCGGCTGTCAAAGTAGAGGTGAAAAAAATGCGGACTTTCGATTACCGAGCTGAAAGCGGTCCACGGCCAGCTCCTGCTGCCACGCTCATTTTCAAGAAACATATGTTGGTCTTCAAAACTTACTTTAAAACGATCTTTAAAAGTGGCCGCTTTCCTGTAAATGATGTTGGGTAAAATAAACCAGAATGAAATCATTAGAATAAACCATAACATGGAACTTCCGAGAAAGGCATAGGCCGAAACCTTTTTAAAAAAATAAAGGCCTGCGGCAAATATTGCAAACACATTCACTAATATCATCATAATCTTAATCTCCTTTCTTGTGATAAAATGATAACGTAATGCCTGCAAAACCTTGGGCTTATTATAAGTAAAATAAGAAGAAGTCATAGACAAGAATTATACAATCTATTTTGAGCACATGTGTATTGTCACAAACACATTATAATAGACCCGGCTGAGATGAGCCCGTGGCTAATTTTACTAAAAATAATTAAAATGAAACACAAGAAACCTTTCTATCAATTAATATTTCATAATTATTGATCGTGAGAGGCAATAGATGAAACCTTAAGCAACTATAAGCGCTCGGCGGGAAGGTATAAATACTTGTTATTTTTATGAAGCTGACTATTGCGCCTGATCCTGTTCCAAAATTTTTACTTCGGTCCTCCGGTTCTTTTGACGTCCTTCTTCGGTCGTATTTTCTTCTATCGGCTCCTCGGCTCCATATCCTTTGGCAACTACGCGACTGTTGTCGATGCCCTTTGAAACTAAGTATGCTATAATAGTTTTGGCTCTTTCTAAAGAGAGCACGAGGTTACGTTCATCGCTGCCGACATTATCTGTATGCCCGCCAATTTCAATTCTTTCGTTTGGTTTCCTGTTAAGATAATCTACCAGGTCATTGAGCGCCGGGAAAGACTCTGGACGCAATGAATATTTTCCAAAATCAAATTCAACATTATCGAGTACAAATGTTTTTGGAGGGTCAAATTCAAGATTAACGGTAAAAGGATTTTTATAAAATTTATTAGGGCCAAGCACAGGAATGTCAAGGACATTATAGCTGCTTGAATCTTTAAAGCCCATTATAAAAATATCGTACTTATCTCCGGCTGGTACTCTCGTTGAAAACTTTCCATTCTCATCACTTATTGCCTGGTATTCGTTATTGTTTTTTTGACTTCTGAAGACTACCAGTTCATTATTCTTAGGGTCTTTTGTTCTCATGTCCGTAACCGTGCCTTCTATCTTTGCATCTTTTGGAAGATTTAAAACGGTTGTGTTTTGAGAATACGAGGTGGTAAGAAATAAAAAGGATACAACCAGAAAAGAAAACTGTTTCATATTGGTTTATTTGGGTACATAAA
>JBDTVF010000197.1:0-5964 GCA_040007325.1 Ginsengibacter sp. | reverse complement strand
AAAGTTTTTTTAAAGGAGATCAGAATAAAGCGGTGGTTATCCTGCAATAATAAATCATTTGCGCGATCTTTCCGCCTTACCCACGGTAAAAGGATGCCTGCAAAGATCAAATTTTGATTATGAAATAGTATCTATTGAACCCATATCCTTATGCCATCCTAAACTAACTGAAATGCATAGATGCTATTAAAATGATCGTATGATACCAAGCCTCAACCTGATTCCGCCAGCATTTTGATCACCATTCATAGCGGTGATTACAGGCAGTGAAAACGTGAGCGGGAAATTCCATTTCTTATAAGAAAGATTGGTTCCCGCTGTGGCGTAGCACATATAGTAACCTGAATTTTCATCTACTACTTTATCTTCTTCAAGTTTATCCAGCCACTCACCGTAGTAGCCGCCGAATATGCTCCAACCTACATTTGATGCGCTTTCATTATCCGTGCTGTTCACTGAATTAAAATTGAAAAAATAGATATGTTACCTACAACATAATCGAAAGCTTATTGTAAATAGTTGCTTCAGGAAAACTTCGGTGGATGAAACGTAGTGCCGTAGTGCCCTGGCAAAAGGACCACGCCCGAAAACTTACAATAGCTATTTTGAGAGAAGAAAATAATTTTTAGTGTGATTCAGACAGTCTCCTGCTGCACGATAAAATTATCGATAGACTTTAGTTTTAAAACTGTATTTAGAAGATCTTTTTCGTTTTGTTTTGAATCATCAACCTTGTTCAGTTGCTTTTTTCAAATAGCATTTTCCATTACAATGCATGGCAGGTTTGTCCCTATTTTCGCAAAGCGTCTGTGAGATATAAGATTGATTTATTTTCCAATAAATGATAAAGCCTGCCTTATATAACCCTTGCCAGGAAATGATTGCAATAAGTATTATGGCGAAAAATTGCTTCAAGAATTTCGTTTAAAGAACGTACTGTGGTTTCTTTAAAATATGTTGCAAGTTACGCTGAAAAATAATTTTGTTAAGGAAATAAGAATGGTTATTCCGAAAAGAATTAATCACAGTACGGTTAAAGAAAACATGAAGAGCATTAAAAAACATAGGAATTCTTTTCATTAGCTTTGAGACGTTACAACAATTTTTGCTTCCTTTTTAAATAAACTACTACAAAATATATACGGGCCAAATCATAAATGGACACAGAATATTTTTCACACTTGTATGAAATTGCGAGTAATCTCAATAAAGAATTTTCATTGCCTGCAGCATTGAGAATTTCTTTGCAGAAAACAGTTGAGTTGCTTAAGCTTGAAACCGGCTGGATATGGCTGGTGCAACCGGACATCCAATCTGTATATCTCGCTGCGTCATATAATCTGCCGCCTGCTTTAAGTAACCACCCGGAGCGACTTTCAGGTTGGTGCTACTGCATTGAAAAGTATCTGTCCAACGATATTTCCAAAGCGAGGAACATAAGTGAGATTGCATGTTCACGATTAAAGAGTATTAAAACGGGTACAAGAGATCTTAAGTTTCATGCTACGATACCTATAACCACACAAGGTCAAAAAGTAGGTTTGATAAATCTTGTGAGTAAAGAATCCCAAAAATTAAATGACGGGCAACTATCACTGCTAAACACCATCGCAGAACTTATTGGAATAGCCATTCAAAGAACACGCCTGCAAGAATCGTACACAAACCCTGCCGTGAGCCAGGAGAATGTTTTGAATGAAATAAAACAAAGAATACTACAGCCACGCATAGAAGAATTATTGAGCACACTGCGACATGCAAATACTTTTTTGGAACAAGAGCAAATCGACAAAGCATTGCTTCAAATAAAATATGCTGTACAGGAGACTGAAGAATTGCAGGAACAATTATCACTTATTGCCGGCGAAGCGGAAGAGAAGGAGCCAGCAAAAAACGAAAAAAGGAATTTTCATTATCCCACCTCTCCCCTCACCAATCGCGAGCTCGAAGTACTGACCCTGGTAAAAAAAGGGCTATCAAATAAACAAATTGCCGGTCAACTTTTTCTGGCAGAACGCACGATCAAGTTTCACATTACCTCCATCCTTTCAAAGCTACTTGCAGGTAATCGCACCGAAGCAGTGAACAACGCCATCCAACGCGGCGTACTCAACAATTAATTACCCAGCTCCTCAAATTTTTTATAGCACTGGACTATCGTACAGGATAAGTTCTGTCCTTTAGTACGTTTTTTACGGCCTTGAAACAGGTGACCTTCGCATTATTAAAAAAGCAAAATCTATAAATTATGATACATAAAAAAACTGCCCTTATCACAGGGGCGTCAAAAGGATTAGGATATGCATTGGCAAAAGAACTTGCCCGCAAAGGATGGAGGCTTTTGATAAATGCAAGAAATGCGAAACAACTATTACAAGCAAAAAATGAGTTGTCATTACTTACTGATGTAATTGCTATTTCCGGTGATGTACGAGATGAGATTCATTTGCTTCAACTTGCAGAAGCCCTGCAACAGGATAACTGGAAATTAGATCTTATCGTTAACAATGCATCTGCGCTCGGCATTTCACCGATGCCCACATTGCTTGAGCATCCGATCGATGATCTGCATGTGGTCTTTCATACAAATATGATCGCACCCATTTCAATTCTGCAAAAAGTAAAACCCTTCCTGCAGAAGAATGCTGCGATCGTGAATGTGAGCAGCGATGCCGGCGCAGAAGCATATAAAAATTGGGGTGCTTACGGCGGCAGCAAAGCTGGTCTCGATCACATGACGGCTATTCTTGGAAAAGAAAATCCATCATACAAATTTTATTCATTTGACCCCGGTGATATGCGAACTGAAATGCATCAACTTGCTTTTCCAGAGCAGGACATAACTGACAGGCCTGCGCCTGAAGAACAGGCTGTGCCTGCACTCATCAATTTAATTGAAAACAATTTCCCCAACGGACGCTACACCGCGTCCGCAATACTAAAGGAGGAATTAATATGAACGAAACAACACCATCCATTATACAATTTGAATTGCCGACACATCTCGCCTGCCCTTTACCTACAGAGGAAAGAAACATGAAGCGTGATGAAGTAAGATTAATGGTGACATCAGATGAAGAAAAAATTGAACATTCAACTTTTAATCATCTAAGTACATTTCTTCAACAAGACGATGTACTTGTAGTAAACACATCTGCTACATTACCATCAGCATTGCCTGTTACATTACCGGGCAATCGCGAAGGCAGGCTACACTTCAGCACGAAGATGCAAGGCGACTTGTGGCTGGTTGAGATAAGAGAATCATCAGGCAACAAAACCAAACGCTGGAAAGAAGGCGAAGAGGGAATGACCTTTCCACTGCCACTATCGGCATCGCTTACACTACAGCAAAAATTTTACAACGATGATCAGTGGCTTGACCTGTGGATTGCAGCGTTCAACTGCAACCGGCCGGCAGAAGAATATCTCGCCAATCATGCAAAACCTATACAGTATGAAAACCTGGATCGGGTTTATCCTTTGTCTTATTATCAAACTTATTTTTCATTTCATCCGGGTAGTTCCGAAATGCCTTCAGCGGGCCGCGGATTTACTGTTTCTTTAATTGAAAGGCTTTTAAAAAAAGGCATATCGATCGTTCCTGTTCTTTTACACACTGGCGTTTCAAGCGTTGAAGAACATGAAACCCCTTACCCGGAGTATATGGAAATAGATCCCGTTGCGGCAGCGACTATCAATCATGCTAAACAGCATGGCAGGCGAATAATTGCTGTAGGTACTACGGCTATCAGGGCTATTGAAACAGCGGCTGATGAACATGGAAACGTAATGTCGTATCGGGGGAATACTGATCTCTTTATTGAAGATGGATATACCATGAAAGTGACCGACGGCTTGCTCACAGGTTTTCATGAACCCAATGCATCTCACCTGAATATACTACAGACCGTGGCTGGCTTTGATCATATTAACAACGCCTATAAAGAAGCGATAAAGCGGGAATATTATTGGCACCAGTTCGGCGACCTGCATCTTATATTGCCATAAAAAATCAAGACAAATTTTTAATTGCCAATCTGTACAAGTTTGGCAATCTCATTTCGAATGTTTTGGAGGTGCTTAATAAATCCATTACTTTAGAATAGTAATTAGAATACAACCCCGCAGCATTGACGCAACGCGACAATACAAAAAACGAAGTTAGCTACTATTGGTATTGAAGGTCTTACAAAAGTATAGGTTGCGTCTAATAACATAAATACAACCGTAAGCGGTCATGCAAATTGCACCTATTTTCAACTCTGGACAGCAAAAAAAAATCACATTTTACAGCAAAATTAAATTTTGACAAAGTTCTCTAATTAGCTAACTTTGCTTTTGTGGAACAAAATTTTATTCGGAACATATTTTACTACAAACGTTACTTCCTGGACTTCTTTAACGAGTTGACTGAAGACGTGCAAAAAAAGTTCAACTGGACACTTGAGCTTATTGCAACCATTGACAGAGTTCCGAAGAAATATTTTCAATACATGGAAGACGGGATTTACGAAATCAGAGTGGAAGTTGGGGGCAACATTTTTCGAGTATTTTCATTTTTTGACGAAGGACAAATGATAGTGGTTGCAAACGGCTTTCAAAAGAAAACTCAAAAAACACCAAGGAACGAAATTGAATTAGCAAAAAAAATTAAAAAAGAATACTTCAATGAAAAAGGTAGAAACAAAAAATAAAAACCTGACTTCTTTTTCCGACCATCTTGACAAACAATATGGAAAGCGCGGAACAAAGAAAAGAGAAGCATACGAACAAGAGTTTGAAGCTTTTAAATTAGGAGTACTTATTCAGGAAATGCGTCAGGAGCAAAACCTTACGCAAGAACAACTTGCGGCAAAATGTGGTACGACAAAATCCTACATTTCCAGAATTGAAAATAACGCAAGTGACATAAGACTTTCTACACTTATGCGTATCGTGAGAGAAGGTTTAGGCGGACATTTAAAATTATCAGTGGCGTACTGACGACATGCACGAACCGCTTACATCGCATTGGCGATAGCTGGGCGAGACGTGCCTTTCTTCAGCTTTTTGTTCCCTATTGGGCTGTAGTTCCGGGCTGAAAATTCTGTATTGAGCTATGAATCTTAATCTCAACTATTTGTTCATTTACTGTACTTTTGTTTCCGGCTGAAAATTCATTGAATGCCCAGCCATCGCCAATGCGTAAACGTTAGCGGTAATTTTAATAGCAACACTCTTCTTTATCACTCAATAAATCTTAATTCAATGGAAAGGCGTAAATTAATCATCATCTTGTTTTTACTATTTCTGTCTATAGGAAATTATTACAGACTTAAAGGTATCGAGAATATTAGAGCTATAGAATTCTTGTCAATTTTTGTGATTGGTGCTTTGTCGGGATTGTTAATAAATTTTACCGTCAAAATGCTTAGGGATCGACAAAAATAAAGCTAATGTGGTTTTAAAAACTACCGCTAACACGAACTGGGCAAGGCTGGCAGGACGTTGTCCTGCCCAAGCAGCAGTAACTTTTCTGGGCATTTGTTCGGGGCTGGACGAGCATCGCTCAACTTTTATTTGTTACCTTCAACTTTAGTAATTCTGCCGGTCTTCGGTTGCTGGGCTGGAAGTTAAAACGTCAAGCGCAGCACAAAGCCCCGCCCGTTGGCGGTAATATTTTCAGACCATTTTACAAAAAGATTTACCAGAAGAAACGATGAAAAAACACGTAGGATTTATATTTGTCCTTTTAACTTACATTCTTACATGGTCAGTAGAAATTCCAATGGCCTTAACCAAACATGGATATGCAGCCATAAATATTTCAAAAGGACTTCAAACAATTTGTACACTTTCACCAGGAATTATAGCCATCATACTCACAGGAATTTATTTTGGAAAAAACAGTCTAAAGTCATTATTTAAAGCAATTGTAAAATGGAGAGTGAAATTTAAATGGTATATAATAATAATTATTTT
>JBDTVF010000196.1:0-5971 GCA_040007325.1 Ginsengibacter sp. | reverse complement strand
CATACAGGCATTGGAAAAACGTACCGAAGCAATTGAAGCCCTGCAACAAAAAAATAAGAAATTGGAAATTGATAATACTGCACTGCTAAATAAGTTGAACAGCCTGGCAGCAAAATTAGAAAAACTGCAGCAGCAGGTAAGCACCCTTGCTGTACTGCAAACACATACCGATTCATCAATCGGTATCAATCGTTAATAGTATAGGTTGGCTAAATGATAGTGGTTACAAGACCGGGTGTGACGGAATTCTGTTACTGCACATCGAAAATATCTTTTCGTTATGCGTCATTTGCTAACCGATTTTCTGCGTAGAGGTGACACCTTTCTCAGAGACTTTCGCAGCGATGATCCCTTTGCAAAAGGTGTCACCTCTTATGAAAAGCAATCGAAATTTATGAAACTCAAATTTATTTTTTCATTCATGATGCAGTTTTCAATTAGAGTTTCATGTTTTGCCCAAACACAAAAAGAAATAAATCAGATGCCTGAAATTCATTCAATTTAAAACTAAAATCACCTACATGAGAGTTATGATTTCATCACTGTTTGTATTGATATGCATAACGTCTTTTGCGCAATACAATTACCCTGCAACAAAAACGGTTGATAGCAGTGATACCTATTTTGGTACAACCATTAAAGACCCTTACCGCTGGCTTGAAAATTTAAATGACAGCAGCGTTAAAAATTGGTTCAAAGCCCAGGCAGATTACACAAACGAGGTAATGAGCAAAGTGCCTGGGCAACAAATTCTTATAAATGAAATGGTGCAAATAGATAAAGTACTAGACGTGCAGTATGGTCAAATGGCGCTCACAGAAAAAGGATTTATAGTAATGAAAAGATTGCCCGGTGACCAGGCCTATAAATATTATTATCGCATTACACCCGAAGCAAAAGATGTTTTAATCTTTGATCCTTCAAAGTATGAAAACGGGAAAGTGATGGACGTAAATCATTTTGATGTAAGCATAGATGGTAAATACGCCGTATTTAATATGAGTGAACAAGGCATGGAGATAGGAATAATGCGCATTATGGAAATACAAACCGGAAAATGGCTGGCTGATGCAATTGGCAATACACAGGATGCTTCATTTGTAGCAGGCACAAACAACGAAATAATCTATGCAAAACGAAAAACCAGTGATCCGCATGTTAGCGAAAACAGCGCTAAAAGAATGCTTCATATTATCGGCACACCTGAATCGTCCGATAAAGAGATAATGAGCGCTGAAAAGTATCCTGAATTGCATCTTGACAACTCGCTATGGCCAGTTGTGGAAACTTTTTATAATTGCCCATTTGTATTTGCCGAAGCACATATAAACAACAGCAATGAAATATTTTATGCACCCGTAAATGAATTGAAAAATGACCGGATAAACTGGAAATCATTTTGTGAATATGCAGATAAGATAAATACGATCCAGGCGCATGGTAAAGATATTTATTGTCTTACTTCGAAAGGAAACAATCATTACCGTTTGGTGATGGTAACATTGCCGGACGGCAACATTGCATCGGCACAGGAAATATTTGCCGGAGATAAAGATTGGAAAATTGGTTTTTTCGCAATAGCCAAAGATTACATGGTGATTAATCTGAATAAAAATGACCTGCTTCAAAAATCTGTGGTTTACAATTATGCAACAGATAAAACAAAAGAGATCCACTCTTCTATAAAGGGGAATTTGGATATTTTCCCATACGGGCCGTTTACAGACGAATGCAGTGTTGTAACAAGTGGCTGGACTACACCACGAAATTTTTATCAATATGATTTGACTACCGGAAAATTTTCAAACGGTCCATTTCATACTGAAATTAATTATCCTGGCATTGACGACCTATCAGTGGAAGAAGTGGAAGTGCCTTCGTATGACGGAACACTTGTTCCGCTGAGCATTATCTATAACAAAAAATATTTAAAAAAAGATGGGAGTAATGTTTGCATGCTGGAAGGTTACGGAAGTTATGGAAGTTCCTACAGTGAATCTTTTGCTAAATTGAAATTGCCTTTGCTTAACCGGGGTGTTGTGTTTGCGGCGGCGCACGTGCGTGGTGGGGGAGAGAAAGGTGAGGACTGGCACTTTGCAGGCTTTAAAACCACCAAACCTAATACCTGGAAAGATTTTAATGCCTGTGCCGATTGGCTAATTAAAAATAAATATACCACCAGCCAAAAGCTTGGATGCAAATCCGCAAGTGCCGGTGGTATTTTGGTAGGAAGAGCCATAACCGAACGCCCGAATCTTTACAAGGTTGCTATTATTATAGCTGGCATGCTTAACCCGATCCGGGCTGAAACAACGCCTAACGGGCCTGGCAATATTTCGGAGTTTGGCACAATGAAAGATTCTGTTGAAGGCAAAGCATTGATTGAAATGGATGCATTATATCATGTAAAACCAAATACGCAATATCCCGCCCAACTTATTACAACAGGCTTTAATGATCCACGTGTTGATAGCTGGATTCCCGGAGAATTTGTAGCTGCCATGCAGGCTGCCAATAACTCTTCTACTCCAACCTTACTATCTGTAAATTATAAAGGCGGCCATTTTGGTGGCAGCACCATCAATGAACATTATGCGCAAACAGCATTACAATATGCGTTTCTGCTATGGCAGTGCGGGGATAAGGAGTTTCAATAACAGAAATAAATAAGATGGATAAAATTCATTCAATTTAAAACTAAAATACTTTGCTGAGCGATAGTAATAGCAGGCACTGGCGGCTGTGCGCCATTTAAAATTTTCAGTATGAAATACTTGTTTTTATTAATCATCTTCCTGAATTATTTTCAAGCAAAATCACAAGATGGAAAAATTATTGACCAGGTTCCTTTTGAATTACCTGACAGCATTAAAGTAAGAGACGCAAAATATTTTGATTGGAAATTGATAGAGACAGTTAATTTTTTTCATATCACTTACTTATCTGACGGACTAAGAGTGAAAGGATATATGTCTGTTCCAAAGCAAAATGGGAAATACCCATGTATCATCTGGAATAGAGGTGGAAATCGGGAAAATAGTGCTATTTCGGATTACTCATTTATTGCACTGGCTGGCTTTCTTAGTTATAATGGTTATGTGGTAGTCGCGAGTCAATATAGAGGTAATGCAGGTGGTGAAGGTAAAGAGGAGTTTGGGGGCAAAGACATTGATGATGTACTAAACCTTTTTCCACTACTAAATAATGTAGAAAATGCTGATACTTCAAGAATAGGTATGGAGGGATCGAGCCGTGGTGGTATGATGACATACTTAGCCCTGACAAAGACTAATTTGATAAAAGCAGCGGTGGTATTATCAGGCATTGCTGATTTTAAACAAGCAATTGAACATACAAACTTTAATTCAGATAGTATGTTCTACAATTGGCTGCCCGAATACAGGGAAAATAAGGAAAGCTTTATTAAAAAACGGTCGCCTATTGAATTTGCCAACAATATTTGTAGAACAACACCAATATTTATCATCCAGGGGACTGGTGATGGCACAGTTACGACACTACAGGTGTTTGACCTGGCAAGAAAATTCTATGAATTGAAACAACCATTCCGGTTGTCGCTCTTTGAAGGCGGCGGTCATGGTGTTCGTGAGTTTAAATCCGAGAGGGAACGGCAAATAAAAGTATTCTTTGATTATTATTTACGCGATGGAAAAAAATGGCCAAGTTTAGAACTCCACTAATTAAAACGAACACACAATAGTATTTGCAAAAGCAGAACTGGACAATCTAACATCAGCATAAAGAAAATAACAAATCTTACTGTTGACCAGGTTAACAAAGGATTGATAAAATATCTTAAACCTGAAAAATTCAAATCATGCTTAAACTAATACTTGCATTTCAACTTTGCTGTATTTGCATTTTATATAGCAACGCTCAGAATGGAGCAGCTAATCCTGCTAAACGCCCACATGACTGGTGGCAGGCAGATTGGAAAAAAGATTCAATACCCGGCATTAGCTTAGGCCAGGCGTATGAATATTTACAAGGTCGAAAATCAAAGACCGTTATTGTAGCCATCATAGATAATTGCATAGATACAGCACATGAAGAACTAAAAGATTTTATCTGGGCCAATAAAAAGGAAATACCCGGCAATGGAATTGATGATGACCACAATGGATATATAGATGACGTACATGGCTGGTGTTTTATTGCCAACACAAATAGTGTGATACAGGAAAAACAATCTTCCGGTGAAATAGGTTTATACAAAGACTGGAAAAATAGATTTGAAAACATTGATACAACAAAATTAAATGACGAAGAAAAAATAGAATATGATTGGTACGTTTCGGCAAAAAAAACACTGGCAGAAAAATGGAAAATATACGAATTGGCAAGCCAATTACCAATTGATTCCGTGACACTAACAATGGACTCTGCAAGGTTTGTAAACTACCTCGATAATCTCTGCAAAAATTATGGGAACAAGTTTTTATATGATGTCCCTTTTGCTTCACTTTCATTTTCTGACCGTTATGATTCGATACTTAACCAGCTATTTTTACTAATTATTACAAAAGATAAGAATTGGGAAGAAACAGTTACTGACTTCGACAAAGACAACAAAACAATACCCGGATTTGTACAAGGCTTTGGGCAATTTATATTATGGGACAAATATAAATATGCTGATACAACAACTAATTTCAGGCAAATGCTGGGAGACGATCCTCAAAATTTTAAAGACCTTTACTACGGTACGCCATCGATTAACCTGAAGCAGATAGGCGGCAAACATGCAACACCAATTGCGGGAATTATTGGTGCAAACCGGTATAATAATAAAGGCATTAAAGGCATCGCAGATAATGTAATGCTTATGCCATTGGTAACCTTGGTGCCGAATGGCGGTTTTGACGAGAAAGATGTTTATGCGGCTATCCATTATGCTGTGGACAATGGAGCCTTTATTATTAACATAAGTGGCAGGTCTGATATTTCCTTCTCAGAAAACATAAAAGAAATGAAGGAGGCGTTTGACTACGCTGATCAACACCATGTTTTAATCATTCAAGGTGCCGGCAATAATGGAAAGAATTTGGATTCGGAAAAATATTTTATTGGGCAAGGCCTTAACGGGAATGAGCATGATACTTATCTACGTGTCGGCGCAACAACTGCGCTAATGAATGATAGTTTAGTCGCGGCATTTTCGGATTTTAGTAAAAAAAGGGTTGATCTTTTTGCGCCGGGTGTTGCGATCTTTTCAACCGAACCCGGTAATCAATACGGCAACTTCGGCGGAACAAGCGCTGCTTGCCCGATTGTAGTTGGTGTGGCCGCTCTATTGAAATCTTATTTCCCAACACTTACAGCAGAACAAGTAAAAGAGATATTGGTGAAATCGGTTTATAAACCCAGTGTAATGGTTCTGCCTCCCATTCATGCTGGTTTTACGAATAAAATTTCTTTTAGTTTGTTATCAAAAAGTGGCGGTATTGTAAATGCATACAATGCAGTGAGGCTGGCGGCCGAGATGACAAGAAAGAAAAAATAAATATTCTTATGTATAGAAATTTAATTGCCGCAATAACTGTATTACTGCTGCTGTCATACAACTTCGGTATTGCGCAATCAGGTGCAGTGCATCCTGCCAAACGCCCCCATGACTGGTGGCAGGCTGATTGGAAAAAAGATTCAATACCCGGCATCAGTTTGGATCAAGCCTATGAATATTTAAAGGGAAGGAAATCGAAACCAGTGATTGTTGCTATTATTGATAATTGCATTGATACAGCACATGAAGAACTAAAAGATTTTATCTGGACCAATAAACAGGAAATACCCGGCAATGGAATTGACGATGACCACAATGGATATATTGATGATATGCATGGCTGGTGTTTCATAGCAAATAAGAATAACGAAATACAGGAGAAGCAATGTTCCGATGAATTACGTGTGTATCAAACATGGAAAAAAAAGTTTGAAAATATTGATACAA
>JBDTVF010000195.1:0-5971 GCA_040007325.1 Ginsengibacter sp. | reverse complement strand
CTCAAATATATGCGAATGTTTTAAATCCTTTTTCTGCCTTATCCTATTCAATCAAAAAAATCGTATTTCGTGAAATTTTTATCATATTATCATAGTCTTTCCGTAACAATCCCTCCTAATCATTTTCCCATTATCTTTGCGCCCTCTAAATAGTTCTTTAATACATGCTAAGCAGAAGAAATATACGGGTGAAAGTGATGCAGACCCTGTACAGCATTGAATCGATGAACAATGAAACCCACCCCGGTGAGCCGCTGCAAATATTGAAAAAGAAGCTGGAGCATTCACAGCAATTGTTTACCTATCTCGTTTATTACATTATTGAAGTTGCCCGCTTCGCAGAAAGGGATGCGGTACAGAAATCGCAAAAGCATTTACCCTCGGCATATGATCTGAATGTGAATATAAAAATTGCAGGGAATGAAATCGTGTGGGCGATTCTTGAAAATGCAACTTTCAAAAAGTCGGCAGAGCAATTAAAGGTTAAATACCTTATTGATGACGAGTTAATAAAAAAAAGCTACCTGTCATTAGTTGCTTCACCCGAATACCAGGAATACGTTAAAGCAAATTCCCGTGATAAAAAATCTGAAAAAAAGATCCTCGAATTCATATTTGATAATCTTATGCTTCCCAACGAGCATTTCATAAGTGATGTAGAAGAGAAATTTATTCATTGGGATGATGATGTGGATATGATGATTGTGCTGATGAGTACTCTTTGGCAAAAACCTGCAGCCTTTAATTTCACGGAGCTAACGGGGAAAGAAAAAATGGATTTTGCTGTGGACCTATTGCAGAGTGTAATTGAAAAAAAAGAATATTGCCGCGAGCTCATAAAACCAAAATTAAAAAACTGGGATGCAGAGCGTATCGCGGCGCTCGATATGATACTGATGGAAATGGGCGTTTGTGAATTCCTGTATTTTGAAACCATTCCTACTAAAGTGACAATCAATGAGTACATCGATCTCGCGAAAGAATATAGTACAGAACAGAGCGGCCACTTTGTAAACGGGATATTAGATAATATACTTAAGGAACTGGCTGCGCAGGATAAAATCCATAAGAAGAATTTCAAAAACAGTGTTTTATAATACCTTTGCAAAAAAATAGAAAAACTATGAATAAAGTTTTTGGAAGCCTCTTGGTGTTATGTGTTTTAGCTTCCTGCGATATCCGGAATTCGAAGAACAAAGCTGATGTACAGTTTGCAAATGCCGGTCAGAAATTTAGCGATTCTACAACGGTTCAAATCATTGATTCTGCATACAATTTCGGTAAGGTAACCGATGGCGCCTTAGTGGAATATAGTTACCGTTTTAAGAATACAGGCAAAAATCCTTTGATAATATCGTCAGCAATTGCGAGCTGCGGCTGCACCGTTCCCGAGAAACCTGAAGAGCCCATTAAACCCGGTGAAACAGGTTTTTTAAAAGTCGTGTTTAACAGCAAAGGCAGGGTAGGACCTGTTCATAAAGACATCACTGTAACATCAAATGCATATCCTAAATTTCCCGTGCTGCAGCTTACAGGCGAGGTAGAGAGTGCGAATAAATAATTTTTTAATAAAAGCTGTAAAGTAAACAGCACTTTCAAATCAGATAATATGAATTTAGCAATGGTTTTTTTAATGTTAGGACAAGGCAGTTCAGGCGGTGGTGGTTTCCAGTTTATTTTCCTGGGCCTCATGATACTTGTTTTCTGGATGTTTATGATAAGGCCGCAGGCTAAGAAAGCAAAGCAACAAAAGCAATTTCTTACAAACCTTCAAAAAGGTGATAAGATAGTTACCATTGCCGGTATACATGGCACTGTAAATAAGGTAAACGAGGATGGCACCATGATGCTCGAAATAAATCCCGGTAGTTATCTCAAAGTTGAAAAGAGTGCGGTGAGTATGGAATGGACGGCTAATATCAATAAGCCGGTAGCGCCCATTAAATGAACCACCCCTATCCCCTAAGGGGAGAAGCCGTGGGACAAGGGGTAGAGAATTATTTATCTTAATCGAAATAATTTTTTTTAATGTTTAAAGCCCCTTTAGGGGTTGGGGTTCCTTATGCTTAAAATCGGATTAACCGGTGGTATCGGTAGCGGCAAGAGTACTGTAGCCGCCATCTTTGAAGTATTGGGCATTCCTGTTTATTATTCTGATGCAGCATCAAAAAGATTGATGACGGGGAATGAAGATTTAAAATCGTCGATTATACATCACTTTGGAGTAGCATCATACTCTAATGGTATACTTGATCGTAAGTATCTCGCCGGAGAGGTATTTCATAACGATGAAAAAATGAAACTGCTGAATTCTTTAGTTCATCCCGTCACTATAAAAGATGCTGCTAATTGGATGCAAATGCAAGCCGCACCGTATGTTCTTAAAGAAGCGGCATTGATTTTTGAAAGTGGTTCCAACGAATATCTTGATTATGTAATCGGCGTGAAGGCTCCCAAAGATCTTCGCGTTCAGCGGGCAATAGATCGTGACGGTATTACCGCAAAGGAGGTGGAAGCAAGAATGAGCAAGCAAATGGATGAAGATGAAAAACTCCGGCTATGCGATTTCGTTATTATTAATGATGAGCAGCAAATAGTAATACCACAGGTGCTGACACTTCATGAAAAATTTTTGGAAATGGCGAAATAAGGTTTCTCACTAAGAGACAAATAAATAAAGTCTTTGTGTTCCTTGTGCCTTTGTGGGACTTAATCTAACTAAGCTGGGCCAATCCTTTCTTGATTCTTTTAAAACCCTCTTCTATATTTTCAAGGTTGTTTGCGAAAGAGATCCTTATGCAATCAGGCTCGCCAAATGCATCTCCTGTTACAGTGGAAACGTGAGCACTATTTAATAAAAACATACAAAGATCGCTGGCGTTACTAATAGTTTCGCCACCTGCTTTTTTCCCAAAATAACTTTTCACCTCAGGAAAAATGTAGAAGGCGCCATCAGGTACAGTGCACGTAATGCCCGGTAGCTCTTTTAATAATTCGAACACTCTTTCTTTACGGATCTTAAATTTTTTAACCATCTCAACAGTTGCTGAGAGTGGGGCATCGAGTGCTGTAATCGCCGCACGTTGTGCTATAGAGTTGGTGCCGCTGGTAAATTGTCCCTGTATCTTCTCACAGGCTTTGGCGATGTCAAGATTAGCTGCTATATAACCAAGCCTCCAGCCGGTCATCGCAAATCCTTTACTCAAGCCATTTAAAACGATCACCCTGTCTTTTATAGCATCAAACTGGGCGATGCTTTGGTGTCCCCCTCCACCATCATGCGCATAGTTGATGTATTCATATATCTCATCGCTTATAATAAACAGTTGCGAATGTTTTTCAAAAACTTTTGCTAATGCTTCCAGTTCGTCCTTTGTATACACTGCCCCTGTAGGATTGGATGGAGAAGAAAAAATAAAAAGTTTTGATTTGGGTGTGATAGCTGCTTCTAATTGCTCGGGTGTGATCTTGAAATTTGCCTCTGGTGTTGTATGAATAAAAACCACTTTCCCTCTTGCGAGCCTCACGATTTCAGAGTACGTTACCCAGTAGGGTGTTGGAATGATTACTTCATCTCCATCATCTACAATGCACAAAACAGTGTTGGCAAGGCTTTGTTTTGCGCCAGTGCTTACTACTATTTGCTGAGGTGAATAATCAAGGTTATTATCTCGTTTTAATTTTCTGCAAACAGCTTCTCTAAGTTCAAGATAACCCGGAACCGGGGTATAATGACTCCAGTTTTCATCAATAGCTTTTTTTGCAGCTTCTTTTATATGCTCAGGCGTATCAAAATCTGGCTCACCAAGGCTCAGGTCTACTATATCAATTCCTTTAGCCCTTAGCTCTCTGCCGAGCTTGGCCATTTTCAGTGTTTCAGGTTCATTAAATCTTGAAAGGAGAGAAGAAAGTTGCATTTTATATTTTTTTGAAAACGCTGCAAAAATAAGCGAACATATTATTGCAGGCAAAATTGTTTGAAAGCTTAATCCTGGATCAATAAAAAAGCCGCTTGATAAAAGCGGCCTGTATGGTTCAATCAACTTTTTTAAAACTTGTGATCCGGTTTTATCATGTTGGGATATTCTTTTTGAAAATGTTGTATTTCCGGGATGGATACATGCTGTACATAACCCTGGGTTGGATTGTGTACAATAAAATCCTGGTGATAATCTTCTGCTTCCCAGAATTTTTTCATTGGCATTACCTGTGCAGCTATTGGCGCTTTATATTTCCCGGATCCGCTTAATTTCTTAATATAATCTTCTATCTGATTTTTTTCTGAATCGTTTGTATAAAATGCGATAGAGCGATATTGTGTTCCGTGATCAGGCCCCTGGCCGTTTACTTGGGTAGGATCCTGCCCTGCAAAATATACTTTCAATAAATCGGCATAAGATATCATGGAAGGATCATAGTAAACTTTTACACTTTCTGCATGGCCTGTGGAGCCGGTTTCTATAGACTCGTAAGTCGGGTTATTAGTATGGCCTCCTGCATATCCCGATACTGCTTCTTTTACACCTTTCACACTTTCAAATAGTGCCTCTTCATGCCAGAAACATCCGGCGGCAAATACCGCAGTACTATATTTTGATAAATCTGTTTTAGAGTTTTTTTGAGCAAATGAGCCATAACTAAATAGCATCATAACAATAATCATCAACGGGGGTAAATTTTTCATGTTTTTATTTTGTACCATTAGCTACGCAAGTAGCATTCTAAAAGATGTTAAGAGAAAAATAAAAAAGAGTTAGTCGTTAAATCACACCCGGAATAGGCTCCTAATCCTCCATTACAGCCAGCAAGAATAGTTAAATTAATAACTTGTCATTTCTCACCATAAATGACCAAAGCACTTGCGTCAATATTTACATTCCCATCGGCATATTTGTCATTTATCACCCGGTAAACTTCATCTTTTATCTTTTTCTTCATATTGTCATCAGCTTTATTCAGGGCGGAAACAAAAGGCGCGGCAACTTCAGTCATTATTTCCCAGCATATATCAGTGGTTCCGCATTTCAGTATGCTTGTCACCTCATTGTCCGATGTATTTTTAAAACCTGCTTCTTTAAACAAGTCTTGCATTAATCCGGGTTTTGCGCATCTGAACATGCCGGGAGCTCCCGGCGGAGGTTGTGGCAGTTCCATAATACGGTTAATCGTTCCGCCAAAAGCAGTTACCCAAAAATTCTTTTCAGGTACATTCCAAACAGAAACTGCAATTCTGCCACCTGATTTTAAAACCCTGAACATTTCCTTCGTAGCTAAAAGCATATCAGGAAAGAACATATAGCCAAACCTGCAACTTATAGCGTCGAATGTGCCGTCAGCAAAGGGAAGCTCGGAAACATCGCACACAATAGTTTCTATATTTTTTACTCCTTTTTTATCGGCATTCTCACGCGCTACCCCCAGCATGTCTTCGGAAAGATCCGTGAGCACAACTTTTCCGCCATTCAACATACTTGCTATCGTAAGGCCGGGCTCGCCCGTTCCGGAAGCGATGTCCAATATAATGTTATCTCCCCGCGGCTCTATCAATTTAATAATTTCATTACCCATCGGTTGCAGGAAATCCATCATCGTATCATCCCATTTTTTCCACCCTGCTGAAAATTTGTTCCACGAGTTTTTTTGTTGTTCACGAATTTCCTGTAGATGCTGTTCCATTTTAAAATGTTTAAGGGGATTATTGTTTTAAAAGTTGAATTGAATATTTTCTGCGGTCGACTTCAGCCGTGAGGATATAGATACCACGGCTCACCGGCAGTTGACCTAAGTCCCATTGATAAAGTTGCGAATTTACCGATGGCAGTTCATTTACTTTTATTTTCTTTCCTGAAAGATCAGTTAATAGTAAGATCACTTTCCCTAAGGGCACCCGCTCAAACCTAACGATAATATTATTTTTAAATGGATTGTTTAAAACATGAACCTGTTGTTTCGCATTCGCATTTTTTATGGT
>JBDTVF010000194.1:0-5977 GCA_040007325.1 Ginsengibacter sp. | reverse complement strand
TGAAGTGGGTTTGGAAGGCCGTTTATTCAACAATAGATTTGGTATTGATCTCGCTTTATACGATCGTAAAACAACCAATGATATCGTTGGTGCATCAATATCTCCGGCGTCAGGCTATACAAGTGCACTATTTAATATTGGAGAAGTTACTAACAAAGGCGTTGAATTACTACTGAGCTATAAAATAATTAATACCAAAAATTTCAGTTGGGAACCGTCTTTTAACGCGGCTTATAATAAAAGTAATGTTGTACAAATATATCCGGGCCTGGATAAATTATTTGTTGAAGAGCCAAGACCAAGAGTTAGCGCAATTTACCAGGTAATCAATAAGCCTTTTGCCCAAATTTTAGGGAATGGATTCAAAAGAGATTCAAAGACCGGCCAGGTTATATTTAATAGCCAGGGCTTACCGGAAACAGAAGGACTCAAATCTTTTGGGTCGGGTATTTCACCCTGGACTTTGGGTTTTAATAATACATTTAACATAAGAGGAATTAGTGTTAGCTTCCTTATCGACGCTAAATATGGTGGCTATATCTATTCAGGAACTAATGCATTGGCTTATCGTTACGGACTTTCCAAAGGAACATTACCTGGCAGAGAAACAGGTGTGATAGGCCAGGGAGTTACAGAGGCCGGGACACCCAACGCCGTGGTGGTGCCTGCACAAACTTATTATAACAACCTCTATAATTTTGCAGAGCCATTTGTGTATAGCTCCGACTTTATAAAGCTTCGACAGGTGATTATAGGTTACAACATTCCGCTAAAAATGATTGAAAGAACTCCTATAAAGGGGATAAATATATCATTGGTTGGAAGAAACCTTTGGACGATTATGAAGCATACACCCATCATCGACCCTGAATCAGTATATTCAAGTAATAACGCACAGGGCCAGGAGTTTGCCGGCTTACCTGCTACCCGTACGATGGGTATTAATCTAAACCTGAAATTCTAATTTCCAATCTGCAAAACAAAAAATTATGATTCGCAAAATAATAATCATCGTAACATTGGGACTTTCAGTAGTATCGTGTACAAAAGATTTTGACACGGTAAATATTGATCCGAACAATTCTCCGATCGTGCCTTTGAATTATCTTTTATCCCAGGCAGAACTTTATCTCGGTGGCTCTGCCGGTGATCCGGGTTATGCTACATGGAGAGCCAATCTTATTTATGCTTTACCAACTGTTCAGATGTTCTCTTCACTTTCTACCTTCTACGCGGGTGATAAATATTTATACCAGGCAGATCTAAGTGAAGCATATTTTGTTACCCAGTATCCGCGTTCAATTAAAGGACTGGTCGACCTGATCAACCAGGCGAAAGATGATCCGGCCAATGTAAACATCTATAACATCGCCCGCATTTTAAAGGTGCTCCAGATAAGCTTAATAACAGATCTATACGGTGATGTTCCTTATTCGGAAGCAGGCAAGGGATTTTTGGAATTGAACTTTTCACCGAAGTATGATCCTCAGCAAGCAATTTATGCTGATATGTTGAACGAACTAAGCGACGCCGGCGCAGGTCTCTCCGCCTCGGCGGCTACTCCGGGCGGTGCAGATTTTGTTTACGGAGGAGATGTTACTAAATGGAAGCATTTCGCAAATTCATTGATGCTAAGACTTGCATTGCGTATGCAAAAGGTGGATCCAGCCAATTCGCAAACATGGGCAAAAAAGGCTTTAGATGGCGGCGTGATGACCGGCAATAGTGAAACTTTTGCTATTAAATATGCAAATGACGGAGGTACGCCCACCATCAATTCTAATTCATATAATTTAGGCGAAGCGGATGTCCCTGGCCATAGAAATGAAGTTTCAAAAGGAAGTATCCAATGGTCAAAGACATTGATAGATATGATGAAAGCAAGAATAGATCCACGTATCTCTACCATTGCTATTTTGAAAAGTGGTGACGCAACCGCTGCAAATCAAAAGGGCTTACCAAGCGGACTGGATGCAGCGGGCCTATTGGCACTCACAGGCGAAACAGGCCCCGATGCTTATTCACGCCCTAATCCTATTATGTACTATGCTGCCAACCCTTATATTTTGCTGCCTTATGCAGAGGTAGAATTTATGAAGGCCGAAGCAATTGAAAGAGGCTGGTACACCGGGGATGCCGCAACTGAGTACAAAGCAGGACAGGCAGCAGCTATCACGCAATTGGCGGTCAATCAAGGTGCACCGGATCTTTCGGGACAAGTGGCAGCTTACCAGGCAGCAAACCCTTATCCGGGCACAACACTTGCCGCAAATATGGTGCAGATAGAAACTGAAATGTTCATTTTGAATGCTTCAACATTAAATGGATTTGAAGGATGGGCCAACTGGAGGAGAACAGGATTACCTGTACTAACTCCTACTAACTATCCGGGTAATGCAACTAATGGAACTATTATGCGGCGTTTGATTTACCCTGTGTCAGAGCAAGGCCAGAATGCAAATTATGCTGCAGCAGTTACGCAACAAGGCCCCGATTTATTTACAACACGTATGTGGTGGGATACACCATAATATCTTAAAGTTTTGATAGTGAAAAGGGGAGATAAAATTAATTTTTTATCTTCCCTTTTTTAATCTTGTCTCAGTATGAAATTGGCTTTTGTCTTATTGATTTTTATTCCTTTTTTCAATTATGGCCAATCTCTGTTTACAATAGTCCCTTCACAGAAAACAAATATTAAATTCGAAAATAAGATTCGCGAATCTGCGTCAGCCAATGTTTTAAATTATGAATACTTCTATAACGGAGGGGGCGTAGCCGCAGGAGATATTAATAATGATGGCCTTCCGGATATAGTATTTACTGCAAATGCAGGGCAGCCAAAAATTTATCTCAACAAAGGCAACTTTGTATTTGAGGATATTTCCAACAAATCAAAAATAAAAGCTGATGGCTGGAAAACCGGCGTGACCATGGCAGATGTGAATGCTGATGGATGGCTCGACATTTACATTTGCCGCTCAGGTAATGGTGACGATAACTCGAGAAAAAATCTTTTATTCATTAATCAAAAAGACGGGACGTTTAAAGAAATGGCTGCAGAATACGGAGTAGATGAAAAAGGGCATTCGACACAAGCGGTCTTTTTTGATTATGACAACGATGGAGATTTGGATCTTTTTATTCTTAATCATTCAATAAAGCGATACAGAAATTTTGATGTTGCCTATATGAAATCTGCGAGAGATTCTTTAGCTGGTGACAAACTTTACAGGAATGATAATGGCCACTATTACGATATATCGGCCAGTGCAGGTATAAAAGGAAACCCTATAAACTTTGGACTGGGGGTGGCTGTAGCCGATTTTAATAATGATGGATGGCCCGACCTCTATGTTACTAACGATTATGATGAAGATGACTATTTATATATTAATCAAAAAGACGGAACCTTTAGGGATTCGTTGCAATCTTATTTAGGTCATACATCTAAATTCTCAATGGGCTGCGATGTGGGCGATATCAATAATGATGGCCTCCCTGATCTTTTTACACTCGACATGCTTCCCGAAGATAATCGCCGTCAAAAGCTTTTGAAAGGCCCTGATGGATACGATTATTTCCAAATGCTTTTAAGAAACGGATATTACTATCAATACATGCGCAACATGTTGCATGTGGCAAGCGATGATAATAATAAAATTGAATATAGCGAGGTGGGACAAATGGCCGGCATATCAAATACTGATTGGAGTTGGTCGGCTTTATTTGGGGACTTTGATCTCGATGGCTACCAGGATCTTTTTATAACCAATGGTTATATGAGAGACTACACCAATCTTGATTTTTTGAAATACACTGCACCTGATGAAGTGAAGAAAGCAAAAGAGGCAGGAACAGAGCCTGACTTATTTACTATGGTAAAAAAAATGCCTTCCTCCGAAGTAAAAAATTATTTATTTAAAAACGACGGGCAGCTTCAATTCGAGAATGTCAGTAAAAAATGGGGGATGGATATTGCATCACTATCTAGCGGTGCCGCTTATGCTGATTTTGATAATGATGGGGATTGGGATTTGGTGGTGAATAATATCAATCAGCCCGCATTCATCTGGCAGAATCACGCAGAAGATTTGAAGAACAATTATGTCAAAATAAAATTTAAAGGTGACAAGAATAATCCATTCGGTATTGGAACAAAAGTAATCGTAAGCGATGATGATGGATTTAAACAGATTCAGGAACTTGAGTTGGTTCACGGCTTTCAATCATCAGTTGAGCCGTGCCTGATTTTTGGTTTGGGCAAAAGAAAAACTATATCAGTGAAAGCGATATGGCAAAATGGAAAGCAGGAAATATTAAAAGCCGCTCCGGTAAACCAAACAATTACTTTCCAGGAAAGCCACGCCGTTATTGCCGGAGAAGATAATACTAAACCCGCTGCTATATTTACTGAGGTAAAAAATGAGAATTTCTTTAAACATGTCGAGGATGATTACAATGACTTTAAAAGAGAGCCTTTATTGCCACATCAATTTACAAGGAACGGCCCCGCACTCGCCACCGGCGATGTAAATGGAGACGGCTTGAAAGATTTTTTTGTTGGCGGCGCAAAAGGACAGCCGGGTGCTATATATATTAATGACGGTAAAGGAAATTTTATCTTGAAAAATAATTTAATATTTGAGCAGGATGCAAATTATGAAGATGTCGATGCAATTTTTGCAGACCTGGATCATGATGGAGATATTGATCTATATGTTGTAAGTGGTGGTAATGAAGACAACTTCGCTGATAGGATTTATTGGAATGATGGAAAAGGCAATTTTACAGTCAAGCCCGGTGTGTTACCGCTCACCAATTCTTCTGGGGGAACTGTAGTTGCATTCGATTTTGATCACGATGGAGATCTTGATATTTTTCGTGGCGGCCAGGTTTTAACTGGTTCGTACCCGTTGGCTCCCGAGAGCTATTTGTTCAAGAATGATAATGGAGTATTTAAAGATGTAACTCCTGCTTTTCTGAAACGTATTGGAATGGTGAATGCCACAGCTGTTGGTGATCTCAACAAAGATGGCATTCCCGATCTTGTAATTGCAGGTGAATACATGCCGGTAACAATTCTATGGGGGCAGAAGGAAAGTCCTTTTTTGTCAAAAGGAAAGATTTTTGAAATTCCCAATTCCAGTGGCTGGTGGAATTGTTTAAAAATTGATGATATTGATAATGATGGCAACCCGGATATTATTGCCGGTAACCATGGATTAAATAGCCAGATGAAACCCACCATTGAACAACCGGTAACTATTGATGCAGCAGACATTGATAATAATGGTTCCATTGACGCGATCATTAGTTATTATATACAGGGTAAGAGTTATCCATTGCCAACGAGGGATGAATTGATAGACCAGGTACCATCAATAAAGAGCAAATTCCCTTCTTATAAAGCATATTGTGATGCAACAGTTAAAGATATTTTTACGCAAGAACAATTTGCCAATGCAACCCATTTAAAAGCCGAAGAATTCAGATCAGGAATCTTTTTCAGTGAAAACGGGGCTTTTCATTTCGAAGCTTTTGTAAATGAAGCACAGACATTTCCTGTGAGAGATTTTGTAATTAATGATTTTAATCATGATGGACTAAAAGACTTGCTGCTTACAGGCAATAATTTTGCCGTGAGAGCCCAATCAGGAAGATATGATGCCGGTAAAGGGTTGCTGCTTTCACAAACAAAAAGCCATAGTTTTATACCTGCCAGGAATAATGGATTTTTATCGGATAAGGATGCACGAAAAATAAAGAAGATTGATAATTTCATAATTGTTGCAAATAATAATGATAAGATGCAAGTTTTCAGTATTAATTAGTTTGTTATCTCTATTTGGATTTCAAACGGTATTTGCGCAAAAGCAAAACCAGGATGTTGCTATAGCGCAGCAATGTATAAATGCTTTGAGCGATGTAATGATTCATGATATTACTTCTCCTCCTGTATCGAGCCGGGATTATG
>JBDTVF010000193.1:0-5986 GCA_040007325.1 Ginsengibacter sp. | reverse complement strand
AGATATTATCATGAGATAGTAGGATGTAACTCAAGGCTTGATGCATTGCAGGCGGCAATATTAAATATCAAGCTTCCGTTATTGGATAGCTATATTAATGCGAGGATTAAGGTTGCAGATTATTATGATAATGCTTTTGCGGGCAATGAAAAAATTACCACTCCGTACAGAGCGGCCTGGTGCAGGCACGTGTTTCATCAGTATACTCTTATCCTTAAAAATGTTGACGATGCCAGGAAATACAGGGACGACCTCGTTAGTTTCTTAGCGGAAAACCAGGTCCCGTCAATGATATACTATCCGGTCCCGGCTCATAGACAGAAAATGTTTGCCGCTTTTGGCGGTGCCTCATATAACCTCGATAAAACAGATTGGCTTACGGAAAGAGTTATATCATTGCCAATACATACAGAGATGGATGAAGAGCAACTGAATTATATAACTCAAAAAGTTTTAGAATACATAAATAAATAAAAAATGAATTTAGCAGTAATAGGAACCGGCTATGTGGGTCTTGTAACAGGTACATGCTTTTCAGAAACCGGGAACAATGTAACCTGTGTTGATATTGATGAGCAAAAAGTAAAAAAACTTTCCTCGGGCAAAATAACCATCTATGAACCCGGCCTTGAAAAAATATTCCTGAGAAATGAAAAAGAAGAAAGACTTCATTTTACTACTTCTCTTAAAGATGCCATCGCAGATGCCCGGATCATATTTCTTGCATTGCCTACACCACCCGATGAAGATGGAAGCGCTGATTTGAAATATGTATTAAAAGTTGCTCATGACATTGGCAAACTGCTTAAAAAAGACGATTATAAAATTGTGATCAATAAAAGTACAGTGCCCGTTGGTACTGCTGATAGGGTAAGAGATGCAATACTTAAAAGTGCGAAAGAGTCGAATAACGATGGTATTGAAGATTCATTTGATGTTGTAAGCAACCCTGAATTTTTACGCGAAGGTGTTGCCGTCGATGACTTCATGAAGCCTGATCGGGTAGTTATCGGAACCTCATCAGAAAGATCAAAAAAATTACTCGGCGAATTATACGCACCTTTCGTAAGACAGGGAAATCCTATCCTTTACATGGATGAAAAATCGGCAGAGCTAACTAAGTATGCGGCAAATTCTTTCCTGGCGACCAAAATTTCATTTATGAATGAAATAGGCCAGCTATGTGAGAAGATGGGCGCAGATGTGGATATGGTTAGGAGGGGATTGGGTAGTGACGAAAGGATTGGGCGCAGATTTTTATTCCCGGGTATTGGTTATGGCGGCAGCTGCTTTCCAAAGGATGTAAAAGCGCTGGCAAAGTCATCTCACCAGGTATCTTACGACTTCCAGATATTAGAAGCGGTAATGAAAGTGAATGAAACCCAAAAGCATCATTTATTACCTAAGATAAAAACCTATTTTGACAATAAACTTAAAGGCAAAAAAATTGCACTTTGGGGGCTTGCTTTTAAGCCAAATACTGATGACATCAGGGAAGCTCCGGCATTGACAATGATACATGACCTTTTGGATAATGGTGCATCGATCATTGCTTACGACCCGGAAGCTATGCCGAACGTGAAGATGGAAATTGGTGATAAGATTACTTACGCCGAAAATCAGTACGATGCTTTAGACGGAGCTGATGCGCTTGTGATAGCCACCGAATGGAGCGAATTCCGTACGCCGGATTTTAACAAAATGAAATCGCTACTTACGGGTAATGTAATATTTGACGGACGAAATCTTTTTGACCTGGTGCGTATGCAGGAATGCGGCTTTCACTATGTAAGTATTGGAAGAAAGGTAGTGGCAGCTGCTTTAAAATCATAAGAAGGAATTAATCACTGAATCATTTACCTACATGGATAAAGATAACTCGTCAAAATCATCACCAGCCTCATCATCAAAGAACCTAATGGGAGCCCGGGTATTAGTCACCGGAGCTGCTGGTTTTTTAGGATCTCATTTATGCGATCGTTTTATTAGTGAAGGCATGAATGTGATAGGAATGGATAATCTTATCACAGGTGATCTTAAGAATATCGAGCATCTTTTTAAACTTAAGGAATTCGAATTCTATAATTGCGACGTATCGAGATTTATTTATGTACCCGGTAAGCTTGATTACATCCTGCATTTCGCATCGCCGGCAAGCCCTATTGACTATTTAAAAATTCCCATACAGACCTTGAAGGTTGGTTCTCTTGGCACTCACAATTGTCTTGGCCTTGCGCTTTCTAAAAATGCAAGAATATTAGTTGCCTCTACCAGTGAAGTGTATGGCGATCCGTTAGTACATCCTCAAAGTGAAGATTATTGGGGTAATGTAAACCCGATTGGCCCAAGAGGTGTTTATGATGAAGCGAAACGTTTCCAGGAAGCGATAACAACGGCGTATCATACTTTTCATGGTCTTGAAACAAGGATTGTAAGAATTTTCAATACCTATGGCCCAAGAATGCGACTTAATGATGGAAGAGCATTACCGGCATTTATTGGGCAGGCGCTGCGGGGCGAAGACCTGACAGTTTTCGGAGATGGCAGCCAGACAAGAAGTTTTTGTTATGTCTCCGATCTTGTTGAAGGAATTTTCAGGCTGCTGATTAGCGACTATGCAATGCCGGTAAATATTGGTAATCCTGACCAAATCACTTTGAAAGAATTTGCCGAAGAAATAATTGCTCTCACGGGTACTAAACAAAAAATCGCATACCACCCATTGCCACAGGATGATCCCAAGCAGCGTCAGCCCGACATTTCAAAGGCCAGAGCTTTATTGAATTGGGAGCCGAAAGTAAACAGGGCTGAAGGTTTAAAAATTACTTACGATTATTTTAAGTCTTTATCAAAAGATGATCTTTATAAACTGCCAAAAGAATTTGAAAGCAGGAGGAAGTAAATATGTACGAAGATTTAGTTAATAAGAAAAAGAAGTTGGCAGTGATCGGGCTGGGATATGTAGGCCTTCCCATCGCACTGGAATTTGCGAAAAAAATTTCTGTTATTGGATTTGATATAAGTGAGGGTAGAATTGAATTGATGAAGCAGGGAATTGATCCAAGCAAAGAACTTGAAAAAGAATCGTTCAACAATTGTGATATCGAATTTACAAATAGCCTGGAGAAATTGCGTGAAGCAAATTTTTTCATTGTAGCAGTTCCAACGCCGGTTGATGAAAATAATGTTCCCAATCTGGTGCCTGTTGAAATGGCCAGTGAAACAATTGGCAAGGTGGTGAAGAAAGGTGACTATGTTGTTTTTGAAAGTACGGTGTATCCTGGTTGTACAGAGGAAGATTGTCTTCCGGTAATTGAAAAGCTATCAGGTTTAAAAAATAAAATTGATTTTAAACTCGGCTATTCTCCCGAGCGAATCAATCCGGGCGATAAAGAACATACGTTATCAACCATTATAAAAGTGGTAAGCGGTTGTGATGATGAAAGCTTAGATACGATTGCTAAAGTTTACGAGTTGGTTGTGGCTGCAGGCGTTCACAGAGCCTCAAGCATTAAGGTGGCAGAGGCAGCGAAAATAATTGAGAATACCCAACGCGATCTGAATATTGCATTGATGAATGAACTGTCTATCATCTTTGACAAGATGAATATAAATACATTCGAAGTATTGGAAGCCGCCGGCACTAAGTGGAATTTTCTCAAATTTCAGCCTGGACTTGTTGGCGGACATTGTATTGGCGTGGATCCATACTATCTTACTTATAAGTCTAATAAACTTGGATATAATTCCCAGGTAATTCTGGCCGGCCGTGCCATTAATGATGGTATGGCTGCTTACATTGCAAAAAAGATATTGCAGCATATTATTCAAAGCAATGGGGACTTAAAAAAAGCCAAAGTATTGATAATGGGGGCAACGTTTAAAGAAAATGTAAGTGACATTAGGAATTCAAAAGTGGCTGATGTGGTCAGGGAGTTGAAGTCATATTCATTGCAGGTGGATGTTACCGATCCTCATGCAAGTAGTGAAGAATTAATGCATGAATATGGCTTTGAACTTACCAAAGAGCTGGCAAGTGATTACGAAGCTGTGATTGTGACCGTTCCTCACAGGGCATACATGAATATGAATGATGCGGCATTTGCAGCGATCACCAAATCACACGGAATCGTCGCAGATGTAAAAGGCATTTTTCGTGGTAAAATAAGTAGCAGAAAATACTGGAGTCTATAATAATCCCGTTGCACGATCTTCGCAAAAAAATAAGTTTTGAATAATACATTTCACGAAGGCGAACTCGATAAATTATCCTTTCTTATTACTGGTGGCGCCGGTTTTATTGGCAGTCACATCGCAGAATATCTCCTGAGAAATAATGCAGGTAAAGTCCGTGTGCTTGACAATATGTCCAACGGCTTCGAATCCAATCTTAAAATACTGCGGGCGTACGATGGCTTTGAATTCATCAATGGAGACATTACAGATATTGACACATGCAGGAAGGCCTGCACAGGAATTGATTTTATCAGCCACCAGGCTGCATTGGGCTCTGTACCAAGATCAATAAAAGAACCTGAGAAAACCAATGATGTAAACGTGGGTGGATTTGTAAATATGGTAAAAGCGGCTGTAGGTAATAATGTAAAGAAGATCGTTTATGCCTCGTCGTCATCCGTGTATGGTGATGAACCTTCTTTGCCAAAGAAGGAGGAAAAGACAGGCAATTGTTTGTCTCCTTACGCAGTAAGCAAGAAGGCAGATGAATTGTATGCGCAGGTGTTTAGCGAAGCATATGGTATTCCCTTAATTGGTTTCAGGTACTTCAATATATTCGGCCCAAGGCAGGATCCTGATGGCCCTTACGCTGCGGTTATTCCGCTTTTTGTGAAAGCTATCATGACACATACGCCGGCACACATAAATGGTGATGGTAAACAGACACGTGACTTTACTTATGTTGACAATGCCGTGCAGGTAAATATTAAAGGACTGCTTTCTAAAAATCCTGCTGCAAACAACAAAGTGTATAATGTAGCTGTCGGTGAAAACTATTCCATCAATCACCTGTATAATGAAATCAGGCGCGATTTAGGAATGGCTCACGAAGCGTCCTACCGCGAACCGAGATCTGGAGATATAAGAAACTCGCTGGCTGATATTTCACTTGCTAAAAATTTTCTTAAATATGACCCGACTACAAAATTTGAAGTAGGATTGAAACAGACAATTGAGTATTTCAGGAATATTTATACGGAAGAGGCTGGCGTAGAGAATGAAATCAAAACACGTAACTAAATTCAAAAAATGCCATTTGAAAAAACTGATTTTCCCGGGCTATTAGTTTATACACCTAAGATATTTGAAGATAGAAGAGGTTATTTTTTTGAAAGCTATAATCAAAAAGCTTTTTCCGCTGACGATGTAGATATAGTTTTTATACAGGACAACCAGGCCAGTTCATCCTTTGGGGTAATACGTGGGCTTCATTTCCAGAAAAGCCCTTTTGCTCAAACGAAACTTATTAGATGCCTGCGAGGTAGTATCATCGATGTGGCAGTTGATATCCGAAAAGACTCTCCAACCTACGGAAAGACTTACTCGATAGAATTGTCTGCTGAGAATAAAAAGCAATTATTTATTCCAAAAGGTTTTGCACACGGCTATTCAGTGATAAGCGAAACTGCAGAAGTGTTTTATAAATGCGATACATTTTATCACAAAGAAAGCGAGGGTGGTATAGCATGGAACGATCCTTCTCTTAAGATCGATTGGAGGATTCCGGCAGAAAAGGCGATTATTTCAGATAAGGATACGATCTACCCGGTGCTATCAGAGAGTGATCATAATTTTGTTTTCAATTTCTGAAAAGATAAAAATGAATAGCCGCGACTTTGGAAAGACAATTTTAGTGACAGGTGCAAATGGCCAGCTTGGTAAGGAAGTTCGCCATATAGCAGTCGATTTTCCTGCATACAACTTTTTATTTACCACGCGCCAGGATCTGCCAATTGATGATGCGCAGGCA
>JBDTVF010000192.1:0-6036 GCA_040007325.1 Ginsengibacter sp. | reverse complement strand
TGAGATTAAAAAGCCTGGAAATAAAAGGATTCAAAAGTTTTGCAGATAAAACTACTCTCAATTTTGATGAAGGAATTACAGGAGTTATCGGCCCCAATGGTTGCGGCAAAAGCAACATCGTTGACAGCATTCGCTGGGTGATTGGTGAACAAAAGATAAGCCAGCTGCGAAGTGAAAACCTCGAAAGCCTTGTGTTTAACGGATCAAAAACGAGAAGCGCCAGCGGGCTCGCAGAAGTTAGTCTTACGTTTGACAATACCAAAAATTTACTCCCTACTGAATTTAATACGGTAACGATTACCCGTAAATATTACAAGAACGGCGAAAGCGAATACCGGCTCAATGATGTAAGCTGCCGTCTTAAGGACATTCATAACCTTTTTATGGATACCGGCGTAACTACGGATAGCTACGCGATCATAGAGTTAGGCATGGTGGATGACATTATTAGGGATAAAGACTACAGCCGCAGGAGAATGTTGGAACAGGCCGCCGGCATTTCAATATACAAGACACGCAAGCGCGAGGCAAAGCTTAAGCTTGACGCTACCGAACAAGACCTTGCAAGGATAGAAGATTTGCTTTTTGAAATAAATAACCAGCTCAAAACGCTGGAAAGCCAGGCGAAGAAGGCAGAGAAATATTTAGAGATTAAAAAAGACTACAAGGAGATTTCTATTGAGCTTGCAAAAGCAGCCCTTGAAGGATTTAATATCACTTATCGTGATCTGAACGAGCAACAGAAAGCTGAGACAGATAAGAGATCTGCACTCGAAGCAGCTATCGCTACCGAAGAGGCTGCAATTGAAAAAGAGAAAACAGGATTTATAGAGAAAGAAAGGGCGCTCCAGCAACAGCAGCATGCATTCAACGAATTAAATAATTCTGTTCGGGGAAAAGAAAACGAAAAGAATTTAAGTGTTCAGCGCTTGCAATATTTAAAAGAAAGGGAAAACAACCTGCAACAGTTTTTGCAGAAAGCCGAAGGTCAGCTGAAGGGAATCGGCGATGGAATTGAGTTTACAAAAAACCAGGTGATTGATGAAGAAAAGAAGTATGAGGAACTGAAAGAAAAACTTGAAACATTAAAAGAAAACGCTGAAGAAAGACGAAAAATATTTGATGAAAAGCGGACAGCAACAGACGTTTTGCGGCAATCACAGGTTTCATTACAAAGAAATCACTTTGATGCTGAGAAGAAAGTAGCAGTTGCTGATACTAACATCCATAACCTTCAGCTCACCATTACGCAAATAGAAGAAGAGCAAAAGAATCGTGAAGCCTCTTTGGAAAAATTTGAAAAAGAGAAGAGAGAAAAAGAACAGGAGCTTGAGGAGAAGAAGACAACTCTTGAACAATTGAAGGAACACAATGCTTTTACAAAAGAGCAAATATTAGAGACACAGGCCGAACTTGAAAAATTACGGGCCGAACTTGCAGCAGAAAATCGTACGCTTGATGCAAGGCAGAATGAATATGATTTGTTGAAGAGTCTTATCGACACGATGGAAGGTTACCCGGAAAGCGTAAAGTTTCTTCATAAGAATGCCGGCTGGGATCATACAGCTCCCATACTTTCAGATATTATTTATGTAAAAGAAGAATTCCGCACAGCGGTTGAGAATGTGCTGGAACCATACCTCAATTATTATGTAGTAGAAAGTCTCGATGAAGGACTTAAAGCCATTCACCTTTTGGATGAAAATAAAAAAGGTAAGGCTAATTTTTTCCTTCTTGACAAATTGAATGCATTTGAAAATACTAATGCAACTGAGGTAGTTGCTGATACTATCCCTGCGATGAATGTAATAGAAGTAGATGACAAATACAGGCCACTTGCCACGTACCTTTTGGGCAATGTTTTTATCGCTGAAAACGAACAAGCATTGCAAAATAGCAACGGCCATGTGGTACTTGAAAAGCATGGAAAATATGTGAAAGGAAAATATGCGCTCTCTGGTGGCAGCATAGGTTTATTTGAAGGAAAGAAGATCGGGCGGGCAAAAAATCTTGAAAAGATTTCTGAAACTATCGAAATGCAACAGTCAAAAGTAAATGAACTTAAGACTATAATTACGAGGAAATCCAACGAGGTAATCGCTTTCAATGAGCAGTTGAAAGAAAATGTAATACAGCAGACACAGCAGGTTATAAATGAATTGATAAATCATTCCTATTCTTTGCAAAATAAGATTGAAAACGTACATCAGCAACAACAGTCAGCAGTAAAACGGCTCGGAGAACTGAATACACAGTTGGAGCAAAATCATGAGTCGATAAAAGCGACAAGAATACTTCTTGAATCTCTTGTTGCCGACGTTGCTGAGCTCGACGAAAAAATGAAAATTGCTGCAGGAGAATCGTCAAATGCCGAAGAAGAATTCAACCAGACTAACGGGCTTTACAATGAAAACAATCTTATGCTGGCCAGGCAACAGAATAAGGTGAATTCACTCAAGCAGGAGCTGCAGTTTAAGGAAAATCAATTCAATGATCTAAGTACTCAAAGAGAAAACAGCAATGCACAATTAGTGGAAGCTACGCAGAATATTGAAGTAACAACGACCGAATTAACATTACTGGAGGATACATTGCTATCGCTAATGAAAAACAAGGAGGCTGAAGAAAAGAGCCTCAATGAAGCCGACCAGGCATATTATAATTTAAGAAATGCACTTAATGATAAAGAAAGTCAACTGCGTCAAAAGCAGAAATCCAAGGAGCTGACGGATCATTTACTCAACGAAATTAAAGACAATCTCAACGAATTAAAACTGCAGCTTGCGGGAATGAAAGAAAGATTGCATGTAGAGTTTAAGATCGACCTCGATTCAATTCTTGAGGAAGAAAGAAAAACTGAAACACTGCTTGAAGACCTGCAGGAAAAGAGCGATAGATTAAAGAAAAGGCTTGAGAACATTGGTGAAATAAATCCTACTGCTATTGAAGCATATACTGAGATGAAAAAGCGCTATGATTTTATTGTTGAGCAAAAAAATGATCTCGTTGGCGCCAAAGATTCTTTGATGCAAACCATCCAGGAAGTGGAGGCGACAGCCAACCAGAGGTTTCTCGAAACTTTTAATAAAGTAAGGGACAATTTTCAGCAGGTATTCCAGGCGCTGTTTACAGAAGATGACACGGCAGATATGGTTTTAGAAAATCCTGAAAATCTTGCTGAGACAGGAATAGATATCATTGCAAAACCCAAAGGTAAAAGGCCCACAAGCATTACTCAATTAAGCGGTGGAGAAAAAACATTAACTGCAACGGCATTACTATTTGCCATCTATCTTATAAAACCTGCGCCCTTCTGTATTCTTGACGAAGTGGATGCGCCGCTCGATGATGCAAACGTCGGTAAGTTCACGCAAATGATTCGCAAGTTTAGTAAGGAATCTCAATTCATTATTGTTACGCACAATAAAATGACCATGGCATCTGTAGATGTGATTTATGGAGTTACTATGCAGGAAGCCGGCGTGAGTAAGTTAGTTCCTGTGGACTTCAGGGGATTAGAGCATGAGTTTGTGAATTGATTGAGCCGACATTGATTGAAATCTTGAATAGCCGCATGCAACGATTTCAAATATAGCTCTGTCAATGGCTAAAGAACCTATGAACTTGCATAAAAGTTTTGCCCCATTCTTAATTATACTTCTGTTGAGTTTGAGTTGTAAAAAAACAGGCGGAGAAAAAGCTCCAAAAGAGTATTCAGATTCTATAAAAGGAACATGGGAATTAAGATATGTTATAGGCATACAGGATCCTCGAGCTAACCCAAATTATAGTCCTGGAAACGGAAACATTTGGCAATTCGGTGATTCTACCTACAAGTACTACAGAAATGCTCAACTGGAAGACAGCGGCCTTTATTCATTAACTAAAGACACTGCCTTCGCAACCGGCCAATATATTATGGATGCTTTGCATCTTAAACAAGGTGCATCTCCGGGCTTTCCTTTTCAAATTGACAAAGATACTCTCTTAATTTTTCGTGGAATTGTTGCAGCGGATGGATCTATAGAAAAATTTGTTAGGTTAGAAAATTAACTAGGAGAAGTAGAGAGCAGCCTAAATGGAACATGCTAAATTACCACTCAAACAATTTTCCAACCTTCCCATTAACACCTGCAAAAAAAACGCTTTTGCCATCTTTAGATTTCCGGCATACATGAAAACTTTTTTTTGAAATTGATGTCCAGTTTTTTCCATCATCGTCGGATACATCAACGCCACTAAGCCCGCATGTGATCCATTTATTTTTCTCAAGGTATTCGACGCAACTGCGGTACCCATGCGGTGGAGTGGTTGGATAGCTCCACGTTTTGCCAGCGTCATTAGTAAGTACACAATTTTTATAAGTTGAATCAGGGATGTTAAAATCGCCACCCACAACGACAAATTTTTTTTTATTTTTTATGGCAATGGAATTAGCGCCCGTGGTTTCTTCACCCTGAACAATCGGTAGATCGATTTTTTGATCTTTTAGAAACAATCTTGACCGAAGGCCGCCGGTCACAAAACAAGCCGCATCATTTCCATATTTTCTAATATTTGTTCCGCTGGCCGCGAAGCATGCTTCGCCTTTATCCGCGACAGGATAATTTTTTTCGGGAATGTTGCGCCACGTATCGCCACCATTGAATGTTCTCGCAATGAAAAATTTTCCATCGACAGGATCACCGATAACTATACCGCTTTGTATGTTCCAGAATTCCATGGCATCGAGAAACATGCCTTTGGTTTTATTCTCATAAACTATTTTCCAGTTTTCGCCACCATCAATTGTTCTTAAAATATAAGCCGGTTCTGCAATGGCCATAATCACCGCTTGTGTTTCATCGAATGCTTCTATATCCCTGAAATCTGCTTTCTCAAATCCTTTCACTTGTATCCATTTCCACGTATTACCGCTGTCGAGAGACTTGCCCACCATACCATTGCTGCCGCTTGCCCAAATGATTTTGTCTGTTACTACACTCAAACCACGAATAGAAGTATTTGTCCCACTGTCAAGAATTTGAACCTGTTGCGCATGAAGCTTGCATGAAATTATGAGAAATAGAAAAAGAATGTTTTTCATAAAAAGTAAAATGTAGAATAAATACTGTTGTGCTAATTAATTAATGATAAATAATGTTATCATGCCTGAGGTGTCTGCCCATTTCAGTGGCCTGACACCTACCGGTTTAAAATGCTGTGAAAATGGAAAGGAGATAAAGTTAATTAATGATGACCAATGTTGCCATGCGCACAAGTGAGTGACACAACTGGGACGCCCATAGAACTATAGCTGGTAAACAAAAAATGCTATTGAAAATCTACATTCTGAACTCTGAACTATTTGATACATTTGAGCCATGAGTTACAACTATTTGCCGCTTGACGCAAGCGAGCTCACTTTTCAACAGGTGAAGGATTTTGTAAAATACGACCAGCTTGTTTCTATCACATTTGCTGCACACCGATCGATAGAAAAATGCAGAAAATATCTAGATGAAAAATTAGAAAAATCTGACGAACTTTTTTATGGAATAAATACCGGGTTTGGCTTTCTTCAAAATGTTCAAATCGATAAGCAACAGTTGCGCACTTTGCAAAGTAACCTGTTATTATCGCATGCATGTGGCATGGGCGACGAGGTGCCTGATGAAATAGTAAAGCTGATGATGATGCTCAAAATAAAATCGCTCAGCTATGGCTACTCGGGAATTGGGATTGAAGTGGTAAAGCGGCTGATGGATATGCACAATAATAAAGTGATGCCGGTCATCTATACACAAGGTTCGTTGGGTGCATCAGGCGATCTTGCACCGTTGAGCCATTTATGTTTGCCGCTTATCGGTCTTGGCGAAATAAGAATGGATGGAAAGAAAATTGCAGCTGCAAAAGCATTAAAAAATGCTGACTGGACGCCGCTTGAGCTTCATAGCAAGGAAGGCCTTGCGCTGATAAACGGCACGCAATTTATGAGTGCCTATGGAATGTGTTCGCTTATTAAATCTGAAAAATTACTTCAATGGGCAAATGTTA
>JBDTVF010000191.1:0-6040 GCA_040007325.1 Ginsengibacter sp. | reverse complement strand
GATGGGAGATTTAGTGGTGGTACACATGGTTTTGTGGTTGGCCATATAACACCTGAAGCTTTTGAAGGTGGCTTAATCGCTTTGGTAAATGATGATGATATTATTGAAATTGATTCAGTAAAAAATACTTTGACACTTAAAGTAAGTGATGATGAAATTGCGAAAAGAAAAGCAGCATGGAAGAAGCCTGCATTAAAAGCAACAAAAGGTATTTTGTATAAATATGCAAGAGTGGTGAAAAATGCAAGTGAAGGTTGTGTAACAGATGAGGAATAATAGTTAGCTAAAATATTTATGCAAATAGTAAGAAGCATACAAAACAGGATTTATGAAATCAGGGGTGAAAGAGTAATGCTTGATAAAGATTTAGCTGATTTGTATGAAACAGAAACGAAATCATTAAATCTTGCTGTCAAGCGAAATATAAAACGATTCCCTAAAGACTTCATGTTTCAACTCACAAAAGAAGATTGGGATGATTTGAGGTTTCAAAATGAAACCTTAGAAAAACAGAAATATCCTTTGAGGTTGCAAAATGAAACCTCAAAAAGAGGAGGCACACGTTATCTTCCTTACGTATTTACCGAACAAGGCGTCGCTATGCTTAGTGGTATCCTGAACAGTGACAAAGCGATCAATATGAATATTGCGATAATGAGAGCGTTTGTAGAAGTAAGAAAGATTTTATTAAGGCAAACCGGTTTAAAAGAACAGCTAAATGAATTAAGAGACCGAGTCGGAAGTCATGATACACAATTGAATCAAATATATGATGCCATCGAAAATTTACTTGACGAAAAAGTGGAACAAAAAAAATGGCATCAAAGAGAAAGAATAGGTTTTAAAAGTTAATGCTTCAAAAAATAAAAATATTATTATGAATACGCTTGAATTAACAAAGGAAAAAACTAAAGCGCCTACAGCTAAAGCGGAACCGACAGAGCTAACAGGATCGGGTGCTTTGCTTGAGATTTTTCTTGCAGAAAAGGTAGATACCATCTTCGGTTATCCCGGTGGTGCTATCATGCCTATATACGATGTACTTTATGGATATCTTGATAAACTCAATCATATTTTGGTGCGCCACGAGCAAGGTGCCATACATGCGGCACAGGGCTACGCAAGGTCTTCGGGCAAGCCGGGGGTTGTATTTGCCACAAGCGGGCCAGGCGCTACTAATCTCGTAACAGGTCTTGCCGATGCAATGATCGATAGTACTCCGCTGGTTTGTATCACAGGCCAGGTGTATGCGCACCTGTTAGGTACAGATGCTTTCCAGGAAACAGATGTTATTAATATTACAACTCCAGTAACAAAATGGAATTATCAAATAACTGATGCAACAGAAATTCCTACAGTACTTGCAAAAGCATTTTACATAGCCACTAGTGGCAGGCCTGGACCTGTATTGATCGACATTACAAAAAATGCTCAGCTTCAAAATTTCACTTTCGAAGGTTACACCAAATGTGATCACATACGTAGCTATAGACCTTATCCCATTATCAGAAAGGAATACGTTGAGCAGGCAGCGGAGCTTATTAATTCTGCCGAAAAACCCTTTGTAATTTTTGGACAGGGCGTGATACTTGGTGAAGCAGAAAAAGAATTCCAGGCTTTCATTGAAAAATCGGGAATACCTGCAGCATGGACTATCCTTGGTCTGAGTGCGTTGTCTACAGATCACCCTTTAAATGTAGGTATGCTCGGCATGCACGGCAATTATGGACCAAATGTTTTGACAAACGAGTGCGATGTATTGATTGCAGTTGGGATGCGATTTGATGACCGTGTAACTGGCCGCCTCGATAAATATGCCAAACAGGCGAAAGTAATTCACCTGGATATTGATCCATCTGAAATTGATAAAAATGTAAAAGCGACTGTTCCGGTTTGGGGTGATTGTAAACAAACCTTGCCGATGCTTACACAACTGGTTACAAAAAAAACGTATCCGAAGTGGTTAGCAACTTTCAAGGAATACGAAAAGAAGGAGATAGACACCTGTATAGAAAAGGAATTAAACCCCACGGATGACACACTGACCATGGGTGAAGTAATAAATGTGCTGAATCAGCTCACAGATGGAAAAGCAATTATGGTAACTGACGTAGGCCAGCACCAGATGGTAACGTGCCGGTACGCAAAGTTTAGCCAGTCGAAAAGTAATATTACTTCGGGTGGATTGGGGACTATGGGTTTTGCATTGCCCGCAGCCATCGGGGCTAAATACGGTGCTCCGGATAGAACAGTGGTTGCAATAATTGGCGATGGGGGATTTCAAATGACGTTACAGGAGTTGGGAACGATTATGCAAAATGATATAGGAGTAAAAATTGTTATTCTTAACAATCAGTTCCTTGGAATGGTAAGGCAATGGCAGGAGTTGTTTCATGAAAGACGTTATTCTTTTACTGATATCAAGAGCCCGGACTTTGTTGCACTTGCGAAAGCATATAAAATCGAAGGGCAAAAAGTTTCTGAAAGAGAAAAGCTGAAAGACGCACTAAAAGATATGCTGCAGCATGAAGGCTCATATTTACTGGAAGTAATGGTTGGCAAAGAAAATAATGTATTTCCTATGGTGCCACAAGGATGTAGTGTTGCAGAAATAAGATTGAAGTAATGGTAATGATAAATAGTATAATGGATAATACAATAGAGATCATCAGGGTCACCAGAAACAATTTTTTAAGGCTGATGAATGACCTTACTATTGAAGAACTCAATAAAATTCCGAAAGGTTTTAATAATAATATCATTTGGAATTTTGGACATGTGATTGTTAGCCAGCAGATCATTTGCTATAAGTTATCTAATCAGCCGCTGAAAGTTAGTGATGAATATGTAAACAAATATGCGAAGGGCACAAGACCTGGAGAATTTGTGGACCAACAGCAATTTGATGATCTAAAAGCGCTGAGTATAGATCTTATAAATCAATTGCAGGAAGATGTGAAAGAAGATTTGTTTGCGAATTACACTTGCTATAAAACTATGTTTGGATTTGAATTGACAAATATTGATGACGCAATAAAATATGTTTCCAGTCACGAAGGCTTGCATCTTGGTTATGCAATGGCTTTGAAAAAGGCAATTAAATTATGAACCCGGTTATTTCAAATACGAAATGGAATGCGAGCCTGTATGATACCAGGCATTCATTTGTATCAAAATACGGTGAAGACCTTGTAAATGTTTTGAACCCGTTACCAGGTGAAGAGATCCTGGATGTTGGCTGCCGTACCGGTTACCTGGCGAATGTAGTTTCCGAGAGAGGTGCACAAGTCACCGGCATTGATGCATCACCAGAAATGATCGCTAAAGCAAAGCATGAATATCCAGCCATAGATTTCATGCTAATGTCTGCTACAGATATTCATCTTCACAGAAAGTTTGATGCAGTATTTTCTAATGCCACACTGCATTGGGTGTTGGACAAGCAGGCTGCTATCGCATGTATTTATAATGCTATAAAGCCCGGAGGGCGATTTGTGATGGAAATGGGTGGTAAAGGAAACGTAGAAAATATTGTTGCTGCTGTAAAGCAGGTTTTGCTAAACTATGGTTTTGAAAAAGAGGCTGGAATAAATCTTTGGTATTTTCCTTCGTTGAGCGAATATACTTCGTTGCTTGCGGCTAAAGGTTTTCGAGTCACGGCAGCATTTCATTACGACAGGGATACGAAGTTGGAAGACAATGTCAATGGAATCAAAGACTGGCTCAGGATGTTTGGCGAAGGTTTCTTCAAAACGATCGACCCTGTAGTGGTAAATGAAATCCTTGAAGAAGTCCAGGAAAATTTAAAACCGGCTCTTTTTAGAACTGGAAGTTGGTATGCTGATTACAAAAGATTAAGAGTAATAGCAATAAAACAAAATGTTGAATGCTGAATATAAAAGCAGCAAGTTAAAAAATTACAGATGAAACAGGAATTTACATTAACGGTTTATACTGAAAACCAAATTGGTTTATTGAATCGTATCGCAATTATTTTTTCCCGAAGAAAAATAAATATTCAGAGCCTTAACACTTCGCCTTCCGAGGTTCCGGGCATACATAGATTTAATATTGTTATTGATGAAACGGAAGATGTGGTAAAAAAGCTGGTGAGACAAATTGAAAAACAGGTTGATGTATTGAAAGCCTATTATCACACTAATGAAGAAATTATTTGGCAGGAGATGGCCCTGTATAAAGTTCCTACAGATGCCATTACTGAGAAAGTGAAAGTTGAAAGATTGCTTAGGGAATTTGGTGCAAGAGCAGTTGCGATCCGTAAAGATTACACAGTTTTTGAAACAACGGGACATCGCGAGGAAACTGATAAACTTGTATCCTTTCTTGAGCCATACGGTCTTATCGAGTTTGTAAGAAGTGCCAGGGTGGCCATTATTAAAGAAAGTAAAGGCTTCCATGAAAAAGTAAAAGAATTTGAGAAAATGAAGCCGGGTGAAGAAGTAATAGAAAATGAATATTTGAATAAACAGGATGAAGTTTTCAGTATGTGATACTTTTCTATATGCAGGATATAATTCCCATGTTGTCTTATGAAAAAGGAGTTGAGTCATTAGAGTGGTTAAAAAAAGTATTTGGATTCAAAGAAAATATTGAAATGCGGATGATGGAAGGAGATCGTTTAACACATGCAGAATTAAAAGCCGGAGATAATATTATAATGTTAGCCACGCCTTCAAAAGATTACATTAGTATTAAAAAGCAGCTTAATCAAAGCTCGCTAATGAATGCCATGTTTCAAACGCCTTATATTGTAAATGGTTTGCTGGTATATGTTGATAATGTTGATACACATTTTGAAACAGCAAAACAGAACGGAGCAGAAATCTTATCGGCAATTGAAGACGGATTTCCGGGTAAAAGATACAGGTGCGCAGATATCGAAGGGCATCGCTGGATGTTTATGGAAAAAGAAAAATAATGATTGCAGAAAAAGTGATACCGGTCTTAAGAATTTTCGATTATGCAAAAGCGTTAGAATTCTACAAAGACTGGCTGGGTTTTAACATAGAATGGGAACACAAATTCGAAGAAAATTTTCCTGTATACATGGAAGCTGTGAAGGATGGTATTACATTGCATTTAAGCGAACATCATGGTGATGCCACACCGGGATCGCATGTGTTTATATGGTGCACTGGTGTAAAAGAATATCACGAAGAGCTTAATAATAAAAAATATAAATATAACAGGCCCGGTATCGAAAAAACTTTTTACGGCTCACTTGCATTTACAGTGAACGACCCTTTTGGTAATAAAATTTCATTTAATGAAAAAATTGACAACGAAAAATAATGAGTAAATCGTTCTTTAACGTATTATTTTGTCTTGTGATTTCATTCTGTATTTATACAAAATGTGATGCACAAATTATCACTGTAAAAACAAACAATGCTTCACTCGTTTTTCGGGTAAATGGAGATAAACAATTGCAACAGGTTTATTTTGGAAATAGCTTTTCAGATACAACAAACTATTCATCTCTTGCTTTCTCCGGTGATCCTGCTTTGCCAACAGGCGGCATGAATTATACCCGTGAGCCCGCAATGGAGGTGCAGCATACTGATGGAAATATTTCCCTGCAATTGAATTATGTTGATAGTAAAGTAGAAAAGCAGAACGATATTATTTCCACAGATATTAATTTAAAAGACCCCGTTTACCCTGTATATGTTACGTTGCATTTTAAAGCATTTGAAAAAGAAAATGTAATCGAAGCATGGACAACCATCAGGCACGAAGAAAAATCTTTCATTACTCTGCAACGGTATGCATCTTCATTTATTAGCCTTAATAATAATAATTTTTACCTTACCCATTTTTACGGAGATTATGCAACAGAAGTTGAGCCTGAAGAATTTCAATTACCAGAAGGGTTGTATAATATCCAGACAAAGCTTGGCGGTGCAAGAGCTACCTACAATGCATTTCCTTTCTTTATGATTTCACCAAATAATCCATCAACTGAAACCGATGGTGATGTATTTGCAGGAACGCTGGCATGGAGTGGTAACTTTAATCT
>JBDTVF010000190.1:0-6067 GCA_040007325.1 Ginsengibacter sp. | reverse complement strand
TATGTAAAAAAGGAAATATCACCAATCATTGAGGACTATGCACAACGAGCCGAATTTCCGGAACAAATTGTAAAGCAACTTGGCGAACTTGGCTGCTTTGGCCCAACAGTACCGCAAGAGTATGGCGGTGGCGGCCTTGATTATATTTCTTACGGGCTTATGATGCAGGAACTTGAACGCGGAGATAGTGGGGTAAGATCAACTGCGAGTGTGCAGGGGTCGTTAGTCATGTTTCCCATTTATGCATATGGCAGCGAAGAGCAGCGAAAAAAATATTTGCCAAAACTGGCAAGTGGTGAATGGCTTGGTTGCTTCGGCCTTACAGAACCTGATCACGGCAGCGATCCCAGTGGAATGCTGAGCAATTTTAAATACGAGGGCGATCATGTTATTTTAAACGGCAGCAAGATGTGGATAAGCAATGCACCTTTTTCACAGGTGGCCGTTGTGTGGGCAAAAAATGAAAGCGACGAAATACATGGTTTGATCGTTGAGCGGGGAATGGAAGGTTTCTCTACACCTACAACACATGATAAGTGGAGCCTTCGTGCAAGTGCGACGGGAGAATTAGTTTTTGACAATGTAAAAGTTCCTAAAGAAAATATTTTACCGAATATCAAAGGTCTTAAAGGCCCGTTAAGTTGTCTCACAAAAGCCCGCTACGGCATTGCATGGGGAACTATTGGCGCAGCTATGGATTGTTACGATACAGCTCTAAGATATTCTAAAGAAAGAACACAATTTGGGAGGCCAATCGGTGGATTTCAGTTGCAGCAGAAGAAGCTTGCGGAAATGATCACGGAGATAACGAAAGCGCAGTTGCTTAACTGGCGACTAGGTACGTTAATGAATGAAGGAAAGGCTACGCCGCAGCAGGTAAGTATGGCCAAAAGAAACTCCTGCGAGACTGCGGCTAACATTGCCCGTGAGGCAAGACAAATTTTAGGTGGTATGGGTATCACCGGTGAGTATCCTGTTATGCGGCACATGATGAATATTGAAAGCGTTATTACTTATGAAGGAACTCATGATGTACATCTGCTGATAACCGGCATGGATGTAACTGGTTTGAATGCCTTCAAATAAAATTTGAAGAAATATCAATTTAGCCCATCTCAAAAATTTAGGTATTGGCAAAAATGAAAAGTGGAGGAAAAGAGCAAAGAGTAAGTAAAAGAGTTTTTAACCTCCCAGATAAATTTTTTCTCATAGGTTTTATGGGTAGTGGCAAGTCGCATTGGGGTAAAATATGGAGTGCAAAAACCAAACTTCCATTTTATGACCTTGATCACCGGATAGAGAAAGCCTTTAAAATAACGATTGCCGAAATTTTTGAAATAAAGGGAGAGGAAAAATTTCGTGAACTTGAAAGGTATCATCTTCGAAAATTTAGCCGCAAGAAAAGATACCTGCTTGCTTGCGGAGGAGGTACGCCATGTTTTTCTGATAACCTTCAATGGATGAAGAGTGAAGGCACCGTAATTTATTTAAAAGCTTCGCCGGAATTGATCGTTCAACGTTTGACTCACGAAACTGCTCATAGGCCGGTAATTAAAAATGTAAAGCCTTCAGAACTTTTGTCATTTATTAAAAACAAACTTACAGAACGCGAGCCTTTTTATTTGCAGGCCGATCATGTGTTAAACGTAGAAGAATTCGATGAACACACACTTTCTGTTTTCCTTATAGCAACAAGCGATGACGCAAAAAAATAATTTAACTTCTAAATATTATGCATAGAGGATTTTTGAAAACAGCTGCGATACTTGGTGCACTGTCTGTTGTGCTCGGCGCTTTTGCGGCGCATTCACTTAAAGAAAGTGTTTCGGACTATGCAGTAGGCATTTTTGAAACAGGAGTGCGTTACCAGTTTTATCATGCTTTTGCTTTATTAGCCACAGGCATTTTATTTGCTGAGTTTGCAAACAAGTTGTTTCAGTGGGCGGGCAGGCTATTTATCGCCGGCATTATTTTATTTAGTGGATCGCTTTATATACTCACCTTTATTAAAGCGGCGGTCAAACCCGGTTACGATTGGATAGGAGCAATCACCCCACTTGGCGGTTTATGTTTCATCGCCGGATGGTTGTGTCTATTTTTTGGCTTTTTTAGAAAGCGTACCGCTACATCCTAGCTTATTGGCTAACCATTCATTTCAAATAAAAGATTAATGAAAATCTTCACATAGTTGTATAAGTTAACAACTATTGCGTTTTACCAATCATTTATATTTGCAATTAATGGCTACTACAAATAAAAAAAGCAAGAGTAAGAAGGCAGATACCTCTAAACTAAAGGCAGATCGCGTGGAGAAATTGGAGGTAAAACAGTTGCTGAAAGATGAGCGTTCTCATAAAATTGCCGGTACTATTTTAGTGCTCATTTCATTGTTACTTTTTATAGCTTTCACCTCATATTTATTTACCTGGCAGGAAGATCAGTCTAAAGTACTCAAAGGCTCAAAAATACTTTTACCAGGTAATGCTGAACCTATGGCCAATTTGCTCGGGACCGCCGGTGCATATTTTTCAGATTTGTTTTTCAGGTCAGGATTTGGAATCGCCTCTTATTTGTTTTGCTCTTTCTTTCTTGTTGTTGGCGTAAACCTGTTTTCACCTAAAAAGATATTTTCAATCACTCGCAATGTTCGGTATGTGATTATTGGCTTACTGGTAATAAGTATTTCAGCGTCTTTTTTGATGAGTGGCCATCAGTTCCCATGGGGCGGTGCCGCAGGAGATATGGCATGTCACTGGTTGCAACAATTGATAGGGAGGGTAGGAACAGGTGCACTTTTATTGGCAGCTTTGTTCAGCTATGTGATCTGGCGTTTTAATCCTTCATTTAATTTTAAAACTAAACAGACCGGAGATAATTCATTTAGCTCAATTGATAGTGCAAGTGAAATGGAGACAGTGAGTGGCGTAACAGGATCACCATTGCCAACCGGTGGCTTTGCTCCATTAGTTAATAATCCAACAGATGATGTCCCGGTAAAGCATGATTTTAAGATCTACGAAAAAAATGGAGAGGTAACTCCCGTAAAAGCTGAGCCGCCACAGAAAGCAAAAATTCCCGAAAGAATTGTATTTCCTGAAGATGAAAGAAATGCTGCGAATAATCTTACTCTTGAAGTAAAAACAGTTCCTGAAAAAAAGGACGACGACGAAATACCCGTTGGGGCTAAGGTAAAAACTCAGCAGCCTTATGATCCCATTCTCGATCTGAGAAATTACAAATTCCCGGGTCTCGACCTGCTTGAAGCTCATGGCAGCGAAAAAATAATTCAGGATGTATCTGAACTGGAGTCGAATAAAAACCAGATCATTAATACGCTAAAGAATTATGATATTGAGATTCAGAAAATATCAGCAACCGTTGGCCCCACTGTAACATTGTATGAAATAGTTCCGGCTCCTGGTGTGCGTATTTCCCGGATTAAAAATCTTGAAGACGATATTGCGCTGAGTCTTGCTGCGCTTGGTATTCGCATTATTGCGCCGATACCGGGCAAAGGCACAATTGGTATAGAAGTGCCGAATGTAAAGAAGACAGTTGTGAGCATGAAGACTTTGTTGAATTCAGAAAAATTTCAGAAAAATAATTTCTCATTACCTATAGCAATTGGTAAGAAAATTGACAATGAGAATTTCATTGTGGACCTTACCTCTATGCCTCACTTGTTAATGGCTGGTGCCACCGGGCAGGGAAAGTCCGTAGGGTTAAACGCTATACTGGTTTCGCTGCTTTACAAAAAACATCCATCGCAATTAAAGCTTATTTTAATTGATCCAAAAAAAGTTGAGCTAAGCATATATACAAGCATTGAGAAACATTTTTTGGCCAAGCTGCCTGGTGAAGAAGATGCGATTATAACCGATACTAAGAAAGTGATCCATACTTTAAATGCACTTTGTATCGAGATGGACAATCGCTACGATTTGCTTAAGGAAGCAGGTACCAGGAATATTAAAGAATACAACGAAAAGTTTGTCGCAAGAAAATTAAATCCTGAAAAAGGTCATCAGTTCCTGCCGTTTATTGTTTTGGTAATTGATGAATTTGCAGACCTGATAATGACTGCCGGCAAAGAAGTTGAAATGCCGATTGCACGGCTCGCACAACTCGCGAGAGCGGTAGGAATACATTTGATCATTGCTACACAGCGGCCTTCGGTAAATATTATCACCGGTACCATAAAAGCAAACTTCCCTGCACGTATTGCATTCAAAGTAAGCAGCAAGATCGATAGCCGTACAATTCTTGATATAGGCGGTGCCGAGCAACTGATCGGTAAAGGGGATATGCTTATTAGTTATAATGGTGAGCTTACCCGATTGCAATGTGCCTTTGTTGATACGCCGGAAGTAGATAAGGTTACTGATTTTATTGGCGAACAGCAAGGCTACGCCCAGGCATTTATGTTACCCGAATATGTTGATGAGAAAGAATTTGAAAACAAAGAATTTGATGCCACAGACCGCGATCCTCTTTTTGAAGATGCAGCCAAACTTATTGTAGTAAGCCAGAGCGGCAGCACTTCGCTTCTGCAACGACGTATGAAGCTTGGCTACAACCGTGCCGGTAGATTAATGGATCAGCTTGAGGCGGCTGGTGTTGTTGGCCCCAATCAGGGCAGCAAAGTACGCGATGTGCTTATCAAGACTGATGCAGAGCTTCAGCAATATCTTGATAACGCATAAATACATGCGACTGTTTCTAAAACTTTATTTTGAATAATTTTCAATTAACCATTTTTCAAGGAACAGTCTAAACTTCAATAAGTCGCAATTTTTAGATGTTATCTTCGTTTTTACATGTCTAAGTATTTAATTGTTGGTCTTGGCAATCCTGGAAATGAGTATGCGCACACCAGACATAACATAGGTTATGATGTGGTAAGCGCATTCGTCCAAAACCATGGAGGGGCATTCAATTCCCGCAGATTGGCTGATGTTTCAGAGGTGAAATGGAAAGGAAAGGTATTTATTTGCATAAAGCCAACATCATATATGAATAATAGTGGCAGATCCTTAAAATTTTGGCTCGACAAAGAAAAAATTGATATTCAAAATTCCATTACAATTGTTGATGACCTGGCTTTACCCCTGAATAAACTACGGTTACGCAAAAGCGGCAGCGATGCCGGCCACAACGGTCTAAAAGATATACAGGAAATATTAGGAACAGATGCCTATCCCAAACTTAGATTTGGCATTGGAAATAACTTTCCAAAGGGCAGCCAGGTAAACTTTGTACTGAACCACTGGGATGAGGATGAAGTACCATTAGTAAAATTAAAAATTGAAAAAAGTATTGAGCTGGTAGAAAATTTTGCGACGATTGGAATTGATAAAACGATGAGTTTAATGAACAATCTTACTTTTAGTGTTAATCAGTAGTTTAGTTAAATTTATTTATTTAATTTGTTTTCTATATTTTCGCTTACCAACTCTTGAAACCCTGATAAAAGCTGCTTAAATATGAAAATATTTTGTATCGGAAGAAATTATGCTGATCATGCAAAGGAGTTGAATAATGAGATTCCTGATGAACCGGTAATTTTTATGAAGCCTAAGAGTGCCCTCGTTCAAAACCACACTCCCTTCTATTATCCTGAATTTACTAACGAGCTCAACTATGAATGTGAGATAGTTGTTAGAATAAGCAAAAACGGAAAATATATACAGGAAAAACATGCTTCCAATTATTATAATGGCATAACTGTCGGAATTGATTTTACTGCTAGGGATATTCAAAATGCACTGAAGGAAAAAGGCCTTCCATGGGAAAAGGCAAAATCATTTGACAATTCCGCCGCTGTCGGAAAGTTTATAGACGTAGTGCAGGGTCAGAGTAAAAAAACTATCAACTTTTCATTTGCAAAAAATAAAGAAGTTGTTCAAAAAGGAAGTTCGGATGCAATGATCTTTTCTATAGATAAAATCATTTCGAATATTTCTAACTATTTCTCTCTCAATATTGGCGATCTCATTTTTACCGGAACCCCGGCCGGCGTGGGTGAATGCATGGTTGGAGACCTGCTGGAAGCCTACCTTGAGAATGA
>JBDTVF010000189.1:0-6095 GCA_040007325.1 Ginsengibacter sp. | reverse complement strand
GCAGCAGGTATGATGGCGACGACCGCTATGCAACTTGCGATTGATGCATTTGGCCCGATAGCGGATAATGCCGGTGGTATTGCTGAAATGTGTGAATTACCAAAAGAAGTGCGTGAAAAAACTGATATTCTTGATGCGGTGGGTAACACAACTGCTGCAACCGGTAAAGGTTTTGCGATTGCATCAGCTGCTTTAACATCACTTGCATTGTTTGCAGCTTTTGTTGGTATTGCAAAGATCGATGGTATCGATATCTACAGGGCCGATGTACTGGCCGGATTATTTGTAGGTGCTATGATTCCATTTATATTTTCTGCACTCGCAATCCGTGCTGTGGGCGAAGCGGCAATGGCGATGGTGGAGGAAGTTCGTCGGCAGTTCCGTACGATTCCCGGCATTATGGAAGGCACGGGAAGGCCTGAATATGAAAAATGCGTAGCCATCTCTACTGATGCTTCTATCAGAAAAATGATGATGCCAGGTGCGATTGCCCTTATCTCTCCTTTAATCATCGGCTTTGTTTTCGGACCGGAAGTTCTTGGGGGATTTCTCGCGGGAGCTACTGTTAGCGGTGTTCTTATGGGCATGTTCCAGAACAATGCAGGTGGCGCATGGGACAACGCAAAAAAATCTTTCGAAAAAGGTGCAGTAATAAACAACGAAACTTATTATAAAGGTTCAGAACCGCACAAAGCATCTGTAACAGGCGATACTGTTGGAGATCCGTTTAAAGATACCTCCGGGCCAAGTATGAATATTTTGATCAAGCTAATGAGTATTATCTCTTTGGTAATAGCTCCTACTCTTGCAAAAATTCACCGGGTAAACATTGAGAAGAACAGAAATCTTAAAATGGAAAACCTGATGCTGCTGCAAAACGAAACCAGTGCTAGTCATTCAGGCAATTCAAGAAACGTTTGGACAGTTCAAACGAGAAACCCTGATAACTTATCTACAGCGCAAAATGATATTAAGAAGATGATTGATGAAATGGAAGCAGATAAACTCATCAACAACTCAACTTATTCCGTAGAAGTGGCGAATAGCTGGTTGTACATAAATGGTGTGAAACAGTCGTCGGAAATCAATGACCGGTTTAAAAAATATTATTCGAAAACCGGCGATTTTATCACCGGCGAAGTAAAGAAATAGAGTTTTTTTTTATCTCAATTGTGAACAGGAAGCAATCTGCTTCCTGTTTTTTTATGCTATAGTTTTACAATAAAATCGCACACTATTTATTTGAAATTACATGAACAAAAATTCATTTCATATAACTATTCATGAAGCAAAAGAAAGACTGCGAAATGAAACGCATCCATTTGTGAAACTTATGGAAGACGGCAATATGACTGTTGAATATTTTGCGCCAAAAGTAAAGGATACACAATCTCCACATAAACAAGATGAGCTTTATGTGATCGTATCAGGTAGTTCGGAATTTTATAGAGATAGCGAGACGATCAACTGCAAAAAGGGCGATATATTATTTGTGCCTGCGGGGATGGAACATCGTTTCAATAATTTTTCTGAAGACTTCGCAACCTGGGTGATATTTTATGGTGAAATGAAATCTTTGTGATACATCGCTTTACTGGCTAAACTTTATCCCCATAAAAAATATTCTTTTCTACATCCAGGATATAATTGTCTTTGTTAGCTATCATCAGGCTTTTAAACTCATTCACTTTTACCCAATATAAAATAAATGTTACCAGTGATGCGATGGCTCCCAGTACGGGAACAAATGAAAGCAGGTTACAAATATTCCAGGCCAGGCCTGCATTGTAGGTTGGTTTGCGCTCTTTGGTCGAAATGTTCAGGTGAGCGCATTCATCCATGATAGACTCCGCAATTTTATCAACCATGATAAACTGCCAAACAATGTTGAAAATTGGAATAAGCATCAACCAAACATTAGATGGAGGCATTTTCCTGTTTTGCGGAGAAACTACATTCATCGTCTTCTGAAGAGTTAGAAGGAATAGTATTCCGGGAATCAATATAACTAAGAATACAGCCAGCAGAAAAAATATTTCAAATGTACCTGGTGATTGTGTATCCATTAATTTTTTTTCAATGATACAATGTTTTTACTAGTTCATCAAGATGCCCGTTAATTCTTTCATTCCTTCAGTTGCTGACTTTGCGATCGTATGAAAATTATGATGTGGTGGCACATAAGGCGGTTTTTTATCGATTATGTATTTGGGAATACCATCGGGTAAATAATCTATAAGACCCGCCGCCGGATACACCTGGAGCGAAGTTCCGGCCAGGATAAAAGCATCTGCCTGTGACATGATGCTGGCGGCAACTATTATCATAGGCACTTGTTCATTGAACCATACTACATGTGGCCGCAATTGTGCCCCATCAGGCGCCAGGTCCCCGTATTTTATATCTTCTCTTATATCATAAAAAGTATCCGCATCTTTTTCGCTCCTCATTTTAAAAATCTCACCATGCAGGTGCACTACATTTTCAGAACCGGCCCTTTCATGCAGATCATCTATATTTTGAGTAATCACTGTCACTTCAAATTTTTCCTGTAATAATGCCAGCATGATGTGAGCCGAATTAGGCTTTGCTTTAACTACCTCTCTCCTGCGCATATTGTAAAAATCCAGGACCAAACCCGGATCTTTTCTCCAACCTTCCGGGCTCGCAACAGAATATACATCATGGCCCATCCAAAGCCCATCACCATCACGGAATGTTTGCAGTCCGCTTTCAGCACTTATGCCGGCTCCCGTTAGGACAACAAGTTGTTTTTTCATTTTGTAAAATTACAGGCAGTTAACGGTTTCATAAGTTCAGCTTTTTCTTTTTACTATCTGATTTCTTTGCTTGAATATTTCCTAAAAATCACAAAATATAAACACTTGTTTCGAAATTTGATTACATTGATTTTCTTTAAGAATAGAGATGCCAAAACAAAGAAACCTGCTTTCTCCGATTACTATTTTGATGATCGTAATAGTAATTGCAGCTGTCGCAACATGGAGTGTGCCAGCAGGAAGATATGATACCCTTAGCTTTAGTGAAAATAGTTTTTCTGTAACTCAAGATAGTAGCTCGATTGCATTGCCTTTTAACCAGCCGATATTAGACAGTTTACATATAAATATTCCACTGCAAAAATTTGCTTCCGGATCCATCAGAAAGCCTGTGGCCATTCCAGGGACTTTTCATCGTCTTGCAAGAAATGCTCAAGGTCCCCTTGATGTGTTAAAAGCACCACTCAATGGCATTATGGATTCGATTGATATTATTTTATTTTTATTGGTGATTGGCGGCTTCATGCAGATATTCAATGAAACGAATGCTTTGGTGCAAGGCCTCACAACGCTTTCGCATAAGATGAAGGGAAAAGAGGCTTGGCTGATCATCATTCTCACTTTCCTTTTCTCATTTGCAGGATCATCCTACGGGATGGCTGAGGAAGCGTTGGTTTTTTACCCGGTAATGATCCCATTATTTCTTGCCGCAGGCTATGATTTGCTCGTGCCTCTCTTCGTTATATTTGGCGGAACTCAGCTGGGCACTTTATCTTCTTTTAGTAATCCTTTCTCCACCATTATAGCTTCCAATGCGGCCGGTGTAAACTGGGCAGATGGGTTGACAGAAAGGATCATAGTCTTTGCTGTAACCACCGCTATCTCTATTTGGTATGTTGTGCGATATGCCCAAAGGGTAAAAAAAGATCCGTCAAAGTCTATCGTCTTAAAAGTTGATGGCAACGTGTTATCCCCCTATGAGAAGATCAACGCTGATGCAGCAATGGTGGCACCTTTGTCAGCAAAAACTAAACTATTGCTGGTCATTTTTTTAGCAACGTTTTTAACAATGATCACTGGCGTGGTTTGGTTTGATTGGTGGCTTTCAGAAATGTCTGTACTATTTTTGGCGGCCTCAATACTAGTATCGTTGATTGTAAGACTTGGTGAAAAAAAGTTCATGGGTCAATTCATTAAAGGAGCGCAGGAATTATTACCTGTTGCGTTTATAGTCGGTGTGGCAAGAGGTGTAACACTTGTGCTTAATAACGGCCATATAAGTGATTCTATATTATTTTATTCCGCGAAGCTCGTAAGCGGCATGCCTCCTTCAATTTTTATAATTGTATTGCTGGCACTTTACATGGTATTTACACTTTTTATATCATCATCGTCGGGTATGGCAGTCCTCACGATGCCCATTATCGGCGCACTTGCGGTAATTGTGAATGTGCCCGGTAGAGAAATTGTAAATACTTATTTGTTCGGTATGGGTATAATGGGCTTTCTTACTCCAACAGGCCTCATACTGCCATCACTTGCACTTTCGAATGTGAGCTTTAAAGCGTGGACAAAATTTATTTACCCCTTGCTTATTATCCTTTTTATCGTTTGTTCCCTTTTCTTAATTGCGGGCATATTTATGTAATGGAGTTTTACATTACATTTTAAGACTTCGCTAAAGATATACGGTTCAGTTTTTGAGATTTTATTGCTGAAACAATAAAGAAACCGAAAATGAAAAAGTTTTTTACAGTCATCAAACTCACCCTTTTTGTATTTGTTGGCTTAAGTATAGCTGAAGGTTGCTCCCCATCTAAAAACGGAACATCGAACCAGGCTCACTTATCATTGGCCGAGGTTCAAAATATGGTAGATGCGCACCAGTTTAAATTTGTTGCAGAAACGGTAAACCCGCTTCGCGGCAGGTTTCGCACGCTTACTTCACCATATGATGTAACGGTATCAAGAGATACTGTGACCGCATACCTGCCATATTACGGTAGGGCATATACGGCGCCACTTGATCCGTCAGAAGGGGGAATAAAATTTACATCAACCAATTTCTCCTACGATGTTTCACATAGTAAAAGTGATAAATGGAACGTTTTGATTAAACCGGGTGCGGGACAAGATGTTCGGCAACTGAATTTCACCATATTTTCTACAGGTGCAGCTACTCTCAGCGTTAACAGCAATTCGAAGGAGCCGATATCATTTAATGGGCACATTGAAAAATAGGAGCTGCATTTGACGGGTAATTCGTTTAAAACTTATTTGCTACATGACGCAGGAGACAGGAAAATATCTAATTATAGGGGGCATCATTTTAATATTAGTTGGTGTTGTGATTTACTTTTTTCACAACCAATTAAAGTGGTTTGGTAATATGCCAGGAGATATTAAAGTGCGATCAGGAAATACAAGATTTTATTTTCCGGTTATAACCATGGTCATAGTTAGTATCCTGCTCACGATCATCATAAATGTTATAAGGAAGTTTTTCTAATAACTTACTTTGGAGTGGGAAATGAAATAATATCTTTGACACAATCATCATGACATATTTTGTAGAAAAAAATTCTATCGTTAGAAAAATTTGGGGCAAAAGTGATACAGTACTTTTGATCTTCGCCGGTGCCGCTGCTGAATTTGCTCTTAACAAAGCGGTTGACTGGCTTTACTTTACCGGTAAGCTACCTGCCGATCCATTAGGCAGGTTATTCTCCACTGTTAGTTATGCAAGACGGATCATTTTCGCCGAACGCGATGATGCTCTCAAAACGATTGATACAATTTCTTCAATTCACAAAGGCGTTGAAAACAAAAGAGGAAAATCAATCCCCGACTGGGCCTACAGGGATGTGCTATTTATGCTGATACATTACACCATTGCAGCGTATGAAGTTTTGGAACATAAGTTAGCGCCTGAAGAAAAAGAAGATGTGTATGACGTATTTTACAGATTCGGTAGCAGAATGAACCTTAAGGATTTGCCAACAAATTTTGGTGAATGGGAAAAGGCGAGAATTTTTGATATGAATAATGATCTCAAAGAAAGCAAATACACCATAGACCTATACAAACAATATAAAAAACACCTCGGCGCCTTTCGATATTGGATACTCATTGAGGGTCAGGTTCTCGTAGTTCCCCGCCAGGTAAGCGAGTTGCTTGGCCTGAGAAAGTTCTCCTTTCTGTCACCTGCATTATTCTTTTACAAATTCAGCAGGCGTTTCCGGTTAGATGGAATCATAAAATCAATCATCCTGCCATCCCAATATAAAAAGGAAATACAGGCACTGGATGTAGTGT
>JBDTVF010000188.1:0-6129 GCA_040007325.1 Ginsengibacter sp. | reverse complement strand
TGCGTGTGAATTTTATGTATAGGCCGGTAAAATCCCGATTTGCAAAATTTGGGATCGAATTAGGTATGCAGGAAAAAGGGCATGCAACCCAATATTTTTCGGGGTACATAAATGGTTTTTATGATGATTTCAGGGTAAGCGCGACAAGTAATATTTTTTCACTAATGGCCCTTACGAGGTTTCAGCCAAATCAATTTCATAAGGTGAAACCATTCGTTGATCTTACTGCCGGCTGGAATGTTTTTTTCTCGACAGTTACGGTAGAGCGGCTTACTTATTATAGCGACTATAATGATTCGTATTCTAATTCTTCAAAAGCGCATTGGGCTTTTTCATACGGTGCTGCAGGCGGTGTGGATATTCCTTTAAATCGCAGGGATGATCTTGGTCTTGAATTAAAAATTGCCTATATCGTTGGAGCCAATACTACTTACCTCACCGATCCATACATAAATGGAAATGCCCAGGTTTCTTTCCTGGAAAAAGCTTCACGGACGAATATGATTATTCCCCAGGCGGGGCTAAGGATTAATCTTTAATGACAATGATGGCGGTAATTTTTTACGAGGAAACAGCAGCCTTTTGCTTTGGAAAAGGTACTGCCGGTTGTGTAACCGGCACCGGTATGAACTTTATAATCTTCATGCGATTCAGCGCTTTCATTACAATAAAAGTTGAGTCAAACTCATACCACTTTTTTGCAAAGTTGGGATCATACCTTTTATAGTGATGGTTATTTTGAAAAAGCTCTCCCATCATGATAACGCCCCATGGAGTGGTGTTCTTTGAGTGATCGCCGTTATCAAAATTTGAATAGCCCATTTTATGGCCAAACCAATTCACGATAGCCCCTTGTATAGGCCCCATAATAAAATGCACGGGCAGCAAAAGAAACCACCAGTAATTGGGAGCGAAAATAATGTAGAAGCTCGTGTACAATGCGGCAAATGCTAATCTTGTAATAATGTGATGGCCTATCTTGTCCAATCTATCCCACATAGGAATATATTCTTTCGTAAATTGAGGATCGGGCAGATTTTTACCGGTATGAAATCCTCTGAAGATTATAACGGTATTGATCATCATGTGCATGATGTCTTTAAAGAAATGCGGAGAATGCGGATCCTTCTCTGTATCACTATATGTATGATGCATCCTGTGCATTATGGCATATGACCGGGGTATAAGAAACGACGAACCCTGGGTGAGCCAGGTCATAATGTAAAATGTCTGTTCCCATCTTCTGGATGTGGTATACATCTGGTGAGAAGCATACCGGTGCAGGAAAAACGAATGGAAAAATAAGGACAAAAACCAATGACCGAAAAAGAATAACAGGATAGCAAACATTAAAAAAAATTAAAAGTATTGAAAAGCGGAAGCTACGCTTAAATAATCGTAACAGCTTGGATTATTCGTAGTTTAACTTATAAAAAAAATTACTTATCCAAGCTGACATGCCTTAATTCAAGAAGATTAAGGCTGTTGGGCGGGAAGTTTTTTACGTAAGGCTGCACAAGGTGTATGACCATATCATACCACAAAGGCACTACAGGCGCATCTTTTATCATTAATTGGTCTGCCTGGCGGTAGAGTTTATATCGCGTTGAGTCATCTTTTTCTGAAAGCGCTGATTCATATAATTTATCAAAAGCAGAATTTTTATATCGCGTATAATTTGGCGGTGCGGGATTATTTCCGTAGAAGACACTCAGGTAATTTTCAGCATCGGGGTAGTCGGCAATCCAACTGCCCCGAAAGAACAATGCTTCCGACTTTGCAGTCTGTTCTAACAGCAGGCTCTTTTGTACCGTTTCTACCTGGATCTTTATGCCTACCTGCGCAAGTTCACTGGCGATGTAACTGGCAAGATCTGCATAAACCGGAATTGTAAGGAGTGTTATTTCCGGCAATCCTGCACCGTTTGGATAGCCCGCTTCTTTAAGCAATTGCAAGGCTTTAGCGGGATCGTAACTGTAACCCTTAACCGCAGAAGAATCGAATGAAGGTAATCCAGCGGGAACAAAACCACTCTCTGCAGGAATGCCGATTGAGTTGCGTATGTACAGCATCATTTTTCTTCGATTAAAACCATAGTTGATGGCCTGTCTTACTTTTAAATTTTTAAGCGGCGAATTTTTTACAATGTCTTTGGAGCTATCCTCAAGTATGCCTAAGTATTCAATATTCAAATAAGGATGTTTTTGTAAAATGATCTTGCCTTGCCAGTCTTTGCGCAGCTCTCCATTTTTTGTAAGCACTTCATCTTTGAATGATGCATCTATATCATTTATAAAATCCAATCGTCCCTGTTGAAATTCCAGGAACTCGGTCGCTTTATTTTCATAAAAAGTAACTGATATGCCGTCAATGTAAGGAAGCCTGTTGCCGGCGCTGTCCTTTTCAAAATAAGAAGGATTCTTTTTCAATATCAATGATTGCCCTTCTTCCCAGGCTACGAATTGAAAAGGACCGGTGCCACATGGGTGCCTGCGAAAATCTTTACCATACTTTTCTACCACCTCATGTGGAATAATGGAGCAATACTGCATACTTAATATTCCCAACACGGGATGGAAAGGTGCTATCAATTGAAGCCGGAACGTTGTGTCATCGAGGGCGACGAAGGGATGCAATGAATCTACACGACCATTGAAGATCCACGCGCCGCTGCTCGCTGTGCTTTTATCCAAGATCCGGCTCAGACTATACACTATATCTTTTGCAGTCATCTTTCTTCCCCTTCCACCGGGAAACGCATCATTATCATGAAAAAAAACATCGTTTCGCAAATGGAAAGTAAAACGTTTATTGTCGGCAGATTCTTCCCAGCTTTTAGCAAGAGAAGCAACTATGTTGAGACTATCGTCTGTTTGAACGAGGGTATTGTATAACTGGTGGGCCGCCCACATGATCGACTGGTTCTTGGCAAAGGCCGGATCTAGCGTGGCGATACCAGATTGCTCATTATAATGAAAAACATTTTTCTTTTCATGGCGATTGCCACAGCCGGAAAACAGGATAGCAATGAAAATTCCGGTAGCAACAAGTTTATTTGAAAATTTTACAAGAGGCAAGGGCAATTAATTTTTTAACGTCATCTTTGGCTTAGAAAAAATAAATTTAGCAAATGAAAAATATAGTCGCAGCGTTTTGTTTATCTGTTATTCACCTTAGCGTTATGTCTCAGACTTTTACTCATGCAGACACCTTACGCGGAAGTAATGGCCCGGGCCGGGCATGGTGGGATGCGACTAAGTATGATATATACGTGAAGTTCAATTTAAAAGATAGCACCATAGGTGGATATAATGTTATAAGCTACCAGGAGATTGAAAAGAGCCACCCGGATTATTTTCAAATAGATCTGCAAGAACCCATGATAATCGATTCAATCATTTTGGATAACGGGATCATAAGTCGTGACCAAATGATTAGCGGAAATAAGAGAACTACATATATTAATACAAGGAGAAATCTTGGATTCACACGTGAAGGAAATGCATGGTTTGTAAGTCTCAAAAATATACAAGCGCCAGCAATGCCGGCTCAACCTTCAAACGGACTGAAAATGGGTGCACCTGTTGTTGCGCCGCCCACTGCTGAGCAATTAAAGAGTGGCAATAATCAATCTAAGCTAACAGTGTATTATCATGGCAAGCCAAGGATCGCGATAAAGCCACCATGGGACGGCGGCCTCATATGGAAAAGAGATAAAGCAGGCAATCCGTGGATATCGATCGCGTGCCAGGGGTTGGGTGCTAGCGTTTGGTATCCGTGCAAAGACATACAAAGCGATGAGCCCGACAGCGCCGAAATACATGTAACTGCTCCGTCGGATCTGGTGACGGTTAGCAACGGCAGAGAAAGAAGTATTGTAAAAAATAATGATGGCACTAATACTACAACATGGGCTGTCGTAAACCCGATCAACAATTATAATATTATTCCCTACATAGGTAAGTATGTTCATTTCGGAGAAATATATAAAGGACTGAAGGGCGATCTTACTATGGATTACTGGGTGCTCGACTCCAATCTTACAAAAGCAAAAAAACAATTCCAGGATGCACCACGCATGATGAAAGCATTTGAGTACTGGTTTGGCCCCTACCCTTTTTATGAAGATGGATACAAACTGGTGGATGCCCCGCACCTGGGTATGGAGCACCAGAGTGCAACTGCTTACGGCAATGGCTACCAGAATGGATATCATGGCATGGATCTCTCCGGTAGCGGCTGGGGCATGAAATGGGATTTTATTATTGTACACGAAAGCGGGCATGAATGGTTCGCTAATAATGTGACTGCAAAAGATATTGCCGACAATTGGATTCATGAAGGATTTACCAGCTATAGTGAAACACTTTTTACTGAATACTATTATGGCAAAGAGGCTGCCACAGCCTATGTAACCGGCCTCAGAAAAAACATTGAAAATAAAGTTCCGATTATTGGACCATATGGTGTAAACCAGGATGGCCCTATTGATATTTATTATAAGGCAAGCAATATGCTTCACACGATGCGACAGGTGATCAATGATGATTCACTCTTCAGGAAAATATTGTGGGGACTTAATAAAGACTTTTATCATCAAACAGTAACGACGAAACAGGTTGAGGACTATATAGGCGAGAAATCGCATATTGATTTTTCAAAAGTGTTTGATCAATATTTAAGAACGATCAAGATACCTATACTTGAATACAGCTTAGTGAATGGCGAGCTGAGCTACCGCTGGACTAATTGCATACCAGGTTTTGATATGCCTGTAAAAATATTAAATGATAAAGGTGAGTACACTTTCATCTATCCAAAAGATACTATGCAGCATATGAAAACCGCCATCAAAGAAGTGACAGTTGATGAAAACTTTTATGTAGACACACATCAAATTAATTAGGTATAATTTAGCGGCTTAAACGCTATTATGTCGCAGATACGAAGGCAGAGTATCATATCAACCATATTTGTTTACTCAGGTTTTCTTATCGGCTTTGTAAATACTTACCTGTTCACCCGTAAAGGCTCTCCTTTCACTGCTTCGGAATATGGGCTTACCGGAATTTTTATCGCGGTAGGTAATCTAATGTTTGCTTTTGCCAACCTTGGCATGATCGCGACGGTTTACAAATTCTATCCTTATTACGAAGACAATTTACCCAAAAAGAAGAATGATCTTTTTACATGGGCTCTTATAATAAGCCTTATTGGATTCGGCCTGGTAATACTCGCAGGATTTTTTTTGAAAGGCCTCGTGCTTCAAAAGTTCGGTGCTAATTCACTTTTATTCGTACAGTATTATGCATGGGTATTTCCCTTCGGATTTTTCATTTTGATATTCTCTATGCTTGAAGTGTTCGCATGGAACATTCGTAAATCAATCCTGACTACTTTCCTGCGGGAACTTTTCTTCAAGATGCTCACACTAGTACTTATCTTCCTGTTGAGCTTTAAACTGGTTTCAAGCTTTGATACATTTATAAAAATGTATGCCTTTACCTATGGTATCACGGCGATAATTCTGCTGGCATATTTAATATGGAAAAAGGCGCTGAATATAACTTTCACGGTCAGCCGCGTTACAAAAAAGTTTTATAAAAAAATAGTATCACTGGCTTCGCTCATTTATTTCGGCGGGCTGGTGTTTATGATTGCACAGTTTATAGACACGCTGGTGATCATGTCGCTGTTGGGTACAGGAGCGGCAGGAATTTTTGCACTTGGCAGTGTCGTAGCGGGACTGGTTCAGGCACCGCAAAGAGGTGCTGTTGCTGCATCTGTACCGGTACTTTCGAAGGCCTGGAAGGACAAAGACTACCAAAAAATAAATCTTATATACCAGCGGTCAGGAATTAATTTACTGATCGCTTCTCTTGGAATTTTTTTGGTAGTATGGCTCAACTACAGGGATGCGGTGATTACATTTGGGCTCAAGCAGGAGTATCTTTCATCGCAATGGGTGTTTTTTTTTCTTGGTATGGCGCGAATTGTAGATCTCGGAACCGGCGTGAATTCGCAGATCATCGGCACGTCCACCTTCTGGCGTTTCGAATTTATTAGTGGCATGATATTACTTTCATTCGCCATTCCTCTCAATTATTTTTTGGTAAAACAATTTGGTAT
>JBDTVF010000187.1:0-6140 GCA_040007325.1 Ginsengibacter sp. | reverse complement strand
TTACAATGGTCGACGGCGCTCATGTTCCCGGTCATATACCTTTAGATATAGAAGCGCTGCACGCCGATGTATACACCGGCGCTTGTCACAAATGGATGTGCGCTCCAAAAGGTTGTTCATTCTTGTATGTAAAAAAAGAATGGCAACATTTGTTCGATCCGTTGATAATCAGCTGGGGCTATGAAAGTGTGCGACCATCAGATTCTCAATTTTTGGATTATCACCAATTGCAAGGTACACGCGACTATTCGGCTTTTTTAACGATCCCTAAAACAATAGAATTTCTAAAGGAAAATAATTGGCCTGAGGTTGCATCTGAATGCCGGCAGATTGCCCATTCAAATTATATGCGCTTTTGTGACCTGCTCCACACAAAACCTTTGTGCCCTGTTAATGATGAATTTTTAGGCCAGATGTGCAGCATACCGGTTGCAACTTCTCAACCGGAAAAGTTGCAACAATTACTTTTTGAAAAGTATAAGATGGAAATACCTGTTATGCGACAGGGCGAGCAATTGCTTATAAGATATTCTATACAAGCATTTAACAGCCAGCAAGACCTGAATAAGCTCCACGATGCTTTAGAAGAAATAATTGCTGAAGAAGAGTTGATTTTATAACTAACGTTTGAAGGCTTTTAAAAAAATCTATTAGATGAAATAACTCTGACATATGATTCTACAATTCATTAAATAAATGGCCGATAGTATCTGTTTTAAATGCATCGATCCATTTTTTTAAAGTTTGTATTCCCCGGGCTTCTTTGTTTAAAAGAAGTTTTATAAGCTGATAAAACTCCATGTTCTTATCAATATGACGTGTTTTAGTTAGTTGCTTAAATCCTTTTAAATGTGGAGGTAAATTGTAAATTGCAAGGTCTATGTTAACTGCATTAGCGTTTGCCAATAACCATTCTTCAATCTCAGGACAAATGACAATTAAATACTGCTTTCGATTAGTATGCTTTTTTAGAACTAATCCATCTTCTGATTTTATTTCTTCAAATTCCAAAAAATATTTTGCAATAGGTCCTTTATTTTTATCTTCATCTACAATCCCTAAAGCAACACTATCTTTTAACCTGTTTTTTAACAGGTTTGCAATTTGTCCACACCCATGTTGATGGTTATATTTTTCGGAAGAAGCAGTACCAGTTATTATTTCAGCAACTTTTGTATCCACATAACACTCAGGAAGTATATTCAATACTGTCATTCGAATAGCGATTTAAATTAAAAAAAATATCTACACCGTAATCAAGCAGTTCAGATAAATCTTTATCGCTAAGTTTTTTTGCAGTTGTAGCTTTCTTTGTCTTGTCGAATGAGACAATGAATACACTTAATTGATCAGATGGCGAATTCTCAATAAAACTATTTAGAAGATATGGATTGTGAGTCGCTATGAAAAATTGAACTTTATTTTGCTTGATTATTTCATCCGCAAGATAACTTACGTATGGAGGAAAAGCATGTGTATCTGGTTCATCTAATGTTAGTATATATCCATTGGTATGCCTTATTGCTGCTGTATAAAACAATATCCTTTTATAAGTGTCAGCCAAAGCTTCATAGGGTAATGAATAAACTACTCCCTCATTAATTCGTAATTGTAGGGTAATGCTATTATTTGCGTTATCAATATTTAAATCAAAACCATGATCTTTTGCAAATTCTTTTGCCAGCTCCTGCATATCTGAATTATGATAAATAACCTTTGCTAAGTTATTTCCAAATGGTGGCATCAATCTTTCAATATAATTACCAACATCATGAAATTGAAGATTGCTTTTGTATCTATATGGTTTTATCGGCGAAGAATAAAATTGCAGAGGATCTTGTGGAATGAAATCATTATTAAAATGGGTAAATGATCCATTTGAGTTATTAAATTCGAAGAAGTTTATATCCTTTTCCTTATCCATTTTATATTGAATATTTGTTCCGATCGAAAACTCCGGATGGACAATAGAAATAGGCGAAGTTAGCTTCCCTAAATGGAACATATCCGCAACCTTGTTTACTCTAAAAAAATTTTTTAAATCTATTGTATCCTTGTCTGATTTTTTATTTCCTTCATTAACACCCATCATCCACGATAAATAGGATAAGTCCAAAGCTTCAAGGATGTTTGATTTCCCAGAATTTGGTTCTCCAATTAGAACATTTATTCTACTGCAATTAAGATCTAAGTGCTCTATAGATTTATAATTATTAATATAAAGCGTTCTAATCATAGCTGATTAATTAAGTTTCACAAAGGTATTTTTAAAAAACTTATAATCGCAATATGGAAATACGCATTTCCTACTCCATATCGCACCCAATCGGCGAGCCCGGTGGAATCTCTTCATGCATTGACGGCTTAGCATCTTCAGGCTTTTTCATTCTTTCCAAAGCAAGCTTTAAATGTGCAGCGTATCCCGCATCGTTGGAATTTTTCAATTGGGATTCTATATAACTTTTTAATTCGCCCAGCGCATTCATTACATCTGCCCTCACCTGGAAGGATACGTTTTCATTTACACTAAGACTAAGCATATACGTTAGCAGCACCTGTTCCGTTTGTTGTTGTATCAATTGTTCCATCCCGCCTCTGCGTGATGCTTTCCAAATATGTGCTGTGAGATAAGAAAGCATTTCTGTAAAAGGTAATCCTCCAACTGCGGCATCTTGTTCCATGCGGCTGACACGCTCTGTATTAAATAAAAATGAAAGCGGGAGATCAGCAGCAGTTTCAGCAGGCGACAACGCATCGAATGCGAGACCGGTTCTCTTATTAAACAATTCCCGCGAAGCAATATAACCTGCAGGCCGCGGCGGAATCATCGAGATGATTTTATAGGGCAACATTAAAAATTTAGGATCGAGGCAATCCATTATAGCATCCATTGCCTTTAGTTGTGTCTCTTTTGACAATGGCTTTGTTGTAAACTGGCCATCTCCGCGTAGTGCATAATTATAATCTACACCTCCTATCAATTTTGTTACAGCCTCCAACTGGTAGCGATGATAAAAATATACAGGAACCAACACATCTTCCAGCATCGACATTGGTGTCCCGGTAGGGATATCGTTTTCACCAAATTGTTCAAGCGCCTTCGTTCTTACGCGAATCATATTTTTTAGTTCATCAAAAACGTTATTGCCATTATCCCATAAGTGTGCATATGGACTCATGCCGCCTGCAGGTCGGGCGTCCTGATCTGTCAGAAACCTAAGCCCACTTTTGAAAGCGCTATTCAGCATGGCGTTCAGCCTTTCGCTTTCATTCGTACCATTTGGAAAATCCTGGTAGCCCCATGCAATAGAAACTTTGTCCCATGCACCAATCTTATCATCGTAAGCATTGTCGAGATCAATTTCACCTGCACTATTTATTGTTGCAATGGGATGCGGGTAATCCATTACACTCGAGCGATTAACCGTACTCGCAGAATAATTATGCATCAGCCCTAGTGTATGACCAACCTCGTGTGCAGCTAGTTGTCTAATTCTTGCCAAAGCCATCTTAAGCATTTTATCATCTGCAGGTTTGCCGTTTTGATAAGGCGCTAATAAACCTGTGGCAATTAAATAATCCTGGCGCACGCGGAGGGATCCTAATGAAACAACGCCTTTAATAATTTCACCCGTTCTCGGGTCAACTATAGAAGCACCGTAGCTCCAGCCCCTGGTAGAACGATGCACCCAATTTATCACATTATAACGGAGATCCATAGGGTCAGCATCGCCTGGTAATATTTTCACCTGGAAAGCATTAGAATATCCGGCAGCTTCAAAAGCCTGGTTCCACCAGCTTGCTCCATCAACTAAGGCACTGCGAATCGGTTCAGGCACGCCATTATCGACATAATAGATAATGGGTTTTACTGCCTCACTCATAGCGGCATTTGGATCCTTCTTTTGCAGCCTGTGTCTTACGGCAAAGTATTTTACTATTGGTTCGGATATCGGTGTGCTGTAATCAAAATATGAAATGTCCTCAAAGCTTGACCTGGGATCAAACTCTCTCTTCTTAAAATTTTTATCCGGCAATTGTACAAACGAATGATGCAATCTTAGGGTGATTGCTTCAGGTGATGGCGTGACTGACAAAACCTGCCTTCCGGCACTTCCATCATTACTTACAAATGTTATTGTGGCCTCAAACTCTGTATTCAAAGGAAAAGCTTTTATCTGCGGCAGGTAAATAGCACTTCTGGATTTTTCGGTCGAGTAGTTGCCCTCTTTATTTTTCTTGAGGACATTGGCGACATTCATCGCATCGCGAAGTAAAAAGTCAGTTATATCAATTAATACAGAAGTGTTGCTTTCGGCTTCTGCCGTAAACCCCCATAAGGTAGATTGTGCAAAAGATTGTTCCACTGCACGTTTTTCATTTATATCATCTGTGACTGCCCGGTACGAATAATTCGGTTGCACCAACAGTATTTTCCTGCCAATCTTTTCAAATTTCACGATTCGTGTATCGCCCGTTAATCCCCTGTCGAGGCCAATATCATTTGACCCCAATCCTGCTGGTAAAGAAGTCTGGTATATAAATTCTGAATCAAGTCTATTTACTTCTAACCATATTTTGCCATTGTCTTCATCCCAGTAAAAGTTGAAAAAGCCATCATACTTTTTCATGCCTTTTGTTTTTTCTTCTATTGATGAAAGCTTTTGTGCAGAGATAAAAAGCGGAAGTATAAACAGCAAGCAGAAAAATATTTTCATGGCAGGTAGTTTTATTAAAGGTAAATGATGATTGTAAAATTATTATCACTTAAAAAAGTCAAGGCTTTTCGAAGCTAAGGTTTGAGTTGTATCATTAGCAAAGAAATCTTTCCTATGTCCTTATCTTTATATCTAATCAATTTCTCCAATTCCAATTTCAAAATTTTACTTGTATATGAAATTCATTTTTTCTTTCCTTTTACTACTAACTGCTACATGCACCTATGCTCAAAAAAAAATGCTGGCGGCAACACCGCCAATGGGATGGAATAGCTGGAACAAATTCGGCTGCAACGTAAGCGAGCAGCTTATAAAACAAATGGCCGACATAATGGTAAGCAGCGGCATGAAAGATGCCGGTTACGAATATATTGTTATTGATGATTGCTGGCAGGTAAGCCGCGATTCCTTGGGCAATATTATTGCAGATCCTGTACGCTTTCCTTCGGGCATAAAAGCGCTTGCAGACTATGTGCATTCGAAGGGTCTTAAGTTTGGCTTATATTCTGATGCCGGCACAGGCACCTGCCAGAACCGCCCCGGAAGTTATAATCATGAGGTGCGGGATGCCAACCAATATGCCGTATGGAATGTAGACTACTTAAAGTATGACTGGTGCAACGCCGAAGGCCTCGATGCAAAAACTCAGTACACAAAAATGAGTAAGGCTCTTAAAAATTCGGGACGGGATATTGTATTTAGCATGTGCGAATGGGGCAGTCATAATCCATGGTATTGGGCGCAGGGAGTTGGCAATCTCTGGCGCACCACAGGCGATATCGTGAACTGTTTTGATTGCAGGGAAAAATGGGGTGGCAACGGCTGGGTACTTATTCTTGACCAGGAAGACGGGCTTGAAAAATATGCAGGCCCCGGCCATTGGAACGATCCTGATATGCTTGAAGTAGGCAATGGTAAATTGAATGAAGACGAATCAAAAGCGCACTTTAGTTTTTGGTGCTTATTAGCTGCACCGCTCCTGGCCGGTAATGATCTTGCAACCATGTCGGACACTACGAAAAATATTCTTACCAACCGCGATGTAATAGCTGTAGACCAGGATCCTCTTGGAATACAAGGCAGTAAAAAACTCGATGAAGGGAATTTTGAAGTATGGACCAAGCCTTTGACGGGAGGAGATTATGCAATAATTTTTTTCAACCGTGGACCCGTGCCTGTTGACGCAAATGTTATGTTTTCAACGCTTGGTATAAAGGGTTCTTACAAAGCAAAAGATCTCTGGACAAAGAAAGATTTAGGTTCCATCAATAAATTTTCCGGCACTTTAAAAAAACACGAAGCTGTGATGCTAAGATTATCCAAATAATAATTTTAGAAGGAAGAAGCTTTACATAAAAAAATATTACCCTTAAACACTTACAGGAAATTTATCTTAATTCTTAATAACGCTGTAAGATTCAC
>JBDTVF010000186.1:0-6201 GCA_040007325.1 Ginsengibacter sp. | reverse complement strand
TCAAATTTAATTCTTAATTATTCAAAACAACATCTGAGCTTTGTCTAAGAACGGCGACCTGGCTCCTTGAGGATTTTTTATCTTCAAACTTGAAACCCTTAGTATTCAAGTCCTGAAGGGACGTCATATGCCAACATTGGGCATAGCCCTGTGCAGATACTAATACCGGGCACAGCTCTGTGAATAGATCTAACACCAGGCACCGCCCTGCAAAAAAAATAAATACATATGTCACAATCACTCGTAAAGAATTACCTCCACATCGTATTCAGTACAAAGTACAGGGAGCCACTTATACATGCACCGGTAGAAGCCGAACTGCATGCTTACCTGGGCGGCATTTGTAAAAGATTAGAATGCCATCCTATAAAAGTGGGCGGCTATGTTGACCATGTACATATCCTGTGCATGCTTTCAAAAAAGATAGCCTTGATGAAATTGCTCGAGGAAGTAAAATCGCATTCATCAAAATGGATAAAAACAAAAGGAGATGATTATAAAAATTTCTACTGGCAGGACGGGTACGGCGCATTTTCAGTAAATCCTTCCCAGGTAGATAGTGTTATAAACTATATCGCTAACCAGCACGAGCATCATAAAAAGAAAAATTTCCAGGATGAATACAGGGCGTTTCTTAAAAAATATAAGGTGGAGTATGATGAAAGATATGTTTGGGATTAGTTAGTAATGTGCGCAGGGCTGCACCCTGCGGTAGCATATAGCGCCCTTTCAGGGCTTTTATTCCGGCTTACGCAGCGCCTGGTATGACCGTATTAATTATCGGTTTTCATCTTATCCTTTTATTCAACATTACTTACTTTGCACTACAACAAAACGCCTGCAAAAAATAAGCTTCATCTATCACGATGCAGAATATTAATCCCAAAAACATTTCATGAAATATTCTTGCTCAATGTTTCTTTTATTACTCTATGTTTCAATAATGGCTTGCCGGGGAAACAAACAGAGGTTTGAACCAATGGTAGATATAATAAAGACAACAGTTTTAAGCGAGATAAAAAATATCAAAAGAATTGATACAGTCTATTTATTAATTAAGGTAATTACATCCAGGGACAGGCAGGTCATACAGGCGGTTGAATACGACTGGGCTTCAACAGAAGCAAAGAGAGCCAAAAGCCCTGATAGCGCATTTTATGATTGGAACGCCAACATGCTTCTCTCTAAGACTGACAAGCTGGATAGCATCAAATTTTTGTATTATATGGCAGATGCAAATGTGATATTTACCTATGAAAATTTAAAAAAAGGCGTAGTGCAAAAGACTATGTTTTTTGATAAGGAGCTCAATGCAGTTCCCAAATATTCTATCTTTCAAAAGATTGCCAAAACAGATAATCTAAAACATGATCCAGAGCCTTACGAGCCATTTAGTTCTGAAGATTATGAATACCTGGATAGCATCAAAGTACTGAAATATTATTAACAGACCTTATTGCCTTTATACAACATTCATGAAATACCTGCTACTTCTTTCTCCGGCCTTTATAATAACTTCTTTGTGTATTGCACAGCCAAAAGCTGATTGGGTACTTGCTGCCACAACACAAACCGGCGGGAAAGTTTATATTAATCCATCGGTAGTAAAAAGATCTGGTGAAATACTCGCTATAGAATATACAGAAGAAAACAGGCTACTTGATTCCCTGGCGAATATTCATTCTTCGACAATAACTATTGTTGACATAAAGTGTGCATCTAAACAAATGAGACTTGCAGGAATGCGCATGTATGATGCCAAAGGAAAACTATTGATGCAACATTCATACAAAGATGAACCGTGGGATAGCGGACCGGCAAACTCCGTCAACCAACATATTGTTATGAAAGCTTGTGCAATGTTTAGAAAGTAGCGGGTAATGTGAGTAATAATATGCTTGTATTGTACCTATACTTTTCAGAGTTTTACATTTCGAAAACCTGGTGAAATGAAATACAAATTTATAGAAGCAAACATTGATGATCTGCAACTTGATCTCTTTAACGCCCGGTTGCCGCCATGGATACAAGGTAAAAGTGAAAAGGACATAATTGAATGGATGCTCTCAGATGCAAACTTTTTTGATCTTATTACCTCCATAGGCAAGTATGACTATTATCCCGGTGAGCCATTGCTTGTAATAGAAAACCCTCAAGGAAAATATATTGTTATTGCGGGCAACCGGCGATTAGCTTGCTGCAAAATCCTTAACAACCCTGGCTTAGCGAATGTAAAGCACAAACGAATTAACAACAGGGTTGGTGAAACGAAAATGGAATATGCTCCACAGATTATTCCTGCATTTGTATTTGATAAGAGAGAAGATATTTTAGTAGATCTTTATTATACGCCCGGGCCGAAGTGGATGAGGGGTTCATGATAAAAGAAATATGAGGAGTAATATTTCTTTTGTGCGTTACTTAAAATCATGCTTTTGCCGACTATCGCCTATTGCAATTTATAACCAAGGCCGGTACCCTGCCCCGTAGGCTTGGTGGTAAAATTGCAAAAGAAGAATTTTTCAAGCTGCCAGAATCAACAAACCAATAAGGAAAAATGAACCTTCACTTTGGGACAGACTATCCTAAGTGTTCCAACCCAACTCGTTGTAGAAATTGTAAAGTGTAGCTTAGAGCCACGCACGTTTATCCAAAAGTAACTGACAGGGGAAAATGTGCAAAAAACTGTAAAGCCGTTGCACCCATGACTCATAAAATTATACACAGTTCTTTTCCACTTACTGTGCAAAAATTAGAGCAGGTTTTGTGTATCAGACAAAATATATTCGCTAATGGTCGAAAACTTTAAGCCCTGACCGTGAGATCAGGGCGGGTGATAAGATAATTGGAAGAATGGGTATTAAACTTGGCGGTTCAAATATACATCCTTCAAATTACTCCCACCAAAAGGCTTTTTAAAAATTTATACACACGATCTTAATATCGGTTGTGAAGCAGAGATATATCCGATGTTAAAAAAAATTCCCTGCAAACAGGGTGATGCCGGCAGGGCGTTACTCTGAAAACAGGGAAAGTGTAAACAGTCATGCACTTTAAATGTTGACTATTTTTTCAGCTCTAAATTCAATAATATGAATAAAAAGCAAACATCGCCTAAAGTCGCATCAACGGCCTCGGCCATCCTGAGAGATCCAAAGAGTACCCCGGCACAAAAGTCTGTGGCAGCTTCGGATCTAGCTCAGGCATCGGGAAAGAAAAAAAAGACTTAGATGAATTCTTTCCACAAAAGGAAACGTATGTACGTTACAGGAATATCTGTTTATGGGTCCAACCATATAGCAGACTGTAATTAAAATACGGGCACGGACAAACCGTGCTTCCTTTTTTCAAATGTATACTATTAAATCCTTCTTAGCAATCTGGCCATTAAAATAGCCTGATCCGTTATGTTAAACCTATAGTAGTATGTAGTAATAGAAGTATACCTGGCAAAGGTCCCTGCTGCATACTTGGGTGAGCGAAGGCAGTTTATCTTGTCACATATATCACTACAATAGATAGCCAAATTTTTAAATAAATGGCAACACTATCATTTATAGATAAACAAACCTTAGAAAATGTTTTAGAAATGGGATCAGGGTATGTACTTGATTTTACAAATCGAAGTTTTCAAGAAATAGTAATTGACTCAACAGGTTTGGATATTTATTCTGAGAAGTATCAGGATCACGGAACTTCTAAAGCAAATTTATTACGCAGTTTTTGGACAAAAGAATCAAACCAAACAGTTTCAAAATTATTATTTGCATTTTCATATTATTGGAGAAATATAATGGTCGTTCCAATGAGAGGCCATGTAAATCCCGAAAGTAAATTTTATAAAGGTTTATTAATTATAGCCGAGAGATTAAGAGACGAAATATCAGAACATGCAGATGCGATTGACACCAACTTTGGAGGAGAAAATTTCGATAAGTTAAGAAAAATTATAAGGGAGCTAATTGAAAGTAATAAACCTGATGAAGCGATAGATAGATTGCATACCTATATGATTATGTTCCTCAGAAAGCTGTTGGATAAACATAAAGTCCAAGTGAATAAAAATACTCCTTTGCATTCGCTGTTTGGTAGTTATAAAAACAAATTGATGCAAGCTAAAATAATTGAAGCTGGTATGACGGAGGAGATACTTAAATCTTCAATTAAATTATTGGAAAAATATAGCCATGTTAGAAACAATCACAGTTTGGCACATGCGAATGAGATCTTAAACTACAATGAAAGTCTTTTAATTTTTAAAGTTGTAGCAAGTACAATTGAATTTGTTGAATCAATAGAGAGATGATTTGACAGCTATTTAGCCGTCGTAGGTGTTCACCCCCCTTTGAAGCCCATCCCAGCCCGGGCTACCCTTAGCAAGTTTCTAATCTCAAGAAGCCACAGTTAGCTATTCGTATAATCTTTAAATAATAAAAGAGTTGCTGTCCTGAGTTTGCAACTCAGGACATTTACTTTATTTTTAAAAGCTGTATGAGTAAAGGAGGTTATAAAATTTTTGACCAGGGAGGAACGTATTTTGTAAGTTTTGCCGTGGTATCATGGGTAGATGTTTTTACCCGAAAAGAGTATAGAGATATTGTTGTTGAAAGTTTACAACATTGTCAGCGCGAACGAGGGCTTGTAATTTATGGATGGTGTATCATGAGCAATCATGTGCATCTGATAATTTCAGCAAAAGAAAATAACGTGAGCGATGTGTTAGGTAATTTTAAAAATTTACAAGTAAAAAACTTATAGCTGCAATTCAAAATAATACAAGCGAAAGCCGCAGTGAATGGATGATAAAATTATTTAAAGAAGCGGGAGAATCAAATGGCCGGAATAGCAATTTTCAATTCTGGAAACAGGATAATGAACCCAAAGTAATTTACACGCCTGATTTTGCCAAACAGAAATTAGAATACATACATAACAATCCTGTAGATGCAGGCATAGTAGAAAAGGCAGAGGAATATATTTATAGCAGTGCAAGAGATTATTATAATGGAAAGCAATGCGGACTTATTAAAATAGAGTTCTTATTTTAATTTAAAGTTTGTAAGTCCTGAGTTGCAAACTCAGGACAGCGCTGCTTACGAGTTTAATGTTACCAAGGACAGTGGGTTTTTGTAAGATTGGAAAATTAAAAGTGATACATTGACCCTTAACAAAAAGGGGTGAAATAACGGTATTAATCGCAGGCAGGCAACAATGGGAATATCTTAACGCAAGATCGGGAATTTTATATTTATCCTTTTAATTACAAACTTTATAATTTCAATCTCCCGTTTTATTTTTTTGTTCCATCTGAAAGGAATCTCTGCTCTATATTAGCGGCAAGGTTTTTCAACCCTTATAAATAACGTTAAATCACGTGGTGATATAGGGTCTCAAGAACTACTAATAAAAAATCTTTCATAAGAGATTGCAGGGGGCACATCGCCCAAGGGAAACAGATTGTAAATTTTAAAAACAATACACTATGCCATGTGATACCAAACCGGCAGCATCTATTGCTGCTTCAACTGCCGCGGGCAGGATTGCAATTTTTACTGATCTTAAAAATCCTGCATTAGAAAAAAAGACCGGGAAAAGAGAGATTGCTAAAATAGTCAGTGATCCGGGTGCTTTTCTTGATCTTTTAAAAAACTTAACTGCAAACGCAAACTGTGACGGTATACGAATATATTTTGCATTGAAGGATGATGTGCTGGCGCTTATTTTTGTACCGACGCTTGCCGATAAAACTGATCCAAAGGTTCATAATGATGACCTGGATAATTGCTGGCTTTTGACTACCGGCAGGATAGTGAGGATCGATTCGAAAGATGCCAGTGGCTTAATCGTCGCTTTTGAGAAACAAAGGTTGGTGTATTTTCAGGATGATGGCAAATCAGTTGTTGGCCAGGATTATTTGGAAACCAAAAGCCTTTGGTATTCCATAGCGCTATTTGGAAGTAATGGAAAGGATGGTCTTATCGACTATCTTGACTGTCTAATATCAAATGGATTGGTAAGTGAAGTAGATGTTTGGTTTGGTGGATTTTTGCAAAGTGACCAGCAGCAAAGCCCGATTACTCCTCACTATCAGCTTACACTGGTATTTCAATTTTTGGAAGCGCTTTCGGCAACCCGAGCTTTAACTGCTTCCTGAATTTTGGATTGCGGCCGGAAGCATTGTTTATTTTTCGTGTGAGCTAC
>JBDTVF010000185.1:0-6204 GCA_040007325.1 Ginsengibacter sp. | reverse complement strand
TTCTTTATTTGATAGTCCACACGTAAGATATCTTTTTCGATAGAATAAGTAACCCGAAGTTCAAAATGAAAAGGGTAGTTCTCAAATGTTTCAGGATTGCTTTTAAGTAGGAATACGGCACGATCTTCAGCCTGAGTTTCAATTTCAAATACGCAGTCGCGGGCAAAGCCATGACGGGCAAGCTGATAGCTGATATTATTAAAAGTATAAGTGTTGTTTTTCAAAGTGCCAACTATAGGAAACAATATAGGTGACGTCTTGCCCCATATTGAAGGATCACCACTCCACATATATTCCTGGTTACTATCTTTTCTTATCACACTTTTTAATTCAGCTCCTTTATCTACGAGGCTAATTTTCAAGAAAGAATTTTCAAGTTTCACTTTCATTCTTATTAAAATTTTTATTATTGGAGAAACCGGTTTAATCTATCCCTTCGCGGTAAATGCCTCGCCAGCATGATAAATGTACTAATCAAAAACTTATTAAAACTTAAGACTGGAAAAGTGAAATTGGTTCTTTCGAATAACCTCTTTAAAGTAAGGGTTATTTATTTAAGGGGGGATAATACTGACCATCACAATGCAAAAAAACCCGCATTGTTGCAGGTTTCAATAATTTTTAGATTCCGGGGTTTTGATTAGTTCAGGATAGTTGGATAGCTTCTCTTTTGATCTGGATTGGTTATTCTCAGGAATTGGAAAAAATAGAAGTTGATTGATATCAGATTTTTAATGACTTTTCTATGGATGATTGGATTTGGCTTTTTCGTTGGATGTTGGTATCGATTAATGTTTATTGAACATCAATCAACTTCTGAGACAAAGATATTCGCCGTAGCAGCGTTTTACAAGAGAAGCACTACTCAATTATTATGGTTATAAATTTACTGTGCAAGGTCGTATAAATACGAAGTTGTAACAAGGGCAATTTCTATTTTGATAAAATAATATTTAAAGTGAAGCTAAGCGGTAACTTAACAATCAAATGTTTACAGTAGATACAAAACCCGCTCCAGGTAAATGATTGTAGATGATTCGCAAATTGTTATAACCATTTTTTTCGCTTAAACCATATGTAGATAGAAATTACTACAACTGCCATTAGAATCATTACTGCAGGATATCCCCAGGTTTTATAGAGCTCCGGCATATAGTGGAAGTTCATGCCGTATATGCCAACTATAAAAGTAAGCGGCATGAAAAACACTGAGAAAATGGTGAGAATTCTCATCACCTCGTTCGTCCTTTTGGCGGAAACAGACATGCTAAGGCTCATAAGATTATTAACGTCATCCAATACCTGATTATATAATGTAAGCATCTTAAGATATTGATCCCGCATATCCTGTACTGCTGGCCTTTCCTTTTTCTCGGGATGTTGATGATTAATGGGTTCTGCCATCAGCATTAATACTTTTTGTGAAACCGAGGCCTGGTGTTTAATTAAATACAAAGCTTTGAGATTATCCTTCCGGTGTTTTTCTAATACCACTCCAGATTCGAAATAATCTAAATCATTAGAAAGCTTTAAAGCAGGCTTATCAAATGTTTCTAACGCATACCAAATAATTTTTACAAGGAGTTCCGTAACTGATTTAAATTTTTTTTCCCCTTTGAACTTTTTTTGGATATCATCAAGAAAAGTAGTTTCCGATTTGTGAATAGTAATAATGAATTTCCCGGTGTAAAAAATTGCGATCTTATTAGTGAGTTCCTGTATAGTTGGAATCGGTTTATCTTCTTCCGGCGCATAAAAGCGAAGAATTAAAAAGTGTACATCGTCTACGAGCTCGTACTTGGGAAGGTGCTCCGGCTGCATGCAATCCTTTACGACGTGATCATCGAGTTTAAACTCTGTGCTTATCTGCTCCATTTCCTCTGGCGACGGATCCATTACATCTGTCCAGGTAGCAACTTCGCAGACAAAATAATCATTTCTTGCCATTAATCTTTATTGAGTGCACAAATGTAAGATTGATTTGTGTTCATAAACTATTACTTATTACCGGCATTGATACGTATTGTATACTTCTCTTATGATATATTAAATATCCCCATTTCTACCGCCTGGCTTAAAAGGTATATTATTGGCAATAATATCTGAATTAGTGCGAACTTCTACGGAAGAAGTATTGCTAAGGCTCGATCAAAAATATTCCAGCTAAGGGAGTTTGAAGAATTGAAACATTCTCTGAGCCTGCTGTTTATTTCGCATTCTCATCCGGCTGGAATATTCCAAAAGTATTATTATCAAGGTCAATAAAATAACCTTGCCAGCATCTGCCCGGTATCGCAAATTTTGGAAGTGCGACTTGCCCACCGTTCGTAATTATGAGGCTACTCATTTTGTCGAAATCTTCCACTTCTATTGAACAGACGTAAGCATTAGTCCCGTGAGATGTTGGCGGAACCTGTGCAGGGCGTTGCAGGAGTCCTCCATTTATACTGCCAGTTTCTATGCGGTAATATTCAATACGAACATTATGTTCTCGAATGAACTTCCAGCCAAATACGGTTTCTTAAAATTCAATATCTCTCGAAGGTTGCGAGGATTGAATTTCAAAATAGCCTATTGTGTTCATAGCATCTGTTTTTTTTTATCATAAAAATAAAAAAGACATATGAAATCAAAATATTATTAACTGCTTTTACTGGTTGAGCAATTGTTTTAGCTGCAATTCTGCCTGTCTCTGCTGCGCCATTCTTGAAGCCCTGGAAGTTCGCACTGCAATGTTCACCTGCAAAATAGAGGTTATCAATATTTTTTATTTCAGCACCTCTTATGGTCGTGTGTATGACCGACCTTGACCTGTCAAGGGATAAGCTTTGTGAAGCGTATTTAGCAAACGTGAGCGATAATTTTTCTTTGGGAGCATATAAGTAGTGTCTTAGAAAATAAAAGTAAATCATTCCGTTAGCGAAAAACTAAAATCTACGTTTTCATTTTGCAACGGTCCCGGCAACGTTTCTAAAACTTTTACTTTTAACTCCGGATCAATTCAAGATATTTTGCCAACTATCTTTTTAAAAATTCATTGTCATTAATTGTTCACATTCTGTAATAAGCCATGGAAAAGGGTTTCATGGTATAATTTTTGCTTTTGGTTGCCGGCTTCAAATTACCAAAATCACTTTCTAATCGTTCAAAACTTTTATTAACCATCATTATTCCCTTACATGAAATTTATTTACTCACTACGCGGGAAGTATGTGTCAACTGCCATTATGCTATTGTGTGCCGCTATTCACACAAATGCGCAAACCCTAAATGCGCATCCTAATACTTATGTGACTTACAATTGTAATGGCTTTTACGATTACCTGCCGGCAGGATATAATCCTTCTGGAACACAAACTTATCCTGTATTAATCGCATTTGGAGGACTTAGCCAAAATGGAAATGGATCGGCGTCCCAATTAGATTATGTATTTTCAAACTGGGGTGGTCCGGGCTGGCAAATAACTAATGGAAAATTTCCTTCGTCAATAACAGTGAATGGAACCCTATTTCGTTTTATAGTTATTCTGCCACAGTTTAGCAGTACGGCTTCTCCTACAGGTATTAATACACTCATTGATTATGTACTGGCGCATTATAAAGCTGATGCATCCCGTATTTATCTTACAGGGAATAGTTCAGGCGGCGGATATTGTTGGGACTATCCTGGCGCAAGTGTTCAAAATGGTTTGCGCATTGCTGCGGTAGTGCCAACCTGTGCAGCGGCTTCTTATAATACCACTAAAGCAAATAATATAGCCGCGGCTAATTTACCTGTATGGGCAACCCATAACGCTGTAGATCCAACCGTATCCCCAAACACTACAAGAAATTTTGTAAATGGAATTAATGCAGCGCCTGTTCCGCCTACGCCACGAGCTAAGATGACCATTTTCCAAGATCAAGGGCATAACTGCGCCGACTCTACATTTAACATGACCTACGGTATTGGAGCTTATGCATGGATGTTGCAATATCGTCGTGGATCAGCACCTGCGAATCAACCACCGGTTGCTAATGCAGGAAGCGATCAGACTATCAAGCTACCGGTTAATTCTGTACAATTAAATGGTAACAACTCTTACGACCCAGATGGAACAATAACCTATGGCTGGTCTAAAATTGCAGGTCCTACACAATACAACCTTAGCAGTACCACTATTGTCAATCCGGTCTTAAGCAATCTCGTCGCGGGCACTTACACCTTTAGACTCACGGTTACCGATAACAACGGCGCTAAGTCAATTGATGATATTAATATTGTTGTGAATCCGGCTATTGCAAACCAGCCACCCGTTGCGAATGCAGGTACGGATGTTTCTATGACTTTGCCTACTAATTCTGTAAGATTGGATGGTAGCAAATCTTTTGATCCCGATGGCACAATTACGTATAGCTGGTCGAAGATTGCAGGACCTACGCAATATACGCTGAGCAGTACTACCGTGGTCAACCCTCTCTTAAGCAATCTCCTTGCAGGTACCTATACTTTCCGGTTGACAGTAACTGATAATGGCGGCGCAAAATCTGCTGATGATATAATTATAATCGTAAAGGCCGCAGGTGTAAACTTACCTCCCGTAGCTGATGCGGGCCCGGATATAATTATTTATCTGCCTTCCAATAGCGTCACCCTTAATGGCAAAGGAACAGACGCTGACGGGAACATAACCACCTACGCCTGGAAAGAAATGTTAGGGCCTAATAACAGCACCATAAGTGCTCCTGCAAAAGCGCAAACATCTGTAGGTAATCTTATTGCCGGCCGCTACGTGTTTAAGTTGACAGTAACAGATAACAATGGAGCTACTGCATGGAATCAAATGCAATTAACAGTGAAAGGTGGTGCAACTAAAAGCATTAACGTAAGCATGTATGGCGGTTCTAATCCATACAATAATGTTGCATGGAACAACTGGAATGTTGGCAATGGCAGCAGTTTAAATCTTACATCACCTGGTTTAAAATATTCAGACGGTAGTGTTTCAAATATAAAAGGTGTGTTGAGTTCTACACTTACCATGGCGGATAATGGCGCCACGTATCCGGGCGGAATGGCCCCGCCTGAAGTGCTGAGATATAGTAGCTATTCTAAAACTGCAAGGACACTTACGTTTACCGGGCTTTCCACCTCTTCACAATATTCAATTGAGTTGTACGCCAGCAGGCTCATCAACAACGCCTACGTTACTCAATTTGCGGTAAACAATAGTTCTGTAAATATTGCCACTTACCAGAATTACACTAACAAAGCAATTTTTACTAATGTTTCACCGAATGCACAAGGACAAATTGTTGTAAACATCGGAACCGTTACAGGCTACAATTATCTTAATGGCTTTTCGCTTACCGAGCAGAGTACAATCGCTGGAGTTACGGCCAACTCTGGTTCGGTTTCAGAAGCGAATACAGATAATGCCATTACTTCATTGAAGGTGTATCCTAATCCTGTAACTGATAATTTCGTATTGCAATTTAATCATCAGCAGCAGGGATCGATGAAGCTGCAATTGTACAATATCAATGGTTCTTTGATTAAAGAGATTATTGTTTCACAGGTATCAAGCGGTACTACAGTAAATGTACCGATGCGTGAGTTGCCGCAAGGAACTTATCTTCTTAAAGTGCAGGCAGGCAAATGGTCAGAGACAAGGAAAATAATAAAACTTTAATTAACACACATGTAATCACTTTCCTAAACAGGGGCCTATTTCAAAAGGCCCTGTTTTTTTAAAATAATTATGTATATGAATACAAAAGAAATTGCTGATGAATTAGTAAAAATGTGCAGGGATGGTAAGGTCGAAGAAGTCAAAGAAAAATTCTTCACAGAAGAAACTGTTAGCCTTGAACCGCGTGAGGGCATATTACCGAAAGAAACAAAAGGCCTGAAGGCAATTCAACAGAAAGCTGAATTATTTATTTCCATGATGGATGAATTCTATGGCAGTAAAGTGTCTGACCCAATGGTGGCGGGCGATTATTTTTCAGTTTTGTTGGAAACCGATATTAAGATGAAAGGTGAAGCAAGAAAGACGGATAAAGAAATTTGCGTTTATAAAACACAGGACGGAAAGATTATTTCCGAACAATTCTTTTATTAGAAAGAACTTTCCAAAGGGAGTTAGAAATATTGACGAAGCTAATGTTAAAAAGAAAGCCCGCGATTTGCGGGCTTTAATAATTTTTAACTACGGGGTTTGG
>JBDTVF010000184.1:0-6223 GCA_040007325.1 Ginsengibacter sp. | reverse complement strand
ACATACCAGTTATCGTCTGATTCTTTTTTAGTGTCTATTGCAAGTACCACACATTGGCTTCCAAATTCATTGGCCATCTGCTCTATGATCACAGGATTTTTGAAAGCCGCCGAATTCACAGAAACTTTATCAGCGCCATTCTGCAAAAGTTCGTAGGCATTCTCCACAGATGAAATACCACCACCAACTGTAAATGGGATATTGATGTGCTGTGCAATGTCCTTAACAAGCGGAACCAATGTTTTTCTTTTTTCAACCGTTGCTGTTATGTCTAAGAACACCAACTCATCAGCTCCCTGCAGTGAATAAAACATGGCAAGTTCAACCGGATCACCGGCATCCCTTATATTTTCAAAATTGATTCCTTTAACGGTGCGGCCATTATTTATATCTAGACATGGTATAATTCTTTTTGCAAGCATCATTGATTTTTTATGAAATTTCCCATTTGTCGCAGGGTTATTCGCTCTTCGTAAAAAGCTTTACCGATAATCGCGCCGCTACACCCAATTTCATTTAGTCGTAGTAAGTCACTGTAATCCGCAATCCCTCCACTCGCTATAAGATACAATGAATGAAATTCTTTTAAAATCTCTTTATATAATTCAAATGACGGCCCTTCCAACATACCATCTTTCGAGATATCGGTACAAAAAATAGTTTCCAGTTTTAGTTCGGAAAGCCCTTTTATAAAATCTAAAATGTCTATGCCGGTTTCTTCCTTCCACCCATGAATTTTAATTTTATGATCTAATACATCAGCGCCTGGTAAAAATTTGGAGGGGCTAAAATTTTCAACCCATTCTGCAAAGAGATCAGGGTCTTTTACGATCACGCTGCCCACATTTATGATGGCTGCCCCAGCGCTGAATGCAGAATTGACATTTGGAGTTGTCTTTATACCTCCTCCAAAATCAATGATGAGACTTGTTTTACCGGCTATTTTCTCAAGCGTAACTAGATTGCTTTTATCATTTCCTGAAGCACCATCCAGGTCAACTATATGCAACCTGATTATACCGGCATCTTCAAATTTTTTAGCAACATCGACGGGATAATTACTGTAAACCGTTTTCTTCTCATAATCTCCTTTCGACAGTCGGACACATTTTCCATCAATTAAGTCTATGGCTGGTATAAGTTGCATCAGGTTATTTTTAAAAAATTGGAAAGTATGTGTGCACCAGTTAACGCGGATTTTTCCGCATGAAATTGAACCCCATAAAAATTATCATGATGAATGGCAGCGCTGTAAGGAATAATATAATCTGTAGTACCTATCGTTTGCGGCGACATAGCAGCATGATAGCTATGCACATTGTAAACAAAAGAATTTTCCTGGACACCTTCAAAGATTGATGATGAAAGATCATGAATGGTATTCCAGCCCATATGTGGAATTTTAAAAGAACTTTTTTCTCCGCTTTTGGTTTCCTCTTTAAATTTTTTTACGGGAACATTAAAGATACCAAGGCATTTTGTATCATCTTCTTCGCTGTGATCGCACATTAACTGTAGCCCGAGGCAAATTCCCAATACAGGTTGTGTAAGTGATTGTATTAATTTATCCAACCCATTCTTTTTTAAATAGGCCATAGCTGAACCAGCATTACCAACACCAGGGAAAATAACCTTGTCAGCATTTTTTATTTCATCATGGTCACCTGTAACTACTGCGGCTATTCCTAATCGTTGTAAAGCATATAATACGCTTTGTACATTGCCGGCATTATATTTTACTATGGCTACTTTCATAATACCCCTTTGGTTGTTGGCAGGCTTTTGTTATTGGGATCTCTTTTGATGGCCATCTTTATTGATCTTGAGAAAGCTTTAAAAATGGCTTCGATCTTGTGATGCTCGTTAGTGCCTTCAGCCTTTATATTCAAATTACATTTCGCAGCATCGCTGAATGATTTGAAAAAATGATAAAACATTTCTGTAGGCATTTCACCAATTTTTTCACGATGAAATTCAGTCTCCCACACCAGCCAACTTCTGCCGCCGAAGTCAATAGCGACCTGCGCAAGACAGTCATCCATAGGAAGTGCATAACCATATCTTTCCATACCTGTTTTATCTCCAACGCCTTTTAACATCGCTTCTCCCAAAGCGATAGCAACATCTTCTATAGTATGATGCTCGTCAATATGAAGATCACCGCGGCATACAATATTAATATCCATGCCGGAGTGCTTTGCCACCTGCTCCAGCATGTGATCAAAAAAGCCTAAACCTGTTTGAATTTCCGCCAGGCCGGTTCCATCGAGATTTAAGTTTACTTCTATTTTAGTTTCATTCGTATTTCTTACATGAGACACTTTTCGCGGCGGCTCACGAAGAAAATTATATATGTCTTCCCAGCGCTGTGTTTCCAAAGCGATAGTTTTCTTTAAGGTTTCCGCAGTGGCGGCAAGCTCATTGTTTCCAAGATTATCATGATTGTTAAGCCAAAATGCTTTACACCCAAGATTTTTTGCAAGTTGAACATCCGTAAGACGGTCGCCGATAACAAACGAACCTGCAAGGTCGTACCTGTCAAGGTCTAAATAGTCTTTCAGCATTTCCGTACCAGGCTTTCTTGTTAGCTTATTCTCGTGCGCGAAAGTGCGATCGATCAATATTTCTGAAAATCTTATTCCTTCATTGTCCAATGCTCTCAATACGAAATGCTGTATTGGCCAGAAAGCATCTTCAGGAAATGCTTCGGTACCAAGACCATCCTGGTTGGTAACCATCACCAACTCAAAATCAAACTCTTTTACGATTTTACCCAGGTACTCAAATACATAAGGATAAAATTCAAGCTTTGAAAAAGCATCTAACTGGTAAGTTGGTGGCGCTTCTTTTATTAATGTTCCATCGCGATCTATAAATAAAACTCTTTTACTCATCCTTATAATTTTTTAAAGCTTCCAGTAACGTTTTGTTTTCTGCCGGAGTGCCAACCGTTATCCTCAGGCAATTTTCGCACAAAGGTTCTTTAGTCCTGTTCCGCACAATAATCTTTTCTCCTGAAAGGTATTGATACAACTTGTCTGCGTTATTTGTTTTTGCTAAAATGAAGTTAGCATCAGACGGATATATTTTACTGATAAAGTCAAACTGACTTAATTGCCGCTCCAGCATATTGCGCTCCTGCACCGTAATGTGAATTTTTTCATTCACCTCTTCAATATTTGCCAATGCTTCTGCACCGAGCTGCTGCGAGGCTTCATTGATATTATATGGAGGTTTTACTTTATTAAATAAGTCAATAATTATTTCTGACGCGAAACATAATCCGAGTCTTAATGCTGCAAGCCCCCATGCCTTCGAAAGCGTTTGCATTACAACCAGGTTTTCATATTCAGTAAGTTCAGCGATAAAAGTTTTTTGTCTTGAAAAATTAATATAAGCTTCATCAATAATCACCAATCCTGGAAAATTATTGATTAAAGTCTCTACATCTTTTCGATTCATATTGTTGCCTGTAGGATTGTTGGGCGAGCAAATAAAAAGCAGGCGGGAGTTAATATCTATAGCATTCAGTATGTCATCAACTTTAAGTTGGAAGTCTGGAGTTAGCAGCACTTCTTTTATAGCTACATCATTAATATGGCCGCTGACACTATACATACCATAAGTAGGCGGGCAAATGATCACATTGTCTTTGCCGGGATTGCAAAAGATACGGTAAGCCAGGTCGATCACCTCGTCGCTGCCATTGCCGATAAAAATATTTTGCGGCGGAATACCTTTTATCTTTGAAAGATCTTCTTTCAGCTTCCATTGTAACGGATCCGGATAGCGGTTATAATTTTCAGGAAGAGGTGAGCCAAAACTATTTTCATTCGCATCAAGAAAAACAGAAGCACTTCCGCTATATTCGGTTCTTGCAGAAGAATAGGGCTTCAAATTTTTTATATTCTTTCGTACCAGGCTGTCTAAATCAAACGGCTTCATACTTTCAATTGTTTTAAGCGAATACTTACAGCACTTTGATGCGCATCCAGACCTTCTGCATTAGCCATAGCTTCCACTGCGGGGCCTATTGTCTCAATTCCTTTTTTACTTACCTTTTGAAATGTAATTTTTTTCACAAAACTATCCACGCTTACACCGCTGTAAGTATTAGCAGTGCCGCTTGTTGGTAATGAATGATTAGGGCCCGATGCATAATCTCCCAAACTTTCACAGGAATAATTTCCCAGGAAAACACTCCCGGCATTGATCACATATTTTGAAAGTTTGTTCGCATTTGTTGAAGCAATAATCAAATGTTCCGGTGCATAAGAATTTAAGAAGTCAAAAGCTTTCTCAACATCTGCGAGCACCACAAGCCTGCTATGAACAAGGCTTTGATTAATAATATTTTTCCTGGTAAGCGAACTCATTTGTATACTGATCTCCATAACTACGCTTTCCACAATATCAATATTAGTGGCAACCAAAATAACCTGAGAATCTGCGCCGTGTTCAGCCTGGCTTAAGAGATCGGCTGCGATGAATGCCGGCACTGAAGTTTCATCAGCATATACAGCCACCTCGCTCGGGCCGGCAAGCATATCGATAGCAGTGCCATCAAAACTCACCAGTTTCTTTGCGCATGTCACGTAGCTGTTACCAGGTCCGAATATTTTATCGACTTTACGAATGCTTTGAGTACCGTACGCCATTGCAGCAATTGCCTGCGCACCGCCCACTTTATAAATATTTTGGAGTCCGAGAATTTTAGCAACAAACAGTACCGCCGGGTTAACCTTCCCATCTTTTTTTACGGGTGTCCACACGATAATATTTTTGCAACCTGCCAGTTTAGCCGGAATGCCGAGCATAAGCAATGTTGAGAACAAAGGCGCTGTACCACCAGGAATATATAAACCCACATTTTCAATCGCAACATTTTTTCTCCAGCAGCTAACTCCATCTGAAGTTTTAATCTTCTTACTTTTTTTCACAACCTGGGCGGCATGAAATTTTTCAATATTGTCTTTAGCAAGTAAAATGGCATTTTTCAAACCCTCTTCAATTTCCTTTTCCGATTCTTCAATGTCAATTGCACTCACTGATAAACTTCCGGGAGCATAGCCGTCAAATTTTAAAGAATAGCGTAATAAAGCTTCATCACCATTCAATTTTACATCTTCTAATATTTCAGAAACAGTTCTGTTTGTATCACCACTATTTTCAGAAGGCCGCTTTATAAGCGACGCCCATAATTCGCGTTCCGGCTCTATCAATATGTTATTCATTTTGTATCTTTTACAGGATCATTTTTTCTATCGGCACCACAATGATTCCTTCAGCCTCGTATGATTTTAATTTTTCTATAATACTCCAGAAATCATTTTCATTCACCACACTTTGTACACTGCTCCAGCCACTTTCGGCCAATGGCACGATGGTTGGGCTTTTCATTCCCGGTAATATCGCTGCAATATTTTCTAATTGCGAATTGGGAGCATTCAACATAATATATTTATTATGCTTCGCTGTCTTAACAGCATTTATGCGAAGTAATAAATTTGATAAAAGACCAAGTTTGTCTTGTTCCAGTTTTTTCTTTGCAATCAATACTGCCTGCGATTTCAAAATTACTTCTACCTCTTTTAATCCATTTGTAAAAAGTGTGCTACCGCTACTTACAAGGTCGCATATAGCTTCGGCAAGGCCAATACCGGGTGCTATCTCAACAGAACCGCTGATCTCATGAATTTCAGCGTTCACCTTTTTTTCGTCGAGAAATTTCCTCAAAAGAACTGTGTAGGAAGTAGCAATCTTGAGTCCATTTAAATCGCCGGCGTTTTTGTAATCCATGCTTTTGGGAACAGCGATGCTTAAACGGCACTTGCCGAAACCGAGCCTATTAACGATCCCAACATCCTTATTTTTTTCAAAAACTACGTTCTCCCCAACGATGCCAATATCGGCAACACCATCGTACACATATTGAGGAATATCATCGTCACGAAGGAAATACGCTTCTAATGGAAAATCGGTTGAGATAGCTTTCAATTGCCTGTTCCCATTGTTCAACTCTATGCCACACTCTTTCAGAAGTTGGAGCGAATGTTCATGTAATCTTCCTGATTTCTGAACTGCTATCTTTAACATGCATTATGTTTTAAATTAAAAAAGGCCTACTATTTAGTAAGCCTTTTGAAAATATGATCGATTACATATCAAACAACATAGCTTACCCGCTGGTAAAAAAATGATGATGATGTATGTAAGTGATTTT
>JBDTVF010000183.1:0-6358 GCA_040007325.1 Ginsengibacter sp. | reverse complement strand
TTTTTCAACATATTTGCAATTCACAAAATGAGTATGGATAAAATATCAACTATAATTTTTGATCTTGGCGGGGTTCTTATAGATTGGAATCCGCGCTATGTTTACCGGGACATCTTTGATAGCGAAGAAAGGATTGATTGGTTTTTTGAAAATGTCTGCACTGCAGATTGGAATGAAAAACAGGATGCAGGGCGTTCGCTGCAGGAAGCAACAGAAGAATTGGTTGCCAAACACCCTGAATACGAACATGAGGTAAGAGCCTATTATGGCCGTTGGGAAGAAATGCTTGGCGGCCCCATTCATGCAACCGTAGAAATTCTACGCTTATTGAAAGAAAGCGATCACTATAAAATATACGCTCTTACTAACTGGAGCGCAGAAACTTTCCCGGTTGCTCTTAAGCGTTACGATTTTTTAAAATGGTTTGATGGAATTGTAATGAGTGGTGAAGAGAAAACAAGGAAACCGTTTGCCGATATATATCATTTGTTATTAAAAAGATTTGATGTAAACCCTGCTGAGGCAATATTCATAGATGACAGCGCCCGTAATATTAATGGAGCCCACGAGGTTGGAATTCACGGAATACATTTTCGATCACCGGAACAATTGAAAGAAGATTTGATGAACATGGGTTTGTTATCTGAAGAGTAAAGAATAAAAGTTTACATCATAAATAAAGACATAAGAGCCATGACTGATTTGAAATTGGGCAGAACTGAGTTTGGAGATAAGACTAATAGCGGCAATGTACTTTCAAAGAAAGAGGCCGAGGCTTTGCTTAACGAATGGGTATTGAATGACAGGCTCCGGCTGCATATGCGGCAGGTGGCCAATCTTATGCAAGCATGGGCAAAAGAAAAAGAAAGTCTTGATGAAAAAGAGCAGTGGCGGTGGGAGATGGCTGGTTTATTACATGATGCAGATTGGGACCAATGGCCTGATCAACATTGCAGTAAGATCATTAAAGAATTAGAGGATAGAAAGATAGACCCGGCAATTATTCACGCTATTGCTTCTCACGGCCCCAATTACTTTGGTGTAGATCCTGAAACAAAGATGGATAAAATGCTCTATGCTTTTGACGAGCTTTCCGGGTTGATCCATGCTTATTCCTTAATGCGCCCCGAAGGCTACAAGAGCATGGAATTGAAAGGCGTGAAAAAAAGATTAAAAGAAAAGTCATTCGCTGCCAATGTTTCGCGCGAAGAAATACAAGATGCCTGCAACCGTGCAGGAATTCCTATCGAAGAAATTATTAATTTTATAATAGAACATCAGCCGATGGTTCTATAGTCACACCTATGGTTCTGCACCTGCGCATTACCTTTTCGAAATAACAAGGATAGAAAGTATAACATTACTCATCATTTCAAAAAAGCTGTTATGAAAAGGAACATTATAATGCTTTGCATGGTGCTCGCGTCACCAATTTTACTTTTCGCTCAATCAGATTACAAAGTTGTCTTCGATCTCACCAGCGGCGATACTATGAACCACAAGGCCGTATTAAGATGGACCAATGAAATTTTAAAAGCCTCAGATGAGGCGAAGGTGGAAGTAGTGTTTTACGGAAATTCACTCGACATGGTACAAAAAGATAAGTCAGTAGTGGCCGACGAAGTGGCGCGGCTTGCCAGGAACAAAAATGTTTCTTTTAGAGTTTGCTCGGTAGCGATGAAAGCACATGATGTGGATAAGAGCCAGCTTATTGCCGGTGTGGAAACTGTTCCGGATGGCATATATGAAATTGTAAAAAAGCAAAAGGCCGGCTGGGCTTATATTAAAGGTGTTCGCTGAATAAATCATGCTTTTAATCATCACTTAAATTATTTAAAATGGCAGAATTAAAGACCAAAGAAAATAATGCAAGTGTAGAAAAATTTCTGAATGGTATCGACGACGAAACGAAACGAAGTGATTGCTTCAAAATAGCAGAGATCATGAAGGAAATCACTAAACAGGAAGCTAAAATGTGGGGAACAGCGATAGTTGGTTTCGGCAGTTATCATTATAAGTATGCTTCAGGCCGCGAGGGCGGCATGTGTGACCGGCTTTTCGCCACGAAAGCAAGCTCTTAGCTTGTACCTATGCGGAACGCTCCATTCACACGCTGACCTGTTGCAGAAATTGGGCAAACATAAAACGGTGGCGGCTGTCTTTATGTAAAAAAGCTCAGCGATATTGACATTCAAACTTTGAAACAGTTGATCAAAAATTCTCTTGGTGTAAAAAGCAATAAACAGAGTACTTCCGCCTGAATATTTCCCGAAACGTGAAAATTAATAACCGAAGCCAATAGAGCACAGTTTACATTTGTAAGGTTCCCTCTTAAAACCAAACTTTCGGAACACGATTGCATTTTAAAATATTTTTTGCCATGATGTCTTAATTCGACATGGTTGTTCGTCTTCTTATTAATTAAACATTTAAAAAATTAAGAAATGAACAAATCAATTTATCAATCGCAAATTATTTTCAACATGAATGACCGCCTTTTCAGCAGCACACTCGATGGCATAACCGAAGAGCAGGCGAAGGAGAGAATTGCGGGTCATATAAATCCTATCAATTGGATTGCTGCACATACAATATGGGCGAGGTATAATGCACTTATGTTTCTCGGCAAGCCGGTTGCAAATCCTTATAATGACCTGTTTGAAAATTTTAAGGCTTATAATGCATCGTTGACTTATCCTACTGTAGCGGAGATAAAAGAAGAATGGAAAAAAGTTTCCGGTTTGCTAAAGGATGCGGCTAAAACAACAACGGAAGATCAACTGGCTGGTGACTCCCCGATTAAAAGCCCTATTGGTGACAATACGAATGCAGGCACGATAGCATTTCTTGCTCAGCATGAAAGTTATGACATCGGGCAATTAGGTTTGCTCAAAAAATTCTTTACAAAAGAGGCAATGAGCTACAATTAAAAAACTCGCATAAATGCATTTTTTAAATGGTTGATGTTACATCCCGGATAGTCATTGAAGAAACCAGGTATGAAGTGGCAACTTTTGCCGCCGATCCGGATAATGCACCGTTATGGTATGTGAATATCAAATCTGTGGAATGGAAAACTTCCAGGCCATTAACTGTTGGATCAAGAGTGGCATTTAAGGCAAATTTTTTAGGCAGGCAATTGGTCTATACTTATGAGATAAAAAGTTATCTGCCTGGAGAATACCTGGTGATGCGCACTGCAGAAGGGCCTTTTCCCATGGAGACATTTTACGAGTGGCACTCCGTAAGCGACCACTCTTGCGAAATGATCCTAAGAAACGCAGGCAAACCTTCGGGCTTTTCAAGATTGCTTACACCGTTTATGGAAATGGCCATGAGACGTGCTAATAAAAAAGACCTGCAGCGACTAAAATCTATTATTGAAAAAAAATTACTGACAAAAACTAAGTTCAAATGAAAGAGTACATGTTATTATTCCGTGGTGGCCGGGAGCAAATGGAAGCCGCCTCGCCTGAGCAATCTCAGGCGCACCTGCAACTCTGGATAAACTGGATGAAGAAGCTTGGCGAAGAAGGAAAGTTTGTAGGAGCGCAACCTCTTAATAAAGAAGGGAAGACTGTTAGCAGTCCTAAAAAAGTAATTTCAGACGGACCATTTATGGAAGGCAAAGAAATGGTGGGCGGGTATCTTATTTGCAAAGCAAATACCATTGAAGAAGCAGTGGTGATTTCAAAGGGATGTCCTTTGCTCGAGTCTGAAGATGGTGTGGTGGAAGTAAGGGAGATACAGGAGTTAAAGATGGATTAATTGCTTCATCAAATTTGCTATCATACAAAGTGCTTCGGTTCGCCGGGCATTTTGTGTTGTTGGTATATCTACTTTTCTAATTAAAAACACTTAACAAATTAGCTATGGCAAAACAAACTAAAATTGCGGGCACTAAAGAAAATCCGTGGAAATTAAAAACACCACCCGGTACATCAGAATATGAAATGTATGAGGATACGAAAGATGGGAAAGAAATTTTAGTGTGTACTGTTGGTAAAACAGTACTCAATTATGATGCAAGATGTATCAACGATCTGCACGCTATGCTAAAGAAATATGGGGATTGGATAGAATTAGGAAGTGCCGACGAACAGAAACAAGCAAAAGAAGGTACGGTTGAATCATGGGGCCGTTCATCTTCTAATCCTGTTGGTGGATGGTATGGAATAAAAAAAGGTTTCCGCGGAAGATTTGGAATGTATATTCCGCCGTTGCTTGAAGAACTTGGGCTTGCAGAGGTGGAGCATAATGCACGTAATAATCGCATGAGAGCACTATAGCCTGCGATAACATGTAGCAGATTTTGCATTGATGTCGGCGATAGGATACAATATGACATTCGATATATTTAGTTGAAATAAAATTTTGTGCAAAGCGACAATGAACCGGTGCGGCAACTTACTGAACATCTTTTTCGTCACGAATCGAAGAGGATGACTTCAGTGCTTGTAAAAATTTTTGGGACTGAAAATCTCGAAACTGCTGAAGATGTAGTACAGGATACTTTGCTGCAAGCCATGAACACGTGGAAGTTGAAAGGTGTTCCCGATAATCCTTCCGCATGGCTCTTTCGTGTAGCAAAAAACAAAGCGATAGATATCATCAGGCGGAACAAACATTCTGTTCAATTCGATTTTTCGGACAAAGAGAAAATACTGCTTACCTCAGAATATACGCTCAACTCCACCATGGAAAATTTTTGGAAAGAAGAGGTCATTAATGACGATTTGCTCAGGATGATGTTCGCGTGTTGCCATCCCGGAATTTCAATCGAGAACCAAATTACCTTAATGCTAAAAACGCTTTGCGGATTTAGTACTGCTGAAATTGCAAAAGCATTTCTTACCAATGAAGACACCGTCTCAAAAAGGCTTTACAGGACAAAAGAATTTTTCAGGCAAAATAAAATAAAGCTTGAAATTCCATCTGTTGATGAAATAAAGAATCGTACCGATTCCGTCTTAAATACCATTTACCTCATCTTTAATGAAGGCTATAACTCTACGAATTCAGAAGAACTTATAAGGAAAGATGTAATTGCAGAAGCAATGACGCTTTGCAAAATGCTCGCAGAAAATCAGCATGTAAAGCAGCCCGAAGTCTTTGCGCTAATGGCATTGATGTGTTTTCATTCATCAAGAAACGAAAGCCGTACCACCACCGAGGGGGAAATTATATTATTGCCAATGCAGGACCGGGAAAAATGGGACCGCCTTTTAATTGAAGAGGGTAATATGTATATGAATAAAGCTGCTTTTGGGAATGCAGTAAGCACTTACCATATAGAAGCCGCAATCGCATACGAGCATTGTTCTGCAAAAAAATTTAAGGATACTAACTGGGGCAGGATACTTGCTTATTATGAATGGCTTTGCAGAATGGCGCCGTCCCCGATAAACGAATTGAACAGGACTGTCGCAGTGATGGAATTATACGGAGCGCCTGCAGCATTAGAGCAATTAGAAAATATTAGTGATAAAAAGAAACTGGAGTCTTATTATTTATACTACAGTCTTTTTGGCGAAATACATTCAAGGTTAAATAACCTTCCCGCCGCAAAAAAATATTTTGAAACTGCCATAGAGCTTACCCATTCAGAGCAGGAGAGAAAAATGTTGCGAAATAAAATTCTTGCTTTGCTCAATTGATTCAAATCATTTTATTTTTTCTGCATATTCATATAGTCAACCGTAAGATTTGCCAGTGCTTCCACACCAAGCTTAAATCCACTTTCATCAATATAAAAGTCGGGTGTGTGATGCGAGGGCGCAGTTTTTGGATTGCCGCCTTTTGGCATACCTCCTAAAAAAATAAAAAGTCCCGGAGCTTTTTGCTGGAAAAATGAAAAGTCTTCCGCACCGGTTACAGGCGGCTTTAATATTACGTTTCCATCGCCTGCCGTTTTGCGCAGCGACGGCAGCATTTTTTCAGTAAGAGAAGGGTCATTGAATGTTACTGGATAATGTGATGAATATGGTATCGTGACTTCGGCAGTGGCGCCTTCGGCCTCGGCCGTTTTTGTTGCCACCTGCTTTATGCGATCGATAAGCATTTTTTCATCTTCATCACTAAAAGACCGGACAGTTCCCAGCATCTCCACCTGCTCAGGAATAATGTTGGCACGATTTCCCCCGTGAATAGATCCGATAGTTACTACACCAGCGTTTTGAGTAATATCAAGGTTACGGCTTACTATTGTTTGCAGGTTATTGATGATCTGCGCTGAAACTACTATCGGGTCGATCGATGACCACGGATAGGCGCCATGCGCTGATCGCCCCTTTACGACTATTCTCATGTCATTTACACCTGCCATCGTTCCTCCTGGCCGGTAACTTATTTTTCCAAC
>JBDTVF010000182.1:0-6375 GCA_040007325.1 Ginsengibacter sp. | reverse complement strand
ATCATTTGGCCATTTTATTTTTATTTCTTCATTTGTGTACCGTGAAATGAGCTCATAACCAGCCAATGCAACCGCCACACTTACCTGGAATTGATTCAATACGCTCAACCATTCCATAGCCGTAATCACCGTTAATATTATGTTTTCGCCTTTAGTACTTTCCCATTGCTTTCCACGCCGCCCCTTTCCGGCTGTCTGGTCAAGGGCAAACACCGCATCACCACTGTTTGCTTCTCCATTTTGAACAAGTGCCATGGCATAGTTGTTGGTACTATCCACCGTCTCAAGAACTATAAATTTATTTACCCCGTTTGGCATACAAAATTGTATTGGTAAAGAATTAGTATTTTTGATAAAACGGGTTGTGTTCGAGGTGTAATAGGCGCAATCTAACTGAATAAAAATTATTTTTTCTACGTAAAGCATAGAAAAACTGACTAAAAAGAAAACGCATTTGAATAACTTAACCCTTCTGGCCACAAGGAAAAGATCAAAACATACAAGGTTAACAAGAAACAGTAAACTCTTCAAAACAATTATCCACGCCATACAGGAGAAAAAAGGTGATAAAATTGTTAGTCTCGATCTGAAAAAAATTCCTGAAGCGGTCTCTGATTTTTTTATCATTTGCGAAGCGACCAATAATATTCAATTAAAAGCTATTGCTGATGCTGTGGAAGCTAATGTGAAGAAGCAATGTGGTGAATTACCTTACAAGCATGAAGGACGAAGAGGCGAGCAGTGGATATTAATTGACTACGTGAACATTGTTGTTCATGTGATGTTACCTGAACCAAGAAAGTTTTACAAACTTGAAGAAATGTGGAGCGATGGTTCTATAACAGAACATTAACGCCATATTTTTGACAAATACTTATTTTACATAGTATCAAAAATTAAAAAAACAATCTGATCCTGTATTGAAAACAAAGGTTAGGATAAAATAAATATTGCGAGGCAAGCATCTATGGCTACTGAAGAAAAGAAAAAAAATCCACTTCAAAAAAGAATGAATCCCAATGGGCTTCCAGGATCTGAAGAAGATCCAAAGAAGCGCCCGAGGATTAGCATATATTGGGTATATGGGTTAATATTCGCTGCGATTATTGGTTACAATTTATATCGCGGAACGGCCAGCAGCGGAATTGAAATGGATAATACACAGTTTTACGACATGCTCAAGCAAGGCGATGTTGACCAGATAAAAACTGTTGGGAATAAAAAGATCGTGCGGGTGTCTATCAATCCGCAGGCCCTGGACGCAAATGGGGCTTTTTACAGACGTGTGTTTGGTAACGATTATGATGAGGTGAAAAAAATGCCGGCACCCCAGGCATATTTCCCTATTGTGAAAGATGAAAGTTTTTCATCCGATCTCCGACAGTTTTACAACGACAATCCAACTGTAAAACATGTGGCTGACAAACCCGGTGACGAGGGTGAGCTTTTTGGACAAATTGTAAGCACGTTATTGCCGATACTTCTGATAGGGCTTCTTTTTATCATGATGATGAGGAAGGTTGGAGCCGGTGGCGGCGGCGGCGGTCCCGGAGGTATTTTTAATATTGGAAAATCAAAAGCTACGCTTTTTGATAAAGGTGCACGCGTTAACATCAATTTTGGTGACGTTGCAGGGCTTGATGAGGCAAAGGTAGAGGTGATGGAAATTGTAGATTTTCTTAAAACGCCAAAAAAATATACAGCCCTTGGAGGTAAAATTCCTAAAGGTGCATTGTTGATCGGCCCTCCCGGCACGGGTAAAACCTTGCTTGCAAAGGCAATGGCCGGTGAGGCACAAGTTCCTTTCTTTAGCCTGAGTGGCAGTGATTTTGTTGAAATGTTTGTGGGTGTGGGCGCCAGTCGTGTTCGCGATTTGTTTAAGCAAGCTCGTGAAAAAGCCCCTTGTATCATATTCATTGATGAGATAGATGCCATCGGCCGGGCCAGGGGGAAAAATATGATGATGAGTAATGATGAAAGAGAAAACACCCTCAATCAATTACTCGTGGAAATGGATGGCTTCGGTACTGATCTTGGTATTATAATCTTAGCGGCAACAAACCGTCCCGATGTATTAGACAATGCTTTATTACGTCCCGGAAGGTTTGACAGGCAAATAACCATTGACCGCCCGGATCTTGTTGGCCGTGAAGCAATTTTTAAGGTGCATCTATTGCCAATTAAAATTTCTCAAACCTTGGATGTTCATAAAATGGCCGAACAAACGCCGGGTTTTGCCGGAGCCGATATTGCTAACGTTTGTAATGAAGCTGCATTGATAGCAGCCCGTAAAAATAAAGATGCGGTTGATATGAGTGACTTCCAGGATGCTATAGATCGCGTCATTGGCGGACTTGAGAAGAAAAATAAAATCATTCTTCCTGAAGAAAAAGAGATCATTGCTTATCACGAGGCGGGTCATGCGATTTGTGGCTGGTTTTTGGAACACGCTTATCCGCTATTAAAAGTGACTATTGTGCCACGGGGCACTGCAGCTTTGGGTTACGCTCAATACACTCCCAGGGAACAATACCTGTATAATACTGACCAGTTGCTTGACCAGATCTGTATGACATTGGGAGGCAGGGCTGCAGAAACTATTTTCTTTGGAAAGATATCTACCGGAGCCAGTAATGATCTTCAGCAGATAACCAAAATGGCTTACGCTATGGTTACTGTGTATGGTATGAACGACAAAGTGGGTAATGTTAGTTACCATGATCCTCAGCAGGAAAATACTTTTACAAAACCTTTCAGCGAGGAGACGGGAAAAATGATTGATGAAGAAGTGAGAAAACTTATTGACCAGGCTTTTGAAAGAACAAAGAAATTACTTATTGAGAGAAAGAAGGAAGTAGAAATTTTAGCAAAAGAGCTATTGAAGAGAGAAGTATTATTTCAAAGTGATGTAGAAGCTTTAATTGGTAAGCGCCCCTATGAAGAAAAAAAGGCCCTTGATTTTGTTGACAATCCTAAAGATGCTGTAATTGATCCCCCGATGGAAAGTATAATAGTAGACAGCAACTGACAAAATAAAGAATGAAGGTTTCATCATCGAAAGAAAAAATTCTAAAAAATATAAGAGAGGCACTGAGCAATCCGGTGCCTTTGCCTTTTCCCAAAAGTGAAGGGACAGATGCCATCTTCCAACCTCCTAAGGATGAACTGGAAATAATTTTTGCAGAAGAATTTACAAAGTTATTAGGCAAGTTTGCTTTCTGCGTTAACGATACAGATATGAAGCTGCAGTTGATGAAACTGGCTGCCGAAAAAAAATGGGATAAACTGTATTGTGTAGAGCCAGATCTTCTGAAGAAATTTAATGGTAAGGGAGTTTTCGACAGCGGCACTTCGCTTGCGGGTTGTGATGCTTCCGTTACAGGTTGCGAATACCTGGTGGCACGAACAGGCGCTATAGTTATGACCTCGGCACAGCAAAGCGGCCGAACGGTGAGTGCATACGCTCCTGTACATATTTGTATTGCCTATGTTGATCAGTTGGTATTTGATACCCGCGATGCACTAAAATTGCTTAAAACAAAATATGGTGAGCGCATCCCTTCCTTTATAACATTTGCAGCTGGTCCGAGTCGCACGGCGGACATTGAGAAGACGTTAGTGGTAGGCGTTCACGGACCAAAAGAAGTTTACTTATTTTTAGTAGACAGAGCTGCTATTTAGTTTTATTAACTTCTCATAAATCATGCAAATTCCGCCAGGTAAAAAGTTATATTTCCTTTCAGATTTTCACCTCGGTGCTCCCGACCATGCAGCCAGCCTTACGCGGGAAAAAAGAATAGTAAAGTTTCTCGATGATATAAAACCAGATGCAGCTCAGATATTTATCCTTGGTGATCTTTTCGATTTCTGGTATGAATACAAAAAAGTAGTACCAAAAGGTTTTGTAAGAATATTGGGTAAGCTTGCCGAAATTGCTGACAGCGGCATCGTCATTAAATTTTTTGTCGGTAATCATGATATGTGGATGAGCGGATATTTTGAGCACGAATTGGGAGTTGAAGTATTCCATGAGCCTGCCGAGTTTGAGTTTAACGGGAAGAGATTCTTTATTGGCCATGGCGATGGCTTGGGCCCCGGAGACCATCGTTATAAGTTTATTAAAAAAGTTTTTAGAAATAAATTCTCTCAATGGCTCTTTGGAATTTTACACCCAGGCGCCGGAATCGGTCTTGCAAATTATATGAGCAGGAAAAGCAGGGCTGCCACGGGTATGACCGATGAAACCTTTCTTGGCGAGGATAAAGAATGGCTTATTATCTTTTCAAAAGAAATGCTGAAGAAAAAACATTTTGACTATTTTATATTTGGCCACCGGCATTTACCGTTAGAGTTTAAATTAAAGGATGACAGTTATTATATCAATCTTGGTGATTGGATTAAGTACAACAGCTATGCAGTTTTTGATGGTGATCGCACCACGCTGAAATATTTTGAATCATAATGAGAATTCTAAATACATATAAAAGGTTTTGGCTGTTTGCTGTGACGGTTATTCTCTCATCTTCTGCATTTGCGCAAGATGATTCCTTGTTTCGGTTTCTTAAAAAAATTGAATATCCTATAGCTTCATTCACCGTCGATAACCTTGGTGAATTATATATAATTAATACAGATAACCAGCTTAAAAAATATAATGAAAAGGGTGACTCTATCGGCGTTTTCAACCAGGTAACCAAATATGGTAAGCTCAGTTATGTAGAAGCTCAAAATCCATGGAAAGCGATCTTGTATTACCAGGAATATTCTACCATAGTGTTGCTGGACAAGTACCTTAATGTTCTTACGAACATCAACCTAAGAAAGCAGAATATTTTTAAAGTAAAAGCTGTTACTACATCATACGACAATAACATTTGGCTTTATGATGAGCTGGAGAATAAATTGAAAAAAATTGATGATACCGGCAATAAATTATTTGAGTCAGTAGATTTTCGAAACTTGTTTGATTCTGTTCCCACGCCTCAAAAAATTATCGACAACGATGGTTTTGTGTATCTCTACGATCCCGAAAAAGGCCTTTACATATTTGATTATTATGGCAGCTTCAAAGGCAGGCTATCTTTTTTAAACTGGAAAGATATTACGGTAATAGATAAATCTATTTATGGCTTTGACCAGCAAAATTTATATCGGTATGCTCCGCCAATTCCTGATGTAAAAACATTTGCATTGCCGGTTGCTGTACAAAACAATACTTCGCTTAAGGTGAGCAACCACCGAATTTATATTCTTAAAAATCAGCAGCTGGAAATTTATTCGCTTCTTTAAATAACTGCATATTTTAAATTGCATCATGAATTTTCTCGACCAGGTTTATTTTGATAATACAGTCCGCAGCTACGCGATTGTATTCATCGCAATCCTCTTTGCATTTTTTTTAAAAAGAATTATCTCGCGATATGCGTCAGCGCTTATACTTCGATCGGTTAAGAAACATCCTGGTAAGCAGGCAAAAATTAAATTTGATGACATCATTATTGGGCCTTTGGAAAAAACGCTGCTTGTCCTTATTTCTATTTTCGCTATAGACAGGCTGAATTTTCCGAAAGTGTTGATGTTCTCGTATCACAAGATTTCAAGTCAGCACATTTTAGGGAGTATTGCTTCTGCTTTGGTTATTATTTGCTTTGTAAATCTCATCATTCGCTTCCTCGATTTTTTAGTGATAGTTATAAGAGAAAATGCGGGTGAAGTAAATACCCTGGGAGAACATCAATTGCTTTTTTTCTTCAAAGACCTTATAAGAGTTATCATCATCATCATCGGGATACTTTTTATCATAAAATTTTCCCTGAGGTTTAATATCAGTAATCTTTTTACGGGCTTAAGTATAGTGGGTGCTGCACTGGCTTTATCAGCAAGGGAAAGCCTTGAAAACCTGATCGCCTCTTTCATTATATTTTTTGACAAGCCTTTCAAAACCGGGGATTCTGTAAAGGTGAATAATTTTGCCGGCATAGTGGAGCGAATTGGTTTAAGAAGCACCAGGCTGCGCACGCCTGAAAAGTCGATGGTCACAGTTCCTAATAAACAAATGGTGGATAGCATAGTGGATAACTGGACGATGCGGGATGTGATAAGAAATGAAATAAAAACATTGCTTTCTGCGCACACTTCATCAGACGATCTGCAAAAGGCAGTGAAAGGCACAGAAGAGATACTTGCAAAAAAGCAACAGGTAGATTCTTATTCCGTGTATTTGCAGGAAATCAATAATGATAGCGCCGTAATAATGGTCATTTATTTTGTAAAATTCCCCGCACCAGCGGATGAACTCAATAAGCTAAAACAGGAAATTAACCTGGAGATAAAAAAATTGCAGGAACTGCATGAAATAAAACCTTCAAGCCCCGG
>JBDTVF010000181.1:0-6436 GCA_040007325.1 Ginsengibacter sp. | reverse complement strand
GCAAAATGATGCTTAATTTGAACCATCTTTTTGTATATGGAAATAATTCACGTTAGTGCCGAATGTTATCCTGTCGCCAAAGCCGGCGGACTTGGTGATGTGGTGGGGGCACTTCCAAAATACCAAAACAAAATAGGGAATATTGCGAAAGTTGTGATGCCTATGTATCGCACAAAATTCCTGACGGAAAATAGTTTTGAAGTAGTACATAAAGGAGCATTCGGACTTGCTCATTATTATTTTGAATACACTATAATAAGAGAATCTAATAACAAGCTTGGTTTTGACCTATATCTTGTTGATATAAATGGTTTGCTTGACCGCGAAAAGATCTATGGATACGATGATGATGATGTTCGCTTTACGGCATTCCAGATTGCTGTGGTAGACTGGATAAGCAAATGGAATCATCATCCTGATATTGTTCATGTTCATGACTATCATGCCGGGCTTATTCCATTTATGATGCAGCATTGTTTTGCTTACCGCCACCTGTCTTCTATTAAAACAATTCTTACGATTCATAATGCTCAGTACCAGGGTTGGATGGATTGGTGGAAATCTTCTTACTTACCCGAATGGGATTCTTTCAAATGGGGATTGCTCGAATGGGAGAAAACTATTAACCCTCTTGCAAGTGGTATCAAGTGCGCCACAAAAGTAAATACGGTTAGCCCTGGATATCTTGAAGAATTACGACATGAATCTAACGGCCTCGAAATGTTATTCGAATATGAAAGAGGTAAATGCTATGGAATACTGAATGGGATAGACGCGGACGTTTGGAATCCAGATACGGACACCTACATTGAGACAAACTTTAATGATGAAAATTTTAAAGTAAAGAAAGCAGAGAATAAAAAAATATTGTGTGATCGCTTTAACCTTGATGAGACAAAACCCCTGATCGTTTTTATAGGCCGGCTTGTTGGTGAAAAAGCTGCCGACCTTTTACCTGCTGCTATCGGCGATTCTATTTATCATATGGAAGGCAAAATGAATTTTTTGGTATTGGGAAGCGGGGATCCTCATGTAGAATGGGAACTAGAAAATATGCGTGGAATGTTGTTTGGTTATTATAATTCACAAATAGGATATAATGAAAAGCTAAGCCACCAGATGTATGCCGGTGCTGATTACTTGTTGATGCCAAGCAGGGTAGAGCCATGTGGGCTTAATCAAATGTATGCATTAAGGTATGGAACAATTCCTATAGTGAGAAAGACCGGTGGCTTGAAAGACACAGTAAAAGACTTTGGTGAGCCCGGGGGTTATGGTATTACTTTCGAGATAGCTTCCGTAGGAGAGATTTGTAATTCGGTACACCGCGCATTACAACTATACGAGCAACAGGACAGGTTCAATGCAATAAGGAAGCAGATCATGCAAATAAATAATAGTTGGGAAAAAAGTGCGGAGCGATATATAGAACTCTATAATCTGTAAAAATTGAATTCTTCCAGGCTTACCAACAATTGCTTATATTATAAAAAGAAAACAAGTAGATCTCAAATCTGTTATATTTTTTAAAAACTCTTTAAACTTAAATATATGTGGATAAGCAAATCATTGATAGCTGTAGTACTTGGCGGTGGCGCAGGCACCCGTCTTTACCCGCTCACAGCCAACAGAAGCAAGCCTGCTGTACCTATTGCAGGAAAGTACCGGCTTGTTGATATTCCTATTTCGAATTGTATCAATTCTAATATCAACAGGATATATGTTCTTACGCAGTATAACTCTGCCTCCCTTAATAAACATATCAAAAACACCTATCAATTCAGTGCATTTAGCAGCGGCTTTGTAGATATTATGGCTGCAGAGCAAACACCCGATAATCCACAATGGTTCCAGGGGACGGCGGATGCGGTACGGCAATGTCTTCGTCATCTCGAGAATAATGATTTCGATCATGTGCTTATTCTCTCCGGTGATCAGCTCTACCAGATGGATTTTGGAAATATGTTTCGCACCCATGAAAAAAATGGTGCTGATATAACCATTGCAACCATTCCAGTAACTGAAAAAGAGGCAACTGAGTTTGGAATATTAAAGTCTGATGAAGAACAAAAAATAACGGCATTCATTGAAAAGCCAGGCTATGATAAATTACCTGACTGGCTTAGTGACACAGGATCCACTATGCAAAATCTTGGAAGAAATTACCTCGCTTCAATGGGTATTTATCTTTTTAAACGCGATGTTCTTTTTGAAATGCTAAGAACAAGAAATAAAGACGCGACCGATTTTGGTAAAGAAATTATTCCTTCATCTATCGAAGATCATAAAGTGTTCAGCTACCAATATGATGGATACTGGACTGATATAGGAAACATAGGATCGTTCTTTGAAGCAAATCTTGCACTGACCAAAGATGTTCCTGATTTCAATTTCTTTGACAGCTCAAAAAGAGTTTATAGCCGTGCAAGGATGTTGCCGCCTGCCAAAATCAGTGGCTCAAGAATGGAAAATACATTGGCTGCTGATGGTTGTATCATTCTTGCTGAGCATATTGATACATGTGTAATAGGAATAAGAACCAGGATCGGGCACGGTTCTAACGTATCCAATTGTTATATTATGGGAAGCGACTTTTATGAGACCCTTGAAGAAATGGCTTATGCTGCAGAAAGGGGACTTCCTAAGATGGGCATCGGAGATAATTGTTACATTAAGAATGCTATTATCGATAAGAATTGCCGTATCGGAAACAACGTGAGGATTGAAGGCGGCAGTCATTTGCCAAACGGAGACCACTCACTTTACACGGTAAAGGATGGTATCGTTGTAGTGAAAAAAGGCGCGGTAGTTCCAGATGGATTTACAATTCAATAAGCTTAAAGTTTATAGGGCTATTTACCTGTATTTTTATATTATTGTGTAATTTCTACACAAAATTATACCTGTTAAACGATTGCTATGTCATCAGAACTTCTGCCGGGGCAACGCCTCACTTTCGGCCAAATATTAAATATGAGTTTTGGCTTTTTTGGAATTCAATTTGGCTTCGCCTTACAAAATGCAAATGTTTCTCGGATTTTTCAAACGCTTGGTGCAGAAATTGACAACATCGGCTTCCTTTGGATAGCTGCTCCCATAACTGGTTTACTGGTTCAGCCAATCATAGGATATTTAAGTGATCGAACCTGGCATCCCAAATGGGGCCGCAGACGGCCGTTCTTTTTTATAGGCGCTGTGCTTTCTGCATTTGCACTTTTCTTAATGCCTCAATCAACTGTGCTTTGGATGGCGGCCTCATTGCTTTGGGTACTCGATGCTTCTATAAATATTTCAATGGAACCTTTTCGGGCATTTGTTGGTGATAAATTACCTTCCTCGCAACGGACAACCGGGTTTGCCACCCAGACTTTTTTTATAGGGCTTGGCGCAGTTATCGCTTCACTGCTCCCTTATATTTTTACGAATGTTTTTCACATAAGTAATACAGCAGCGCCGGGGGTTGTAGGAGATTCGATAAAATATTCTTTTTATATAGGGGCGATAGTTTTTCTTTCGGCTGTTTTATGGACTGTATTAACAACGAGCGAATTTCCACCGGAAAATATGGATACCTGGGAAGAGGAGAAATTAAGAACAAAAGGAATTTACCATGGGATTGCAGAGATCACGAAAGGAATTTTCACGATGCCACCTACCATGCTCCAATTGGCAGTTGTACAGTTTTTTACCTGGCTTGCATTTTTTGCTATGTGGATCTATACCACTTCAGGCATAGCGCAAAATACTTTTGGAACCACCGATACCACTTCGAAAGTTTTCCAGGATGCAGGAGATTGGGTAGGAGTGATGTTTATGGTATATAATGGAGTATCTGCAATCACGGCGTTTTTACTTCCTGCCCTTGCAAAGCGCATCAGCAGAAGATATACCCATATGCTTTGCCTTATAGTTGGAGGCTTTTGTCTTATATCGATGTTCTTTATTAAGTCGCAAAATTTATTGCTGTTGCCAATGGTAGGTGTAGGGCTCGCCTGGTCATCAACTCTTACGATGCCGTATGCGATTCTCGCCGGCGCACTGCCGGCAAATAAGATGGGGTTTTACATGGGCGTATTTAATTTTTTTATCGTGATCCCCCAAATCGTGGCAGCCGCCATACTTGGTTTTTTTGTAAAGAATTTTTTTAATGAACAGGGCATATATGCACTTGTGATTGGAGGAGTATCTATGATGATTGCAGGATTTTTAAATTTTATTGTAAAAGACAATGATGCAGTCGCAACACCAGAAGTACTAAAGTATCAGCTTGCCGAATAGCTTTCTTTTGAAAAAGAGCTGTTCTGTTTTACTTTAATTGAATTTACTTATGAAGAAATTTCTCTTTGTTTTCATCTTTAATTTTTCATTTTCATTTTTTCTTTTCCCTCAATCAAATGATATTAATTGTTATCCCACCCACTGGTGGACAGGCATGAAGTGGAACAAATTGCAAGTAATGGTGCACGGTGATCATGTTGCAGATCATTTTCCAATGATAAAAATGTCACCTACTGGCATGAAACTAACGACAGGTGTACGCCTTGTAAAAATTAATCGTGTAGAAAATCCAAATTATATCTTTCTTGACCTTGTGATTGACGCAACCGCAAAGCCGGGTAAATTTTCATTTCCTTTTTTAAAAGATATTAAGCTGGACTATGAATTAAGAAAACGCAGAACGGGTAATGGTTCCAGTTATGCGCAGGGAGTTACATCCAAAGATCTCATTTACCTCATTATGCCGGACCGGTTTAGTAACGGTGATGTTGCTAATGATAAGTATGCCAATATGAAGGATACTATGTCAGACAGGACTAACCCATTCCTTCGCCATGGAGGCGATCTCAAAGGTGTTACGAATCATCTTGATTATTTCAATGATCTTGGTGTAACTGCACTGTGGCTTACGCCGGTTGTGGAAAATGATATGGGATTGACCGATGAAGGCGGAACGATGCGAAGCACTTATCACGGTTACGCATTTACTGATCAATACAAAATTGACAAGCGCTTTGGTGGCAATGATGGATATAAGCAAATGATTGATGCAGCGCATGTGCATCATCTAAAAATTATACAGGACGCTGTTTATAATCATGTTGGAGATAAACATTTTTTGTTCACTGATATGCCTGCAAAAGATTTTTTTAATCAATGGCCGAGCTATACGAATACGACTTACAAAGATCAGCCGATGGTTGATGAATATGCGTCCAGGCGTGATTATAATATTTCGCAGAAGGGATGGTTCACCACTTTTATGCCAGACCTTAATCAGCAAAATTCCTATGTCGCAAACTATCTTATTCAGTATGCATTATGGGCTGTCGAAGAATTTGGAATCGATGGATGGCGGGTGGATACTTACTTCTACAGCGATCGGGATTTTTTGAATAATGTGAATGCAGCTCTCTATAAAGATTTTCCGCGTATAACTGTATTTGGCGAGAACACCATGCAATCCGTAACGGAGCAGGCTTACTATGCGCAGAATAATATTAATACAAGCTGGAAAAGCAACCTGCAGGGTATCATCGATTTCCAATTGGAAGAAGGTATGCATGCAGCGCTAAATGAAGACTTCGGCTGGGCCAATGGAGTAATGCGACTCTATAATGTTTTGGTGCAGGATATCTTGTACAAAGATCCAATGCGTAACCAAATTTTATTAGATAATCACGACCAGGATCGCTTTTATTCTGTAATTGGAGAGAATTTTAATAAGTATAAGCAAGGCATCACGCTGCTGCTCACGCAACGTGGTATTCCGCAACTGTACTACGGTACAGAGATCTTGATGAAGAATTTCAAAAGCCCAACTGATGCAGAAGTTAGAAAAGATTTTCCTGGTGGATGGCCGGGAGACACTGAAAATAAATTTTTAGCATCGGGTAGAAATGAACAAGAGAATGACGCTTACAATTATGTAAAAACTTTAGCTCATTTCAGAATGAATTCTTCCGCCATAGAAACAGGAAAATTAATGCAATACGTGCCGCAGGATGGCGTGTACGTTTACTTTCGATATGATGATAAGCAAACTGTAATGGTGATAATAAATACTTCCAAAGATCAAAAGCCGATCTTGCCTGCAAGCTATGTTGAAAGAACATCCGGTTTTTCTAAAATGAAAAATGTATTAACAGGTGAAATAACGGATCTTAAAGATTTTTCTGTTGATGCCAACAGCGCTGGTGCATGGGAGTTGATAAAATAAGTCTTGAAAATTATTTGGCTTCATCTTTAGCTTTTCAATTTCATCTTTCATCAGTTGATTCTGTCCTTTTAAAAAATCAATTTCTTTTTGTTGTTCCTGCATGGTCTTTACGAACCGCACCACTAATCTGAATATTTCAAATCATAAAAGTGATTAGTACGCATGGTTTCATATAGATAGTAATGACTGCTTGCGTGAAAAGACTTCTCAGTATATCTT
>JBDTVF010000180.1:0-6449 GCA_040007325.1 Ginsengibacter sp. | reverse complement strand
TTTGAGGATAAAAAGTGGAGTAGCGAAACTGTGTATATTGATACAATCAACCAGATTGAAAAATTAGATTGTAAATTTTGTTCGCTTGAACTCCTTAGTGATGTGGACGTTGAAAGTGATATAGATTTTGATCAATTGAATAAACTTCTTGACAATTAAATTTCTGCAGCTCCTATTTTACTTTATTCAAGCCAAGCATATTGATCATCCAGCCTGGTAGGGGTTTGGAACCTTTTCTTTTTGTGAGATCGATCTGCCAGTTCCACTTTTTTATAATAGGAATTCTATGAGTTTCTACTAACTCAATCAATGTGCCATCCGGATCTTCTACATAGCAAAACCGTCCTTCGGCGGTATCCATTGCATAGGAATTCTTGCTGTCTACACTAAACTTATAGCCAAGTTTTTCAGACAATTCTTTTAATGCATTCATATCAGTAACGTCGAAGCATAAATGAATAAAGCCACAATCGCCCCAATATCTTTTTTCAAAAATTTGCTTTGCAGGCTGACTTAAGTTTTGAACTAACTCGATCTCGATATGACCAAGCAGGTTGGAAAAAGCACCGCAACTTGCTTTCGGCTTTCGTAAAACAACTCTTCTGAAAATATCCGTGGATTGCGATGGAAGATCAGCATATGCCGAAGTGTGATCGTAAACAACTTCGTTAAGTCCAGGTACACTTTGATAAAATTGCAAAGCTGCATCCATATCACTGACCCCGATTACGGCTCCATAAACACCGCCATTTGGCGAGCCATTTTTTTTAAACCAGCAATCAGAAGCGGCGATATCGAAGAAATTGCCGTAGACATCTTTTATCCAGAAATGGGCGTTGCCTCCCGGTGATGTCATGAGTGAAGAGCATTCAATATTTTTCCTGTTTTTAAAAAGATCATAAGCAATGCGGGTATCAAAACATTTAATTTTTATACCAAAAATTCCTATATCACCATATGTCGCCTGGAATGTCGATGGCTGTCGTGAAAGGAATTGCCATAATTCAAAACCACCACCACCGCAGAGATTCATTGTTAATATAGCCCTGCGTTGATGCACTTTATCACCGGTATATTTTGTCATAAGGGCGGCAGAAGAGGTGTCGTCAAAAACCAACACGTTCATGCCGAACAAATCTTTGTAGTAATGTTTGGCTTCGTTCGAGTCTGCCACGCCAATGCCTACCTGCTGTATACCTGTTATCAATTGACTCATTAAAAAAGTTGTGTGAGCACCGGTGATTAGAAATTTAATTCCTGTAATTGAGCAGCTCATCATATTTTGCTGCGAGCGCTTCCTGGCTTACGCCATCATTATACATTTTAATGATCTTACGATGCGCTTGTTGCACTTTGAGCCAGCTGTTTTGATGGTACTTTCGGGCGGATACCAATACTTTTTCTTTCATGATAATGTAGTCATATTGCTTCCTTGCACGCTTTACGATTTCGTAGTCTTCCATCAGCAACATCTTGCTATTAAATCCATTTAATTGCTGAAAAGCATCTCTTGTAATAAATAAAGTTTGATCGCCACCGCTGCAAATCGACCAATCAAACCTGGTACAAAAAGCATTTACTTTTAGTAGCAGACTCTTACTGTCAAATTTTGTTTGAAACCTTCCCAACGAGAAGCCTTTTTGCAACGCACAACTTATTTGTTGAAAGAAATTTTTCGGTGGCAGGCAATCTGCGTGAACAAAATATAGAAATGCCCGGGTGGCAGAGGCTGCGCCACAATTCATTTGTGCAGCACGTCCTTTTTGATCACATTTTACAACTATTGCTCCATGTAATTTTGCAATAGAAACCGTCTCATCGGTGCTGCCCCCATCGGCAACAATTACCTGGATATTTCCGGTAGCATAAGTTTGAAGATAGATAAGAAGACGGCCAATATAATTGGCTTCGTTGTAGGTGGGAATAATAATACTTACCCCCGCTAAAGTATCATTTATTCCGGGGTTCATTGAATATTGCAAATAATCCTGATTATTATATTAGATACGGAACACCCTCCAAAAAAGTTTTTTTTTGTATAAAAAATCATACACTTTAAATCCGCTAAAATTTTTTAAGGAATTTCAACATGAGCTTTTCCGAGATAAAAATGTCTATTTAATGAATCGAGAATTTTCGTAGTGTCAGCAAGCGGAAGCATAAAAGGGTGGGCAACCTTAAAGGTCAAAGAATCGGATGTATACATAATCACTTTGCGGCCAAAGTTTTTCAATTTCGCAAGGCGTGCATTTGCAGCTTCTTTAGTAACGTAAGTCCCTACAACGACGTTGAATGCAACGGTGTCTGATAGTGGTTTTAGCGACAAAGCTGTTGTGTCAATGGGGATAGAATCACGAACAAGCGAATCATTCGTTGTCGCTATAGTATCGGCAAGCGGCAAAATGCTTTCTGACTGAGATGCCTCCTGGTTATCATTTGTAAAAAAATACTTCCATGCGGCCCATGCACCAAAACTCAGTACAATTAATATAAAAAGTGTGAGCAAAATGCCTTTGCCATTACCGCTTCGCGGTCTTTTGCCTTGATAGTCGTTGAATAAATTTTCAGTATCATTTTCCTCATTCTCGTTTTCCGTGATATCCTTTGGTGTTTCAACTTTTTGAAGAATCAGCTGACCGGGTCTAAACTCAAGTTCTCCTGATGTTAATTTTTCAAGTGTGCCGAGATTTTGAATAGTGAATGGTTTCCCGATGTTCAGAAACTGGCGCCCGAGCGTAAGAAAGGAATCCAGGTCGGCGGAAGCGAGTGGCTTTATTTTTTTTGTATGGGTAACAATGAAATCAACAATCGATTCTTCTTCGCCAGTTTTGGGATTGTATTTAAATGAAACCGCATTGGAAGGTATCACAACCGGTTTGTCATTATCTGTAACTTCTGGCAGAGGGGTATCAAGGCTAAAAGTTCCAATGCCCTGCAATGACATTTGCTTGTTCTTTACCAAATACAAAAGTAGAACCTGCTCAATTTTCACAGTGATAGTTTTAATGGAGGCAAACCTACACGTTATTGACGGAATTCCAAAAAATGTGAACAGTGTAGGATTTTTACGAAATAAAGGTGCGGAAACTTTTCATAGTAAATTTGCACATGCTTAATGATGATGAAAAAAAATTCTTGGAATATTGGGAACAAAACAGGGAAAGACAAAAGCATTTTTTTTATCAACTCGCCGTCGGCTTGCCTTTTGGTCTCATCTTCGCCCTGCCTGTATTGGTTGCCGTTATATTCCATGATTGGTATAAGTCAATGATATATATCTCGCCGTCACAACTTATCGTGGTCATAATTGGAGTTATAATCGTTGCAGTCTTCTTTTCTGTGTTTCGCATGAAGGTGAAATGGGAACATAATGAACAACTATATAAAGAGTTAAAATATAAAGAAGCAAAAGATCATGCAGCGCATCTGTAACTTTTATGCTCTTTATTTGCAAGAAATTTAATACCAAACCCTTTTAAAAATGAAAATATTCTTACCAGTTTTAGTTGCCCTTATTTTAATAGCGGGTTGCGCCAAGAAGGACGCAACTTGTGGATACCAGGATTCTTCTATTATTGCCCCGACAGGGGAAGTGAAACAGCTAAAGGACTCACTCGATAGTGCCGGTATTACAGGAACAATGTTACATTCCTCTGGATTTTATTATAAAATAAATTCTGCAGGAAGTGGCCCCGGTGTTACTAACCTATGTACGACAGTTTCTGTAAATTATAAAGGAGAATTATTTAACGGAAGGGTATTCGATTCCACTAAAAGCGGTCAAGTTGCAAATTTTCAATTGGGAGAAGTAATTGTTGCCTGGCAAAAAGCGCTTCCGCTTGTAAGTAAAAATGGCGATATAGATTTGTACATTCCACCCTCGCTGGGATATGGCCCTAACCCCGTGAGAGATCCTGCTACCGGAAATACTGTTTTGCCGCCAAATTCGTATCTCATTTTTCATGTGCATGTACTGGATATTCAATAAGGATAGGTTTATTATATTTAAAAGCCCTGGTAAACGCCGGGGCTTTTAATGTCTGCACTTTTTAGCATTTTGAAACAACGTCAATTTTTTATTCCATTTTCACGTGAATCCATTTCTATAACTTTACTTTCAAACAAACATTTTGAGCCACGAATCAATTTCTGTTTTTGACATGTTCAAAATAGGAGTAGGCCCCTCAAGCAGCCACACACTTGGTCCCTGGCGTGCTGCTCTTGCATTCATACAATCTCTTTTACACAAAAATTTATTAGATAAAGTTATAAGGCTCGAGATACTATTGTATGGCTCTCTTGCAAAAACAGGTAAGGGGCATGGTACTGATATAGCTGTGCAATTAGGATTGAATGGCGAAGATCCTGTTACGTTCGATGTAAGTATGATTGACGCAAGAATTAACGATATTAAAGCCATGAAAAAATTAATTCTAAATGGTAAATATGAAATCGATTTTGAGCCCGATGAAGACATAGAATTTTTGGTGACAGAAACGCTGCCTTACCATTCAAATGCACTCACATTTTTAGCAGTTCTTGAAAATGATGAACACATTGCAGAAACGTACTACTCGATAGGTGGAGGCTTTGTAAGGAAGGAAGGAGAGGAGAGTAACGAGACTTCTGAAGTTTTACTACCATTTCCCATAAACGATGCGGATGATTTGCAACACTGGTGTATGAAGACTGGAATGTCCATAAGCGAGGTGGTTATGGAGAATGAAAATACATGGCGTGATGAAACGAAAACGCGGGAAGATCTAATGAACATTTGGGACACCATGAAACAATGCATTTTTAAAGGATGCCATACACAAGGCGTACTACCCGGGGGCCTGAACGTAAAAAGAAGAGCTGCTAACTTAAATAATAAATTATTACAGGGGCGCTCCTGCAACGATTTTGATTCGTGGGTGGCCGCTATAAAAGAGGGAGGCAGTGATTTTAAATATATTCTTGATTGGGTAAGTTGCTTCGCGCTTGCTGTTAATGAAGAGAACGCTGCATTTGGAAGAGTGGTCACAGCACCTACTAACGGCGCAGCCGGTGTGGTGCCTGCAGTTCTTGCGTATCATATTATTTTTTGCGATGGTAACGAACCCGATAAGATCGTTAGATTTTTATTAACTGCATCCGAGATAGGAAGCATATTCAAAAAAGGAGCAACGATTTCTGCCGCTATGGGTGGCTGCCAGGCGGAGATTGGCGTTTCGTCGTCTATGGCTGCCGCTGCACTTACAGAATCTTTTGGTGGCACACAGCGACAATCATTAATGGCTGCAGAGATCGCAATGGAACACCACCTTGGTATGACCTGCGATCCCATACAAGGCCTTGTACAGATTCCCTGCATCGAAAGAAATACAATGGGAGCGATAAAAGCAATTACTGCCTGCCAGCTTGCTTTACAAGGTGCGCCTGACTATGCAAAGGTTAGCCTTGACAGCGTGATAAAAACAATGTGGGATACTGCAATAGATATGAATGGTAAATACAAAGAAACTGCCGACGGTGGCCTTGCAGTAAATGTACCGTTGAGCCTTTCGGAATGTTGATCTCTGTAAATAATCATAAACATCTTATATTCACACAGTGCTTGAGGCGGATAAGTGATCTAAAAACTTAAGATTTCATACTCTATTAATATTGACCCATTGAAAAATAATTTGTCAGTAAGAGAGATAAAAGAAAGTGATATCCCGCTAATAATTGATTACTGGTATGATGCCGATGATGAATTCCTCGTGCGGCTTGGTGTTGATGTAAATAAAATACCATCAAGAACGAGCTGGCACAATATGCTGCTCCAGCAAATATCTCAACCTTACAGCAAAAAGAAATCTTATTGTATTATTTGGGAGGTAGATAGTAATCCTGCAGGGCATTCAAATGTGAACAAAATTATTTTTGGAAAAGAAGCATACATGCACTTGCATCTATGGCATGCCGACAGCCGGCAAAAGGGCAATGGCACTGAATTTGTAAAAAAGACTTTGCCATTCTTTTTTAATAACCTGGAATTAAAAAATTTGTATTGCGAACCTTACGCGTTAAATCCCCCGCCAAATAAAACACTTCAGAAATTGGGCTTTGATTTTGTAAATGAGCATGTCACTATTCCCGGCTTTCTCAATTTTGAACAAAAAGTAAATCTTTGGCAACTCACCCTGGAAAAATTTAAAAAAGTCGTTTAAGGGTCCGCATACACCGGCATTCGGCTTATAATTTGTTTCCCTAATTTATCATCCTGTTTTAAATATAAAAACGTTTATACTTTTCTGTTATGAATATAAACTTTAGATTGAAAGCGCCGTTTTTAATTGCAGGCTTTTTATTACTGGCTATATCCTGTCTTGCCCAGGTGTACCAAACAAATGAATTGTATGAGTTCAACAATAATATTTCTCCGCGGTGGAGCAGCCCCGAAAATATGAATGGCGTGAAAG
>JBDTVF010000179.1:0-6453 GCA_040007325.1 Ginsengibacter sp. | reverse complement strand
GATATTTTTTTCAGTTTAAGATCAGCTTCTTTTTCTGATACGATCTGGTAGGTTACTTGCTTTTTTGTTGCAAGATTGGTGAGCGTAACCTTAGTAAGTATAGAGACTTTACTGGTGTCAATTTCGCTTTCATCCACAATACGGGCCGTTGCAATTATACCTTCAAGCTGTTTTATTTTAGCTTCCAACATGCCTTGCGCTTCTTTTGCAGCATCATATTCTGCGTTTTCTTTAAGATCACCTTTTTCACGGGCCTCACCTATAGCTTTTGATGCTGCGGGACGATCAACACCTTTCATGTGCTGCAACTCGGTTTTCATTTTCTCAAATGTATCTTTCGTGACATAATTTATCTGGCTCATAACCTCAATTTTTAAAAATGATATGTATTCAAGGGTAAGTAAAAAAAATACAACGCCCGTTTTGGACAGGCGTTGTATATATACAAATATAAAAAAAAATTGAAACCCGCTATTCGAGCTGTAGCTTTTTAAACAAAACTTTTGCCATTTTATAGAAAGCGTCTGCGCTATAGCCCGCAATATGAGGAGTGATTATCACATTAGGCTGAGACAATAACCAATTTAATCTTTGAGTTTCTTCTTTTGTATAAGTTGATAATTTTTCATTCTCTAACACATCTAAACCTGCTCCCGCAATTTTTTTATTCTTAAGTGCATTGATTAATGCGTTCGTATCTGTCACTTTACCCCTGCAAGTGGAAATGAAATAGGGTGTTCTTTCGAGCGAGTTAAAAAATTTATCGTTCGCTAAATGCTCGGTTTCCTTAGTGAGTGGTAAGTGCAGGCTTATCACATCTGAATAACGGCATACCTGGTCAAAATTAGCTTCTCTTATATACCCGCTTCCGAAACCATAATGATATTTATCGTACGCCAGTACGGTAAGATCAAATGAGGAAAGCAATTTAGCAAACGCCGAACCTGTATTCCCGTATCCAACAATTCCTACTGTTTTTTCAACAAGTTCCATCCCCCGGTTCGCATTCCTGATCCATTTTTTATCTTTTACTTCCTCAAAGCTCGAGCTTATTTTATTGGTAAGGTTTAGCAGTAAGCCCAGGGCGTGCTCGCCTACTGCATTGCGGTTACCTTCGGGACTGCTAACGCATGTAATTCCTTTAGAAGTTGCATAGTCCACATCAACCAGTTCCATCCCGCTTCCCAGCCTTCCAATCCATTTAAGCCTTGTAGCTTTATCAATCAAAGGCTGGTCAATTTTTATCCTGCTGGTAATGATGATGCCTTCAGCCTGGTTGATAATTACGCCAAGTTCTTCATACGTTATGTTTTCTGAATGAAGAATCGAAAAGCCCTTCTGCTGCAAAGCATCGATTAAGTAGTTGTGGACCGCTGCCGTTATTATTACCTGGCTTTTCAAATTATTGGTTTTTTAGAGATCATGCTGACGCGATCATGCTTATTTCCACGTTCACATTTTTAGGAAGACCCTTTACCGCTATGGTTTCTCTTGCGGGAAAATCTGTATCAAAAAATTTACCATAAACTTCATTCACACTTGCGAACAGATTCATATCGCTCAGGAAAATAGTAGTCTTTACGACGTTTGCAAAACTCATCCCTTTGCTATCCAGTATCGCCTTCAGGTTATTCATCACTTGCGTGGTTTCGTCAACAATATTTGTTGTAATAAGTTCTGAATTTGCGGGATTCAATGCTATCTGGCCGGAGATAAATAATAAGCTTCCTGTATAAACGGCCTGGCTGTAAGGACCTATGGGCGCGGGGGCATTGGTGGCGTTCACTATCTGTTTGTTCATAGAATCTATTGTTGAAGCGATAAAATTGCAAAACTTTCCATCAACGAACAAACCTATTTTTGTAAAAAAAGCTATATGCAAATTGTCGTTCTTGCTAATATTGAACAAGAACAGGAAATCAAAGTAGGCAAAAACTTAAGTGATAAAATTGATTTTGCTTTTATTAGTGATGTTTCAGAAATAAACGCATTTAAGAATGCTGATGCCTTTTTTTTGTTTGCTGAAGATGTTGCTACAAAGGTAATTGAAAGTATTCCGGGTAAGCCCGTAATTATTAATTCAGTAACAGACACATTAAAGTCATTGAAATTGCGGCCAAATGTTAGCAGGATAAACGGGTGGCCGGGATTTTTGAAAAGGCCGATTTGGGAAGTTGCTTCAAACGAAAAAGATACACTCAGTAATCTGTTTAGACTTTTAGGCTGGGAATATTGTTTTGTAAAAGATGAACCGGGGCTGGTAGCTGCAAGGGTGTTAAGCATGATTATTAATGAAGCATATTTTGCTCTTGGGGAAGATATTAGTACCCGTGAAGAAATAGATCTTGCAATGAAATTGGGAACTAATTATCCCTACGGCCCGTTTGAATGGGAAGATAAAATCGGAACGATGCGTATTTACGAGCTTCTAAAGAAACTATCAGAAATGGATACCCGCTATGCAGTTGCGCCTTCATTCGAAGAAAAATTTTCCTCCATCAATTCATGAAGCCATATATTCTCAACATACATACTGCAACGGAATCCGCAATTGTAAATCTGTCTCATGGAAAGGAGACTTTATACAGTTCATTTAACAACATAACGAAAGAACACGCAGCTTTTTTACATCCCGCCATCGAAGAGGTACTCCAAAAGGGAGGCATTGAGGTAAAGCACTTGCATAGTGTTGCAGTATCCGCAGGGCCTGGATCGTACACAGGTATACGGGTTGGCCTGGCAGCTGCAAAGGGGCTTTGCTATGCACTTAAAATACCTGCGATAACATATAATACACTTGAATTGATGGCGCTGTCTGCAATGGATACTATTAAAGAAAAAAACATTCTATATTGCCCAATGATAGATGCCCGAAGAATGGAAGTTTATACTGCCGTTTACGATTCCAACATGAAAATTATTGAAGCTCCCATTGCAATGATACTGGATGAAAGTTCTTTTGCAATGCGACTTTCTTCCGGGAAAATACTTTTTTTTGGAAGTGGAAGTAAAAAGTTTCATGGAGTGGTAACGTCTTCTTCAGCCAGGTTCACCGATATTAATATCGATTCAAAAATTTTGACACACCTGGCGGCAGAAAAATATGAGCGATCAGATTTTCAAAATATTTTATCAATGGAGCCGTTATACATGAAAGAATTTTATACTACTTCAAAAAAATAGTTATTTAACTTCAAAAGATTATTTTTTCATTTTTAATTGTTCAAAAATAGATTTATCTTGATGATATGTATCTTTGTGGAACGCCCTATAACTACAGATTAATTAAATTTGATAATTTATGACCTTTTCCGAACCAATTCGTCACGTAATGTCACAGGAACAAGGTATAGAGCAGGTGGATTCACTTAACATTGATTATTACAGCATCAAGAAAGCATCCCTCGTATTAAGATCACTCAATCATAAGCTAAGACAGCAAATCATAAAGACCATTTTTGAAAGTCAAAAGCTTACTGTGACACAACTTTATGTGAAGTTGAGGCTGGAGCAATCAGTAGCTTCACAACATCTTGCTATTCTGAGAAAAGCAGGAATCGTAAAGACCAACCGCGACGGAAAATTCATCTACTATTCCATTAATCCTCAACGAATCGAATCTATTAATGATTTCGTTAAAAAACTGATAGGATAGCATACTAAGTCCTCGTCGTCATTAGTTTGAGTATCACATCGCCCCCTTAGTTTTATCTTTGTAAAAGAAAACAAGCATCAAGGTTTGCTTTCCAATTCTCCTATTGAATATTTATTTAAAAATTATTTGATTTAAAGTTTATATGTACTTAGAACAAATTTATACCGGCTGTCTTAGTGAGGCAGCCTATTTTGTGGCCAGCGAAGGTGAGGCCATTATTATAGATCCGCTGAGAGACACTGATCATTACATTAAGCTTGCAAGCGAGCATAATGCGGTAATTAAATACATTTTTGAAACACATTTTCATGCCGATTTTGTGAGTGGACATTTAGATCTTGCGAAAAAAACCGGGGCGACTATAGTTTATGGGCCTAATACTGAAACAAAATTTTCTTTTCATCTTGCAAAGGATGGCGAAATTTTTAAGGTAGGCGATATTAGTCTGCAAGCCATTCATACGCCAGGCCACACTATTGAATCAACGTGCTACCTTTTGAGAGATGAAAACGATATATCTTATTGTTTGTTTACCGGAGATACTTTATTTGTAGGTGATGTGGGTCGGCCTGACCTCAGCAGCGGAGATATGAGCAGCGCAGAGCTTGCTTCCGTAATGTATGATACGATACAGAATAAAATACTTCCTTTACCCGACGACCTGATTGTATATCCGGCTCACGGCGCAGGGAGCAGCTGCGGCAAAAATATCAGCAACGAAACGTCAAGTACCATTGGTATACAAAAACAAACGAATTATGCTTTGAAAACCCAAACCCGAGAGGAATTTATAAAAGCAGTAACTACAGGGCTGAATGAAGCGCCGCCATATTTTGCCATCAATGCGAAGATTAATAAGGAAGGCTATTACAGCCTTGAAGAAATAAAACACAAAGCATTAACCCCTCTTAGCGTCAAAGAATTTAAGGATAAACTTGATAAAGATGTAATAATATTAGATACAAGAAAGGCGGACAAATTCAAGGAAGGATTTATTCCGGGGTCAGTATTTATTGGATTGGAAGGACGCTTCGCAGAGTGGGCTGGCAGCCTGTTGCCATTTCATCATCGTATCATTTTACTCACTGAACCAGGTATGGAGGAAGAAACAATTGTGCGTCTTGCGCGTGTGGGATTTGATAATGTGCAAGGCTACCTTAAAGGTGGGTTCGAATCATGGCTGGCGGCAGGCGACGAAGTTGACTTGATCGTAGATGTAGATGCAGACGAGTTGGCAATGGATATTCCTTTCGATGAAAATTTAAAAATAGTAGATGTTCGTAAGCCTAACGAGTTTGCTGAAGGACACGTAAAAGATGCACTTAATATAAATCTTGCTGACATGACAGATCTTGCGCAGATCGCACAGTTTGAAGAAAATGAAAACTTATATATCCATTGCGCAGGCGGCTATAGAAGCCTCATAGCCTGTTCCTTATTAAAAAGGCAAGGGTATCATAATTTGCGCAATGTGAACGGCGGATGGGCGAAGATAAAAGAACAGGAAAATATCAAAACCGAAAAAGAAGCAAGGGTATTAAATTGATCGGTTACAAAACAATATTTTGTACAAGCTCATCTTTTGAAGGGTAATCCGTATTAAAATGAAGTCCCCTGCTTTCATGGCGTAATTGGGCTTCTTTCACAATTAAATACCCAACAGTTATTAGATTTCGAACCTCGCACAACTGCGGAGACACCGACGTTGTTTGATAAAGTTGCTCGGTCTCTTCATGCAACAGATCAAGTCTTTTCATCGCCCTTTCAAGACGCACATTTGTCCGCACAATGCCTACATAATCTGTCATTAAAAGTTGGATTTCCTTTAGGCTTTGTGTTATCAGGATCATTTCTTTTGGAGCAGTGGTGCCCTTTGCATTCCAATCGGGTATTGCCTTATTAAATTCCAGTAAATTAATTTTATTAACAGCATCAAGATAGCAGCGGTGTGCAAACACCATCGCTTCCAATAATGAATTACTTGCAAGCCGGTTAGCACCATGCAGGCCGGTACTGGCGCACTCTCCACAAGCGTATAAATTTTTTATGGAAGACCTTCCCCATTCGTCTACCTTAATGCCGCCACAGCTGTAATGTGCAGCCGGTGCGACAGGAATATATTGCGTTGTAACATCTATACCCACAGACTTACATTTCTCAGTGATGTTGGGAAAATGATGAACAAACTTTTCCATATCCATTTTGGTACAATCAAGAAATACATTCTCCGTACCATTTATCTTCATCTCATTATCGATAGCTCTCGCCACAATATCCCGTGGTGCGAGGTCTTTGCGAGAATCGTACTTCTCCATGAATGCTTCCCCCTTATGATTTCTCAAAATTCCGCCATCACCACGCACAGCTTCTGTAATTAAAAAGGCCTGGCCACTTACTCCTGCTTCATACAATGCTGTTGGATGAAATTGTATAAATTCCATATTTTCAATTCTGCCTTTTGCACGGTACATCATGGCAACTCCATCGCCCGTTGCAATAGAAGGATTTGTCGTAGTTCGATAAACCTGCCCGTTGCCACCGGTTGCCAACAGCGTAATCTTCGAGAGAATTTTTTCTATTTTATTAGAAACCATATTCAGCACGTATACACCAAAACATTCAATATCCGGTGTTGACTTGGTTACGAGGTAGCCTAAGTGATGCTGTGTAATTATATCAATGACAAAACAGTGATTTACCAGTTTGATGTTAGGCTTACTTGCAATTGCTGAGAGCAGCGTGTCTTCTATTTCTTTACCTGTAACGTCTTTATGGTGAAGTATTCTAAACTCACTATG
>JBDTVF010000178.1:0-6463 GCA_040007325.1 Ginsengibacter sp. | reverse complement strand
CTGAGCACTCTACGGAGCTATATTAACTTTTTAAAATCAATTTATTTTTTAATTAGAGCAACTAAAATAGCATAGAAATTCTTTGCTAAAAAGTGAGACGAATATTACGAAGAGGAGAAGTTCAGAAGAGAGTAATAAAAATCATGTCCTTAGATCTTTGAGATCACGAACATCTGATCCATAGTAGGAGATTCAACGCCGCCTTCTTTTTCGAGGGTAATTGCAAAAGCGTCAACTTTACCGAATGATTTCATTTTCTGGATATGATAAATTCCTTTTTCGGTTGAGATCATGCCGCCGCTTATTGGCTTGCCATCAACTATTGCCCATAGCTGATATTGCTTTCCCGCTGGGACTGCAGGCAGATTAGAAGGATCAACATACACGTCACCAGTATTTTTCATCCAGAAGATTTTAGCTAACGCTTCAGGTGCGTGAGCAGTTCCGGTGAGCACAACAGGAAGTGTGTTCTTGTCAGTGATCACATCCATATCCTTATTCATAGCAAGGTTGACAGAATCTTTTTCAGCTATCTGTCTTTGAGCAACCTGGAGATCATTATTAGCGGATGTGTATTTATTGTAATAAGAATAATTTAAAACGATACTTCCTATTAAAAGTATCAGCATTGCGGCAGCAAGCAATTTAAAGTAAGATGGAATCCTATATACATCAGTTTCAACCTTCAGATCATTTAAGCCGGTTGATGTTAATTTATTTTCATGCTTACCTGTATCAATTTGAGAAAGTATTTTTTCTTTCACTGAAGAAGAAGGCTGCATGGCATTTGCCTGCGCATAAGATTCCAGCGACATCTCTATCTCCTGTAATTCCTGCCTTACCTCAGGATACTCGAGAAGCCATGTCTCTACCTGTGCTGTTTCTTCCGGAGAAGAAAGTCGCATGGCGTAAAGCTCAAGTAAACCGGATGATATGATGTCGTTTATATTCAATTTTAATTTTGCAATATTTTTCTTAATTCTATAATCGCTGTTCTCATTCTAGTCTTCACCGTCCCAAGAGGGATAGCCAGGTGTTTGGATATCTCGTCCTGGGTAAATCCACCGAAATAAGCAAGATCAATGATTTCTTTCTGGTCGTTCTTAAGGAAGGTTAAATGTTTGCGGATTCCCAAAGCGTCAAAGCTCGCAGCCGTATTGGTATTTTCGACGATATTATCTACGGCATTCTCTGAACTCTGGATTTTAGATTGCTTCTTATAACCTTTACTTCTTATAGTATCTATCGTAAGATTGCGTGTAATATTTAACATCCACGTGAACAACCGTCCCTTCGCGCTATCATAATTTGAAAAATTATTCCAAATCTTTACAAAGGCTTCCTGTAGGACATCTTCGGCGAGCTCCTTTTGCTCAAGCATCTTATATATAATACCAAAAAGTGCGGCGGAATAATTGTCGTAGAGATATGCAAAGGCTGCCTGATCCCTGCTTTGTAACAGGTACACCAGTTCTTCTTCGCTATATTTTTTTACCTCAGACAAATTTGTGTTTAGTAAGTCAACAAGAATTTCCTATGAAGATCAGAAAATTGAAAATAGGTTATCAACTTATAGGCCCAAGATATTACAGTTCATTCAATTATTAAAAAAAACTATTTTTCAAAATAGCATACACTGCCACCAACCCAATCCTTATCCATATTATATCTTACGCCAATCATTTTGCCCTTGCTTAACCGGGCAAGATTGTTGACAGGCACCGGCCTTTCTGCGCCGTCTTCCCAAAAATAGAAAATCCTTATTTCAGCCTTGGCGGGAACGTTAGGTGTCTTAATTACATCTGCATATTTTACTTTACGCTGCAATATCCAGTTCTCAGGATCCGACACTTTATCAATGTCGTCTTTTTTTAAATCGATAATTACTCCTTGTCCCGCAAATGAAAACAATGGTTTCAGTACAAAGTTTTCAAGGTCGCCAGGTAATTGTTTTACCTCATTCAGAAAAAAGGTCTCGGGTACAAATGGGTGATCAATAAATGGAATCGTAAACTTGCTGATACGATAGAACCAGTTTGGATGCGGCACCCACTCAACATCGAATGGCTGCGTGATATCTACCACAGCGCCCAAATCTTTTTTTATATCTGATAGTTCATCAAAAATTATCCTGTTATAAATTCTTTTTACCTCTATTCGTTTTCCATCTTTTTCATAATATAATTTCTTTCCGTCTTGTTTCAGATCGGTTAAACATACAATAGGAATATCAAGATAATCTTGTGTGCAATAAAAGTCTATTCTTGTTTTTTGCTCGTGTGGTTTTATTTCGAGCAATATTACATTTTCAACATCGTGGTTCCCGACAATGATCTTTTTCAAAAGAGCAACATATGATTCTGCATTGTAGCCATGGAGATAGTGATCAAAGTTTTTCGGAATGTCAAAATGTTTCTCCACTACCTGTGGATACATTACCTGGAAACCATATAACGTAGGGAAACCCTGCATCTCGATGAGTTGAGGTTCCAGTTCACCCTGTTCATTTTCACAAATGCCAAAATCAAAAACTATGAAATGACAATGATCATTTTCGCCCGGAACATTTTCATCTTTGGGAATGGCGCGATTGGTTATTTTTTTAAAATCAGGCCGCTTGATGAAATCAACAATTGATTCACAGGCGTCGATCATTTTTTTTGTAAAATCTTTTGGAATAAAGATGGGAGTTTCTGCGATGCGAAAAACGATATCACCGGGATGCTTGCTATTGAGATCCTCCAGGAAGTTATAGTATTTCTCCTCTGTAAAATTTTCATTGAATTGTTTTCTCAACGCAGGTATCATGCTAATGCATTTTTAATTTTCAAAAAGAAAGGTAAGAAAATACAGGAAAGATAAACCAGATAATTAATGGCAGCTTATGCGAGCCAACGCAGAAATTTTCTTTTCTATTTTATTTAAAAAGAAAAAAAATGTCAGGCAAATACCGGAACTAACACAAGACTGGCTAAAGCAATATTTAAAAAATTTGGAAGGATGTGTGAATGTGTCCAGGTAATCTTATCAGGATCATTCAGGTGCTCTATCATTGAGGCCCATTTTTTCTCACCGTGTTCTTCGATTACGGTTTTTTTTCTCTTTTCTGTCTGCAGGTACATGCTCATGCCTATCGGATCGGCTTCAGGGTGAAACTGAGTGCCGATAAAGTAATCGCTGAATCTTATGCCCATAATAGCCCGTTCATAAGGCACATGGGCTCTTTCTTTTTCTATACAAAGTATTTTGGCCTTTTTATAAAGTACAGTCATACGCGGCTCTATTACCTGGAAATCCCTGCTGTCAACTGCATAAAAGGGATCATTCATCCCGCTGAATACCGGTTCATTAAACCCGTCTTCCAGCAAGTGAATCGGGAATACGCCAAATGATGTTGAATTTCTCGGGCAAACATTTGCAAGTTCCCAATGCCTGCAAACCAATTGAAAAGAGTGGCAAATGAAAAAAGCGTATTTTTTGTGTTGTTGTGAAGGATCGCTATTCCATTGTTCCATTTCACTCAACCATGTGAAATAATGTTTCTCCCACTCTGAGCCTTTGCTTTCAAGTGGACTGCCCGGCCCGCCTGAACTTATATAAATATCGTAGCTTAAATCAGGTACTTCATTTTTTAACCGCACATCAAATTCATTGAGCGTTACGCTGAGATTATTATTTTTTTCAAATTGCTTTATGATCTCACGCAAGCAACGCATTCCCTGGTTTTCCACACCCTCATATAAGTCCAAGATCGCAATGCGGACTTCCTGTTTATCATTATCGCTCATAGTGCAAATATAATCACATAGAAAATAAAAATATTGCTGCCAATGCGATGAGCCATGGAATCGTTATCATACTCATTCAATTCACCCGGACAGTTACGCAGGTTATCTATAAAATTTTTACGCGGAAAAATTATGTAAGAAATTAAGGATATCATCTAAAATTCTAAAAGTTTAATTATTCTTTAAGCAAGTTAAAATCCTTTCGCAATAAAAAAATTACCATGCTAGCTGTAGAGTTGCCAGTCGGCAATTGCTATTTAACTAAACTGTAAAATTGGATCAGGCAGAAATGATGTGTCACGTTTTTGCCACTGCTTCATTCTGCGCCTTTTTGTTTTCCTTTTCCTTTACAGCATCTTCTTTCTCCTTTTCTTTTTCCACATGCTGCAGGCTTTTATTTTCTTCCTGCACCTCAATTTTTTTCGCAAAAACTGTATAGTGATTGGGTCTTATCTCACTTCCATATTGCACAGCCCAAGCCTTGGTAAATTCGGCACCAAAGTACAGGATGAAGGATGAATAGTAAACCCATAAAAGCAGTACCACAAACGAACCGGCTGCACCATATGTACTTCCCACATTGCTCTTGCTTATATAAAATGTAATACAAAATTTGCCAATCATAAAGAGGACGGCTGTAGCTATAGAGCCCGCTAAGACATCCCCCCATTTTATTTTTGCATCGGGTAATACTTTAAATATCACCGCGAATAGTGTTGTAACTACTGCTATGGTAATAAGTATATTTATGATATAAAAAGCGGGCACGGCTAGTCCCGGAAATTTTTTTTCGAGCCCGCCGCTAATGCTTTCAACTATTGCATTTACACCAAGTGACACGAGCAGCAGAAACCCAAGGCTCCCAATTACACCAAACGAAAGCAGGCGGGTTTTTACCAATACTTTCCAGCCTGCGGTGGGCTTTCTTTTCAATCCCCATATCATATTTATTGAATCCTGTATTTCGGCGAAGACAGTTGTGGCGCCAATTAGCAACGTGATAACACCTATAGTTGCTGCGACCGTACTGCTTTTGCTTAGATTGGCATTCTTTATAATATCCTGTATCTGCAATGCAGCGTCTTTTCCCACAAAACTTTGGGTTTGCGCATATATAGATCCTTCAATGGCATCACGCGCGAAAAAAATACCACATAGAAACAGTATAACTATAAGAAGCGGGCCGAGGGAGAATACAGTATAATACGCCAGTGATGCACTTAGTTTAGGAACTTTGTCATCTGAAAAACCTCTAAAACAGTTTTTTAATACCTTCCAAATACCTTTAAGTGTTACTTTTTTCTTCATAAGGTGTTTTTATAATTAATATCAAAATATACTCCAAAGTTGGCTGGCAACCTGAATAAATGGTTAGCTGTTAATTAATACACAGAAAAAATTATTTAACTTACTGGCAAAATCAAAACACATGAGAAATCTACACACCGCTGCATTTACTTTACTTTTTTCTAATCTTATTTCTTTTTCATGTTCCAAACCATCAACCCAGGGATTAGTTGCTCCGATATCGCCGACAGTAATCAACGCAGCAATTAGTGCTAATCAAACTTATCAACTAAATGTTGCCAATCCCGGAACGGTAAATATAGAAAAGCAAGCATCGCATTATAAGATTAGCGCTACATCAACCGATGAAAAAAACGGAAGCCTCATTTATCAATACTTGCCTTCAAAGGATTTTACAGGGCAGGATGAAGTGATCTTAAGCAATAAGATTTTAGTAACATCTTATGATAATAGAGGCGGTTGCAGTAGCAGTTATGCTAATGACCATACGGTTTCTACCAGTTATAACACTACCTACACTACTATAAAGATTACGATCTCTAAATAAAAATTCATTTAAGAACATCACTCGGATAACTTATTTTTTTTATTTCCCGCCACGCAACTTTTTGCTTAGCAATTGTCTCTCTTTCCTGAAACCATCCTCATTATTTTTTATCGCCACTCATCAAAGAGTGTGATACAAGCAGGGCATTGGCCGTAACTTTATTTCTTTTTAATCAATAAATTAATATGAAACCTATTCCCCGATTTTTATTTCCCATAGCAGCAGTCTTAGTGATTAATTCTCCGCTTCATGCCCAAACAGGCAATAAGCTTTCACTTAAATTGAAAACGAATTATATCGACAAGAAAAATATGGATCTCAGCATTAAGCCGGGTGATAATTTTTTTCTATATGCTAATGGTAACTGGAAAAAAAATAATCCGATTCCTGCTTCAAGAACGCGTTGGGGGAGTTTTGATGAGTTGAGGGAAGAAAATTCCAAACGCCTGAGCAATCTTTTGGAAGAGGCTTCTAAAAATATCGGTAAAGACAGGAATACGCAGATCATCGGAGATTTTTATGCAAGTGGAATGGATAGCATTACTATTGAGAAGAAAAGTTATGATCCTATAAAACCAGCGCTGGAAGCGATTAATAGTATAAATAGCGTGGATGATTTGCTTGAACAAATTGCAATTATGCGTACAAATGCAATGGGTGCCGCTGGTTATAGTTTCTATGTAGGTGCTGACCAAAAAAATGTGAATGTGAATATTCCTTCTATCGGGCAAGGAGGTACGAGTTTGCCAGACCGCGATTACTATTTAAAAGATGATGCAAGAAGTGTGAAGATAAGAGACGCCTATATGCAGACGCTAAA
>JBDTVF010000177.1:0-6498 GCA_040007325.1 Ginsengibacter sp. | reverse complement strand
GACGAGGAAAAAGGGAGAATAGCTGGTGTAATAAATATTCAAAAAAGCCCTTCCGGAAATCCACCGTACTCATTTACTTTACAAAGTACTTCGGCAAGTAATGATCAATGGCCACAGCTTAAGTCAATTATTGAAAGTACTATCAATAGTGTGAGCGATAATTATTATAAAGGCCGTCCTGAATATACCCACTTCGATTTCAATTATGACAGGGATATTGCGCAAATAAGAGAATATAAAACGATCGATTTTATTCTACCCGGGCAACTTGGATTTTCTTTGCTGGCTTCAGGAGTATTTGGTGTTGCCTTTATGTTTTTCAACCTGCGTAATACATTGGTTTTAAAAAGATTTTTTGCTACACCCATCAGCAGAACCGGTATCATACTCGGCGAAATGTTTAGCCGGGTAATATTTCAAATGCTTACTGCCATCGTGATCATACTCGTCGGTTATTTCTTTTTCGGATTTACTCTAATCCATGGTTTCGAAACTTTCTTAGAAATGCTCGTGCTAAGCTTTATAGGACTTATTGTCTTTATGGGTTTTGGATTTATCGTGAGCGGCCTTGCAAAAAATGATAGCTCCATTCCTCCTTTCGCTAACCTCATAACACTTCCCCAATTTCTTATCGGGGGGACTTTCTTTTCCGTCGATGTATTTCCAAAATGGTTACAACCCATATCAAAGGCATTGCCTCTTACCCATCTCAATACTGCCTTGCGGGAGATCGCATTCGAGGGTCAAAATCTTTGGGATGTAAAAACAGAGATCGGGATTTTATTGCTCTGGGGAGTTGCTGTGTATGCCGTCGCTGTAAAAGTTTTTAAATGGGAATAACAAACGTTTATTAATGCGAAAAGCTAAATGGTTTATTGTCGGTATCTTCTTGCTTGTATTATTTTTCTTCGCCATCACATTATTACTTCCGTCAAAAGTCACCGTTACAAAATCAATAATAATTGATGCTTCATTCCAAAAAGTAAATGAGCAAATTTCAAATTTCAGCAATTGGAAAAACTGGTTTCCGGCTTTTAGCGATGAGCAAACGCAAATGAAACTTTCAACGCTGGAGAATCATCCCTCAGCTACAATACAAGACAAGAATGGACATGAAGTAGTCTTCACAATAGTTAGTTCAGAAGCCGGAAAGATTGACATAGATATTGATGCTAATAAGAAGCAATCAATAACTTACCAGTTTATGATTGTATCAAACAATAATCCCGGTGTACAAGTGATATGGAATGTAAATACAGACCTGGGTTGGTATCCATGGAAAAGAGTACAGGGAATTATGATGGATAAACTCACAGGCCCTGAATATGAACTTGCATTACAAAACTTAAGGAAAGCATGTGGAGACATTTCTGTACCTGCTAATCCTTGACAATTGTTTTCAAAAATTCTTCCACCACTTTATAGATTTTTTTTAGCTCTTTCCTTTTAATACAATAAGGTGGCATTATATAAACTGTATTACCCAATGATCGCAGGTAGACATTTCTTTCCAAACAAAATTTTGTAAACTCAGCGCTTATATTATGCAGGTAGCCGTCAGACTCTGGTGTATGAATTTCAAATGCCATGATGGTGCCTAGATGCCTGATGTTTTTTATGCTATCCTGTAATGTCCCATTTGATTTGCCGAAAAATTTTTCAAGCCTTTCTGCGAAAGATTTTTGTGCGATAACTATTTGCTCTACCCGTTTTTGACACTTCTTTTTTTGAATTAATTGCAAGCTTGCGAGAGCTGCGGAGCAGGCAAGAGGATTTGCTGTGAATGAATGCCCATGAAATAGCGTTTTTGTTTTATCATCACTTACGAAAGAATCATAGACGCGGCGGGTACATGCTGTAACTCCCATTGCCATAGTGCCACCGGTAAGTGCTTTACTCAGGCAAATGATATCTGCTTTTTCAATAAGATAATCCCCGGCGAAAAAATTTCCTGTTCGATAAAAACCAGTCAATACCTCGTCGGCGATACATATGACTTCTTCTCTTTTTAAAAAAGATAACAGTGTATCAAGATGTGTCGGCTCATACATTTTCATGCCTCCCGCACCCTGTAACAATGGCTCGTAAATAAAGCAGGCAATTTCATTTTTATATTTTTCAATTGATGATTTAATGGAATCCAAATTATCATCTGTAGGTGCGTCAATAAAGATGACCTCGAATAACTTATCACGGAAGGCGAGTGTATATGTACCACGTTCGCTGATGCTCATGGCACCAAACGTATCCCCGTGGTATGAATTATGAAATGCAAGAATTTTGTTGCGTTCTTTATTGCCATTGTTTATCCAATACTGTAGCGCCATCTTGAGAGCGACTTCCGTTGCTGTAGACCCGTTATCACTATAAAATATTTTCGAAAAATCACCGGGTAATACTTTAAGCAACTTTTCTCCCAACTCTACGGCGGGTGCATGCGTAAAGCCGGCGAATATTACCTGTTCCAATTTTTTTGCCTGCTTGTAGATCTTTTTCGCAATGAATTTATTTCCATGGCCATGAATGGTTACCCACCAGCTGCTTATACCGTCTATGAAAGAATTCCCGGCTTCATCGTAAAGCAAGGCTTTTTTTCCTTTCATTACAAGAATTGGTGGCAGCCGGTCTTTTTGATGGGTATAAGGGTGCCAGATATACAACTCATCTTTTTCAATTAGATTCATATTGATAAGTTTGATCACTTAGCTGCTGATGCAACGTTATAGAAATATCGTTTGTCAATGAACTTGCAATATTACAAATGGATTATAACAAACTCGTAAGAGATGCGCTGAAATTAAAGCCCGAGGCTCAGCGGGAGCTATACGAGCATTTCGCGCCGGTAATGCTTGCGGTTTGCTTTCGTTATACTAAAACGTTGAGCGATGCCGAGGACGTATTGCAGGACGGATTTGTGAAAGTTTTTAAATACCTGCACCAGTATAAATCAGAAGGCGAGCTTGGAGGTTGGATAAGAAAGATAATGGTGAATACAGCCTTGAATTTTTTGAAGACCAATAAAAAGTACCAGCACGACCTGATGTATAACGAAATGACTTTACATCCCGTTTCCAATGAAGACCCGCAGGTGCGTTTGCAGGCAAAGGAATTATCGGAATTAATACGGCAGTTACCAACAGGATATCAAACCATTTTTAACCTGCATGCAGTGGAGGGATATAGCCACGTGGAAATAGGAGCGATGCTGGGCATTACGGACGGCACCTCGAGGTCGCAATATGCAAGAGGGAGAGCGTTACTTATTGAGTGGGTAAAAAAAATTTCATCACAGGAGCAACATGAGCATTATGGAAGAAAATAAATTTGAAAAACAGGTGCGGCAAAAGATGGAGGAGCTCAAACTGTCTCCATCAGACTCGGTATGGGAGCATGTAAAAGCACGTATAGAAAAAAAGAAAGACCGGAGAAAGGGACTTTTAATCTTGTTGTTGCTTTTAATACTCATGGTGCCGGCAGGGTATTGGATGTATCATTCCGGGACTTCTTCTAACTCGAAGAATCCAGTTGCTAAAAATGAACCCACCCAGGAAAATGAAAATAATCATTCAAAAAAAGATCAAGCTAAAAGTGCCGATAATAAAGAAGCGCAACTAAACAAAACCGAAAATGCTATAAGTTCCGATTCAACAAGTATCGATAATTCGAAAAATCAAAACATAGTTACCAAAGAAAACACACTATCAAAAGCGAAAAAGTATGGAGGAAAAACAAAAGGAAATTTCTCGGTAAAACAAATCGCTCCAGAAGTTGATGAAAGTAATGAGCCTGCAACTGCAGAATCATTTACTAATACAAAGGCCGTTGCAAAACCTCATGATACAGTCGCCCCTGGTAAAAATGATGTTGCCATTGAACAGCAGTCCGTCAATGAAGAAAAGAACACACCTCTTAATCCTCTCCACGACACAACAGCTAATCACGATGTTGCCAAAAAGGAAATTAAAAAGCCAGACACGACAGCAAGTTCAGCCACCCCGAAACCAATTACAGCAACGCCTGCACGCAATTGGCAAGTCGGAATATTTCTTGCAGGAGGCTATTCCCATGTAGGGAATCAATTGCTTGACTTTGGTGGTTATAGAAGTGCTGATTATTTACAGGCGGGGCCAGGCACAAGTAACTCAAACGGCGGTCAATTTATCTACAGCCCTTCAAAAGTTAAGAAAGGCGGTGCGTTTATCGCTGGGATATTTGTAGAAAAAAATATCTCTTCAAAAACCAGGATTTCGTTTGGCTTAAATTATAAATCGTTCAGCACCGAAAATACCGTAGGACTAAAAAATGATACAACCAGTATGTATCAGTTATCAAGAGCTTTTAATGATCAACATCAATACCATAACAATTTTAAATTTATAGAATTGCCTGTGCAGTTCAACTTTCAATTAACTAAAGGAAAGTCTTTCCCACTCTTTTGGCAAGTTGGTATTACCCTCTCACAGATGATTAGCAGCAATGCGTTGCAATTCAATCAATATGCCGGCACTTACTATAAAGACAATTCGGTTTTTAATAAAACCCAGGTTAGTCTTAACACAGGTTTTTCTGTCGCAATTTATCAAGGGCACGCTAATTCCATCTTGCTTGGCCCATATGTATCGTATGCAATGTCAAAAATGGCTGATGAAGGTTTATACAGCGCAAAACATTTTGTATTCTTCGGCCTGCATTCGCAGATCCTTTTCAGAAAAAAATAATTGAGTAAGCAACGATTTAAAATTATCCGGTGTCAACCGATCAAATTATTTACCATGAAAAAATATTTTATCAACTCAACCAGGGCCGTTGTTTTTCTTACCATCGCCCTACTATTCAGTGGATGTTTAAAAGATACTATTAAGCATACCTACACTTATTCATGGTACGAGCCTCTTTACAAAACCAAGGCAGAAGTCTTTGCTGATATAACTAAAAGCAATTCTCCGAAAGAGATAGAAAATCCGGGAAAGATTTTTATTAATGGAAAATATATTTTTTTAAACGAAATCGGTAAAGGCATTCATGTGCTCGACAACAGTGATCCGTCTTCGCCAAAAAATGTTGCTTTTATTAACATTGCCGGCAATGTTGATATGGCTGTAAAAGGAAATATTCTTTACGCGGATATATACAGCGATCTTGTAACGCTTGATATAACCGATCCTCTTCATGTAAGTAATACTAAGATTGTTGAGGATGCATTTTCCGGTAATAGCTACTACTCTTATGGATATGGAACCGACAGTGGTAAGATAATTTACGATTGGAAGCGTCATGATACTACAATTATAAGCGATCAACAACCGTCACCTCAAGGATGGCCCGGAGGAATTGTTTATTATGCATATGCATCTTCATCCCAGGCAAATGCAATTTCTGCACCAACCGGCATTGCAGGCTCCATGTCAAGATTTGCGGTAGTGAATGATTATCTATATACCGCAGGTTATAGTGATTTGAATGTTTTCAATATTTCCACGCCGCAAAACCCAACATTCGATGATAAGGTGAGTATAGGGAGCTGGAATATTGAAACGATTTTTCCATTTAAAAATAAACTATTCATCGGCTCGCAAAACGGGATGTACGTTTATAATATTAATAATCCTGGTCAACCTGCTTTTGATGGTAAATTCGGGCACGTGCAAAGTTGCGATCCCGTAGTTGCTGATGATCAATACGCGTATGTAACACTTAGATCAGGTACCAAATGCCAGGGGTTTACCAACCAGTTGGATATCCTGGCATTGAATGATCTCACGAATCCATCATTACTAAAAACATATAATCTTACTAATCCTCATGGCTTATCAAAAGATGGGGATATTTTATTCATTTGCGATGGATCAGATGGGTTGAAAGTTTACAATGCAGCGGATGCAAATAATTTAAAAATGATAAAACATTTTTCCAACCTTGAAACTTATGATGTAATTGCATACAATAATATCGCATTGGTGGTAGCAAAAGATGGGTTATATCAATATGACTACTCCAATATTAATGATATCCGTTTATTAAGTAAGCTCAATATTTCGAAATGAATAAAGTCAAAAAAGTCGTTCTCTTGATTGTTGCAGGCTGCGCTTTACATTTTGCGGCAATTGCACAGAAAAAGTCTTCGGGTAAAATAGCCGGATTCTCATCTGCTTTAAGAGTAGGTTTATTAAATGGGGAGGCTGATAAAGCCGGTGCAGAAATTCAGTTTATCAGTGGTATTCATTATAAAACATGGTTTACCGGTATTGGAGCAGGCATTGACTACTATTCTAACTTTAAAAGTATTCCCGTTTTCATTAGTGTAGAAAAAGATTTAAACAAAAAAATGAATACGCCATTCGTAAATGCCAGCCTTGGTTATAACGCACCTCTGAGAAATAAAAACTATAAAAACACCCAGTGGATTCACTATAAATTTGAAGGAGGGCTATACTATGAGTTAAGTGCGGGATACAAGTTTGTCTTGAGCAAATCGGTTGGTTTATCGCTATCCGCAGG
>JBDTVF010000176.1:0-6520 GCA_040007325.1 Ginsengibacter sp. | reverse complement strand
GCAAATGAATATTTAAAACTCAGCTACCACGGGCTGAGGGCTAAGGATAAAAACTTTAATGCAACCATGGAAACCAATTTAGACGAAGACCTTCCAAAAATAAATGTCGTTGCTCAGGATATTGGCAGGTTGTTTCTGAACTTGTATAACAATGCATTTTATGCTGTCATAGAAAAAGCCAAACAGGGAATTGCTTTGTATAAGCCTACCGTGTCAGTCACCACAAAGAAAACAAATGACAATGTTGAAATTATTGTACGCGATAATGGAACAGGCATTCCGCAAGAAATAGCCGGCAAAATATTCAACCCGTTTTTTACCACCAAACCAACGGGGCAGGGTACCGGCCTTGGATTATCTTTGAGTTATGATATTATAAAAGGGCACGGTGGCACCATCAATGTTGATAGTAAAGAGGGTGAGTTTACGGAATTTATTATTCAACTGCCGGTTGAGGCGTAAGGATTATGATTCCGCTCAAATATGTTTTCTTAGCACACTTACTATTTTATAGCTATCATGTAAAGTATCTACTGACGGCTTTTAAAGGGAGTGAGCTCATTAGAAATATCTTTTGAGTGAGCCTTCCCTTTATTTTCGATTGATTGGAGTTATTTCTTTATTCACCCTTACCATTGTGGTGTTCTTCGCCTTTTCTGATGGCTCCTCTTCCTGCTCACCAAATCGCTGAAAGGCTTTACTTCCAAAAGCAAGTCCCGGTATATAAATCCACCTGTCATCGACGGTAAATTCTTCAAATTTGGAAATACTCCATCCTATCTCTATTTCGAATTTTAGGGCATTGGGCAAAAGAGCTTACATTTTTTTTGCAATCAGTATGGCGCTATCCATATATTTCTTATAATCAATTTTAAAAATTTCTCTACTTTTATTACAGTTTTTACAATGCCACCCCTTCGAAACTTTGCCTGCCTGTAAAGCATCTTTTCAAAAGATTACATAAAATTATTTTAACCGCAATCACCTTGCGTGATATATTATTTATAACAATACCGGGTAGCCGAAAACGGTGCAGAGTAGGCAAATTAAAAGTACTATTATGGCTTCTACTATTACAAGGGGCATTAAAAAATGTAAACCTTTTTTATTGCGTGTTATGATCTTCAGCCCGGAGTCGGGTTTTAAATTCACCATTGAAATTCAAAAGGCCTGCGACAGTAATAATGAAGCAGTTTGGAAACTGCTTTTTGACCTGTATAAAAAAATAGATGATGAATTCCAGCAAGTGGTAAGCGTTGAGTTTGTGGCAGGCGATCCAAACGATATTGATAAAGTGGCCGCTATTACCGATGAAGGCATGACAAGGCCGCAGGTACGCGCCTTCAGGGATAATGTTTATCCTTTGGTAAAGCCTTTCTCGGATTCACTAAAACCTCCTTCTGCCGCAGACAAGAAAAAGATTGATACGAGTGTGCAGAAGGCAATAAATGCTTAATGTTCTTTTTTAAAAGCAGTTTTGTTCCGGGTTTTTCACCGGGACATTCCTGTGTTATAGCTCCTCTATGATCTTCAAACTTACGAGGTGGATTATTTTTTTATTAGCAGGACACCTGGCAGTAACAGAAAATATTTTTGCCCAAAAGAACGATTGCAATACAATAACTGCCGGCATGAATTACAGGGTCAGTTCTGTAAAAATTGTTGGCCGCTGGATACCGGAAGCATTGCAAAAAAAAATAGAACAAGTTGTTGGCGTGGGGCAATTGTTTGATCCCGCAACGGTCAATACAGCACAGGAAATTGTGAGAGATGAGATTGTAAAAGGCGAAATCAATTTTGCGATAAAATTATTGGGATCTTCCTCGGTCTTGTACATCACATCCGATGTATGCCCCGTTGCAGATAGCGCCGGTGAGAACAATGTGCAGGTAACCATACATCCCTACTACCTGCGGATAGATTTGTATAACATTGGCAATAATATTTTACCAATTCCACGTACTGCAAAACCTTCCTTTTATTCATCGGTTCCGGATCTCCTGCTGGCTACTTCTCCTGTTATCGGGCTGGTAAATGACCGGCGGGTAGGGCTGTATGGGTATCTGCAAACATCCACTGACCTTTTGCATATAACGGGAATGCATAAGCCTTTACCCGATACGAAAAGAAATCTTTTAAATCTTGATTTCAATTTCCGTAAATCATTTGCAGAAACTTTTTATAATATAGCGGGTGCTCTTCAGTTTGTGCATGCGTTGCCATCCGGTAAAGGTATTGGCTGGAATTTTGGTGTTTTGTATGCTAAAAGTTTGCAGCCGCTTAGTATCGTTAATTATGATAACGAACTGGCAAGGATATTTACCTCGATAACCGGTAAAGGAAAAATACTTTTCATGGATAAATACGTTTTGGGCAGCGGCATTGAATTTTCTCAAAATGACTATTCATCGCAAACCATAAAATACAGGACTCCCGAGGCTGCGTTTGATTTTAATGCCTTTGGGGATGGCAGGGTCGGGAATGGACTCGCAAGATTGGGCGTATGGTTTAATGCGGGCGTTCCAAAAAAAGATATCAGTCTTGACCCTTACCAGAGAATCGCGGGAAAACTGGGCTACGCTTTACCGCTAGGCAAAGGGCATAATAGTGTTGACCTCGAAACGATAGCGTCTTTTGGATATACGTGGGGAACCCCGCCAGTTTATGGAGGATACTTTGCGGGCAATGCTTCGCCGGGCTTTTTGTATAGCCCGCTGCAGTCATTTACTAATATGTCGTTCCCTTCAGGTCCCGTAATCCGTAGCCTTGGTGAAAAAGAGGGCGGATTTCACTCCGGCAATAATGCAGTTGAAGGTGGTATATCTTATTGGGGGATAAACTTAAATTTCTCTATACCCATATCCAAATGGGCGCGGCCTTTGATTCCGGATATTGTTATGCAGGAAGAGCCTCGTCTTATTACCATGCGCAGTGCTGTAAAAGCCCAGGTAAAAACAGCGCAGAGTTTTATAGCGGATGACCTCGCATTGAACGGTGGTCTTTCGGACGATGCCGCCGATTCAACAGCGGCCGCAATTGTAAATAAGGATATTAGGCCAACCATCGATTACCTGGCAGACCGTGCAAATATTTACAGTGTGAAACCAATCGTGTTTTTTGATTTGGGAGAAATTAATAAAAGAAATGCGGATAATAAAATATGGGCAGCTACAGGCGTGGGCCTGCAGATAAATATCGTAAATGCGCGATTCAACATTGGATACCTGCAAACGTTGTTTCCTAAAGTTGATGCTTCCAAAGGAAATTTTTTACTTCAATTTTCTGTGCAGAATTTTTATTGAGACTATAGATGCAAATAGCACCTTGCTTAAATCACTTTACCAATGCCATTTCGCAAAATGATGCACCTCGATGGTCATATTCTAATAAATTAATGCAAATAGCCACACGGCGCGGTAGCGTATTAGGTAGTCGCAAAGCTACGGCTTCGCCAGTTTTTTACAGCTCAACCTGCAACCTGGAGGTTTGCAGCCGGGTAGTAATTTTAATTTCCGAAATTTAGCGTATTCATTTATACAAACACGATCATGAAAATTACTGTACTTATCTCGCGTCTTATACTTGGATTTCTATATCTGGTTTTCGGGCTAGATTATTTCCTGCATTTTATTCCTTACCAGCCGTTACACACCGGGGTAACCGGGGCATTGGTGGCTGGGCTAAAGGGTGTAGGTTACATCTACCCGATGATGAAGACTATCCAGGTAGCATCAGGTTTAGCGTTGCTACTTAACCGTTATGCACCGTTTGCGGCAGTGGTCGTGTTTCCTATCAGCTTAAATGTATTGCTGTTTCACACAATACTCGTCCCCTCAGGGTGGCTTATGGGTGTGCTATTGTTTGTACCCAACATACTTTTGGGATTTGGATATAGGAAATATTATAAAGGATTGTTCACTGCAAAAGCAATAGTACCGTGAGTAGCGACTGAATTGCATAATTGTTTTGCAGCTGAAAAAATAAAGGTAATGGTATTTATTCACGTGAGTTTATTCTTCCTATCTTGTCATTACAAACATGATCTATGATTCCTATCAGCGACGATGATTCCGACAGGACAAGCACGCCATACGTCAACTACCTTTTTATTCTCATTAATATTTTTGTTTTTATTTATTACCAGCAGATCGGCCACAACCTTGACTTTACTTATAGCTATGCTACAGTACCTGCAGAAATTATAGGCGGTCATGATATAGTAACGGATGCAACGTATGTGCAAGACCCGTTGAGTGGTGATACGGTGCGTATTCCTGGATTAGGTGTCACGCTTATACCCGTTTGGCTTACATTGATCACTTCATTATTTATGCATGGCGGCATTGCCCACCTTGCCGGCAATATGCTTTACCTGTGGATATTTGGTGATAACCTTGAGGATAAGCTGGGGCATGTACGTTATTTTTTCTTTTATCTTCTTTGCGGAATAATTGCATCCCTTACTCACGTTTTTTCCGATTATTTATTTGGAGAAAATCATTTGATACCAAGCCTTGGCGCTTCAGGTGCTATCTCGGGCGTGATGGGTGGATACCTTTTGCTGTTCCCCACAAGGAGAGTAACTGTCTTATTTATTATTTTCTTCATTCGCGTTCCGGCATTTGTTGTTTTAGGTATCTGGATACTTTTTCAGCTTGCTAACGGAACCGGCTACCTCGGAGGCAGTGAGGCGAGCGGTATTGCCTATGCAGCCCACATAGGCGGCTTCTTCGCCGGCATGCTTCTTATTAAAAAATTCCTGCCCGTTGGTAAACTTGCAACTATAAAGCGGAGGTCTCGTTAGCGATAGATGTCCATAGTCTCATACTGGCGTCCCGGGCCTTTAAGGCCTTAGTGCAATCGTATTGCCTTTCTCAAAAATATTCACTGCGCTTTTTCGTTATGTTTTATAGTTAAATCCATATGCGTTGAAAAAAATTGTATTGCCCCTTCTTCTGTGCTTATTCGCTGCTTCTATCTCAGCCCAGCCACCGAAACAAAGTGCCACTGATACTGTGGGTCTTGTGCCACAAAAACAGAATGTGATCACCGATGAAACGATTGTAAAAGTCGAAAACATCGGAGACAAAATCAATACTTCTCTTGAAGAGTTACGACCCACTATTTCTGCGGATGGCACTTTACTTTTTTTTATAAGACAAAATGACCCAAAAAATACCAACTTTAATACAATGCCGAATTCGCAGGATATCTGGTTTTCTGAAAAAGATACTTCAACAGGTCAGTGGAGCAAAGCGGTGCACCTGGGCAGGCCTTTGAATACTGCAGATTATAACGCTGTGTTTTGGATATCGCCCGACAATAATCAGCTTCTTATAAGAAATGCTTTTGAAGACGGCTACTACATGGGGAACGGTGTGAGCATGTGTTACATCACCGAAAATGGAAATTGGAGCCGCCCGGAAATGCTTAAAATAAGGAACTATGGAAAGTATGACCGTGGTGCACAATATGGCGCCAGCATGGCAAGTGACGGACGGACACTGCTTTTATATATGTCCACAGAATATCAAAGTCGCAATAATGATATTTATGTTTGCTTCCTGCTGCCGGACGGGACATGGAGCGAGCCGAAAAGCCTTGGTAAAAAGATCAACCTTCCCATTTATAACGAGATGACACCATACCTCGCCGCTGATGGTGAAACGCTTTACTTTAGTAGTAATCGCCCGGGTGGCGTAGGGGATAATGATATATGGAGAGCTAAACGTCTTGACAATAGCTGGACAAAATGGAGCGATCCGGAAAATCTTAAAAGCCCCATCAACACGCCTGATTGGGATGCGTTCTTTACTATGGATGCTGGTGGAGAGTATGCCTATATGACCACAGGAGAAAACAGTTTTGGTGCAAGCGATATTGTAAAAATAAAATTGCTTGAAAGACAAAAACCGGATCCTGTTGTATTGGTGAGTGGTAACGTTTATAATGCAAAAACAAGACAGCCACTCAGCGCCTCGCTGGTATATGAAACATTACCTGACGGTGAGGCGGCAGGTAATGGATTGTCGAACCCTTATGATGGTTCATTTAAGATTGTGCTCCCTTATAATAAAAATTACAGCATCAGGGCTACGGCAGATCATTTCTTCGCCATATCAGAAAACCTGAACCTGGATTCATTGATTAAAGAAGGGTATAAAGAAATTCATAAAGACCTTTACCTCGTGCCAATAGAAATAGGGCAGGTGGTGAGGCTTAACAATGTATTCTTTGACTTCGATAAATGGGACTTGCGCCCGGAATCTTATATAGAGCTTAACAGGGTCGTGAAATTGCTCAACGAAAATCCAAAAATTGAAATAGAGATGAGCGCCCATACTGACAGCCGGGGTACTGACGAATATAACTTTAAGCTAAGTGACAACCGGGCAAGGTCGGTAATGGATTATATAGTTTCCCAGGGAATTGACGCTGCAAGAATTACGTCTCACGGCTACGGAGAATCGAAACCTGTATCATCCAATGATACCGATGAAGGAAGGCAACAAAACAGGCG
>JBDTVF010000175.1:0-6526 GCA_040007325.1 Ginsengibacter sp. | reverse complement strand
ACCAGATAATAGATTATGCTACTAAGTATTATTATTTTCTTGCAAAAGAGGTAGAAATTGTCGGCACAAAAGGCACTGAATATTTTGATGTAAAGCCACTCGATGCCGACTCTGTATCTGTTGAACTATTCAACAAGACAAAAGATCAGGAGAAAAAACCAAAACCATTTTATTCCAGGACTTTTCTGAACAGCGAGACAAAAGAAATAAGACTTTACGGCCTTGATGGCAAAGACGTCTACACCATTGGCGACAATGAAAATAATAAAATGAAAGTCCGTGTAATCGGCGGCCCGGAAAAAGATTCAGTAACGACGTTAGGTGGCAGTATGAAAACATATATCTATGACGACGAGAAAAATAATTTTCAAACCGGTGCCAAAACTAAATTTCATTTTTCGGATGATACTTCAAAACATTCTTATGTTTTCAAAAATTACATGTACGATAAAAAAGGAATTAGACCCACATTCTTTTATAGCGATCAAGACCGTTTTTATGTGGGCCTCGGTTATGGATGGGAACATCATAAATGGAAAAAACTTCCTTTTGCATTCAAACAATACCTCGGCGTAAACTATTCTATTTCGCAGCAGGCATTTAGTTTTACCTACAAAGGATTGTTTCCAGAGGCAATCGGAAAATTTGACCTTTCCCTTTTGGCAAATTATGATCTTGTGAGATGGACTAATTTTTACGGCCTGGGCAATGAAACATTATTAACCACGCAGGACAGGGATTATAACAGGATGCGTACAAAACAGGCTTACGGAAGTATTGGGCTTGCACGTCGTTTCGGTAAAAGCAGTATATCACTAAACGGTTTTTATCAGACCGTGAAAATAATCAATGATGAAGAGCGATATGTAGCCAAAATAATTTCACCGGCCTTGTCTACGGTATTTGATACAAAGAATTTTGCAGGAGCCATTTTTAAATATGCTTTGAGCGCCCTGGACGATATCAAGGTTCCCACACGTGGCATTGCTGTTTCAGGCAATGCATCGTTTACACAAAATGTAAAAGAAACCGATAGGTCGTTCTGGCAATACGGAGGTAAAATACAATTGTACATTCCGCTTATCTCTAAATTCTCAATTGCAACATCTGCGGCTGTTTCATCTGTGAGCGGTACTCCGGAATTCTATCAATATCCGGAGATTGGCGGTGGCATGGACCTGCGGGGATTTCAAAGACAAAGATTTTATGGAAAGACTGCATTTTATAACAGCAATGAATTGCGTTTCTTGACCAACTTTAGAACGTATATCATGAATGGAAAAGGAGGTTTCCTTGCATTTGTTGATGATGGCCGTGTTTGGATGCCGCAAGAAAAGTCAACTCTCTGGCATGTAGGATATGGAGGTGGGATTCTTATTGCTCCTTTCGATAAAGTTCTATTCGACGTAACCTATGGCATCTCTAAAGAAGATAAGCTGATACAACTTCGATTGAGCCTCGGCCTTTAATCTTGATTCCTGATTCTTGTTACTTCATACTATCTTATCAAACCAATAGCTTTAGAATGCTCAATAGCTTCACTACTGTGTTCAAAATAACAGCAATGCACACCCGCTGATTCTATTTTTTCAGTCACGGCTTTTACTTTGTCAAAATTTCCGTTATGAACTTTTCTTATATAAACTGCAAAAATGTTTTGGGGGAAATGTTCAGCAACTGAAAGATAAATATTGGGGTCTTCCTGGGTATCATCACCTAGTAAGGTAAACTTTAGGTGAGGGTAAGTTTCTATAATTCTTACAATCCGGGTAAACTTGCCGGAATGTTTATTTTGTCCTGTCTTTAGCACTTCACTAATTCTTTTTATTTGGTTCAATAGGTAAACACCTTTGGGCAAATTGTTTTCTTTCGAAAACTCGACAATCAGATCATACAAATTCCATTCGCTGCTGGAAACATAAAAGAAAGGGTTTAGTGTTTTATGCTCGTCATGTACCCCACCAGCCAGCTGCCTGTAGTGTTCCACTACACCTTGAAAAGGCTTCCGGCTTCGGGCATTTTTAGTAAATAATACGTAGAGACGCTTTCTCAATTTTGAAGAATACGAAACGAGAAATGTATCGTCAATATCAGAAATGAAGGCATTCTGTGATTGAAACGGCACTAATATTTCACCCTCCCCGGATATTTGCCAGGCCTTATATTTTTCCTGCATCAGACTTACCGTGACATTGTGCCACCCGGCATTGAGAGTGGCAGGCAAGTTCCATTCAAACCTGAAAAAACCGTCATGCTCTGTTATAGTTTCGCATGTTGAGTCATTCCATTTCATTTCAATCCTGGCTCCCACAAAAGGTTTTATCATAAAAAGCCTCAGCATTGAAAAGATATTTACAATCCAATTGTGCCGGTAAGTCTTCCTTGCCATTGGACTAATTTTCAAAACATGCCCGATTACGATCATCTTGTTGTCATTGCCGTAACCACGATACACCTTCACCACCGGCATATACCTCAGGCGAAACAAAAACAATATTTTTTTCTTAATCCTTCTAAACAGTGAAAGTTTCTTTTCTTTATGGACTGGTAACTTTTGCATAGTTAGAACACCTCAAAGATAGACATGGAGCAAGCGCTAAATTTAAAAATATTATTTGTTCTTAATCCCGCGTCCGGAGGTAAGCGCAAAATTTCATGGGAGCCTATCATTCGAAAATTTTTTTCAGGTCGTAAGGATATAATTGAGTTTTATGAGCTTAGGGGAAACGATGACAGCGACTCACTCAAATACTGGTTCAACAAATTTTCACCACAACGCGTAGTTGCTGTTGGTGGGGATGGAACAATATCGCTTGTAGCAAAACAGCTATTAGGCACTGACATAGCGATGGGAATTCTGCCAGGCGGTTCCGCAAATGGTATGGCCAAAGAACTTGAAATACCTGGCGAGCCGGAAGAGGCCCTGGACATTATTGTCAACGGTAAAATAAAATGCTGCGATCTTATTAAAATTAATGAAGATGACATCTGCTTTCACCTGGCTGACTTCGGCTTAAATGCGAGACTAGTAAAATATTTTGATGAAAGCCCCTGGCGCGGCATGTGGGGCTACATAAGGATGATAGCAAAAGTGATGTGGCATAAAAAACTAATGAATGCCAGGATAATTACAGACACTAATGATATAGATACAAAAGCCTACATGATCGTGATAGCAAACGCCAGCAAATACGGCACAGGAGCTGTGATAAATCCTAATGGCAAAGTCAATGATGGCAAATTTGAAATTGTCATAATGAGAACTTTTACTATCCTCCAGCTATTTAAAATGTTTCTGAGTTACAAAAATTTTAATCCGAAAAAGGTAGAGATTATACAGGTTACAAAAGCGACTATCATAACAGAAAAAGAAACGCACTTTCAGGTGGATGGAGAGTTTAAAGGCAAGATTAAAAAAGTAGTTACCGAAATTATTCCCTCACAACTGAACATGCTTATTAAGAACTACGGTGATTAAAGAAGGCTATACGCATTTCCAGATCACATCGACAAACCATTTCCTCTTATCAAAAAAATGTGCAACCGGGATAAAGCCAGCATGCACTGCCAATTCATCAGTTTGTTCAACAGTATATTTTTGAGAAATTTCCATGAAAACTGTTTCATCTTTTCCAAATAAGATTGTTTGGTCGGCAATGTTAACTTTCTGCGCACGCAATGATACAAGATAACTTTTGCAAGCACCATCGCTGGGATCGTAGGTTGCATAATGATCAAAAGCATCGATCTTAAAATCAGCCCCAAGCTCTTTATTGATACGTCGCAAAAGGTTCAGGTTAAATTCTTTCGTGTAACCGGCACTGTCATTATAGGCACCTAATATTTGCTTTGGGTTTTTTTTAAGGTCAATTCCTATTAGCACCATATCACCCGGCGATAACTGGCTGCGCAATTCTTTGCAAAAATCCCCTACATATTTCATAGCTATATTTCCAATATTTGACCCAAGAAATAATACCAGCTTGATCTTATCAGAAATATTTTTTGCGGAGGAAAGCATATCAAGATATTCTCCATTCAACCCGTGAATATTAAGGTGCGGCACCTGCACAGGCAATTTCTTCTTCAACATGTTAATGATGTTATCGGAAATATCTACGGGAAAGTAAGTGGAGATCGCTCTCTTGTTTACAAGCTCTCTTAATAAATATACGGACTTCATTGCATCACCTGCACCAAGTTCCACTACATCGAAGCTGTCATGTTGCTCAATGATGATATCGGCAAGTTCCGATGTTTGTCCGGAAAAAATTTCGAGTTCACAATCAGTAAGGTAATATTCGTCGCAGTTCATAATTGACTGGAACAATTCATCACCTTTTTTATCATAAAAATATTTTGACTGCAGGTATTTGGGCGTGGACTGTAAACCTTTCAACACATCGTCCAGAAATCTTTTCATCTTTTATCTGTTTCTAATGTGAACTATTATTTTGCTAAACGGAGGCCGGTATATTGCCAACGCAGGTGCGGATGGAAAAAATTCCTGTAGGTAATACGACTATGTTCCGGTGAAGTAACGGCAGAGGCCCCACGAAGAACTTTTTGGTTCACCATAAATTTTCCATTGTATTCACCAATTGCACCGGGAGCTTTTGAGAAACCGGGATAGGGTAAATAAGCACTCTCCGTCCACTCCCAGCGGCTTCCCCAATCAAATTGCTTCGCCGCAGTTTCCCATTCAAACTCGGTGGGCAGCCGCATTCCTTTCCACGAAGCAAAAGCAGAGGCTTCATAAAAACTGATATGGCAAAGCTCTTCGGAAAGATCTATTGGCTTCAAACCTTCATAGGTATAATAATACCATTCATTATTAATGAAGTGCCAATACAGTGGCGAACTGATACTATTATTTTTTACCCAATCCCATCCTTCTGCATGCCAATAATTAAAATCTCCATAGCCACCGGCATTCATGAACTCCAGGAACTCTCCATTTGTAACAAGACGATCAGCTATTTCGAAATCATTTAAAAAAACCTGGTGTCTATTTAATTCATTATCAAAACAAAAATCATTGCCATTGTATCCTATTTCATAGAGGCCTTTATCAATTTTGATGAAATTGGTTGCTGGAACATCCAGTACATTTTGTTCACCACGCTCCAGTGATCTATAAGCGGGAAACAGCGGATTGTTTCCCAAAATGAATTTGATATCGGTCATTAATAATTCCTGGTGCTGTTGCTCATGATTCAATCCGAGTGTAACCAAATAAAATGCTTCTTTGGAAATATCTTTTTCCAAAAAGTATTGCATAGCCTCATCCACATGCTTCCGAAACTTATAAATATCCTCGACCGCAGGCCTGCTGAGATTACCCCTATCAGTACGAATTACCCGTGCGCCCACAGTTTCATAATAACTATTGAATACATAATTATATTCAGGGTTGAACTCAACGTAGTTTTCGATATTTGGCTTAAGTATAAAAGTTTCAAAGAACCACGTTGTGTGACCGATATGCCACTTCGGCGGGCTGACATCCACCACAGGCTGTACTACATAATCCTCAGTTTTTAAAGGCCTGCAAATCTCCTCTGTATGTTTCCGTACACCTTTGTATTTCTCTAATAAATTCATTTTCACTTTTTATCTAAATATTCTTTTAAATCACTGATGCTATTAACATTAATTTCTTTCGATTGTTCTCTGCGCATCATCAAAGCATACGCGTTATTAAAACCAATTGGTTGCAGCCATTTCAAATTATATTGTTTATAAAATTGCTGCCGAACATAATCGTAAACTTTTTTCTTACTTCCTCCCAGAGCAGCAACGGTTGAGTCATTAGCTTTTAAAATAACTAATAATCCTGTGCCTGTATACTCTGGATACATATCGATCTGGTTATTGGTCAATGCGTCAAAACATATTTTTGTGCCTCCCAATCCGGTCTTGGTTTCAACCTGCAAATCACTATTACCACGGATCAACATTGAGTACATAGAAGCCAATATGTATTGTTCGCCAAAAATTTTAGAGCCAATTCTTATTATTCCCGCATTCCCGTTTTTCGGTTCTTTATACAAACTCTGTTCCACCAAAAAGTCTTTTGCCACTTTTTCCGGTGCTTGCTTCAAATAATCAACGCGATAATTCAATTCGGTCATAATTGAATCGTTAATATGCCCGGCAAGCTGATCAAGAATATTTTCTAAAAAGGGGTATTTCTGTAAAACATCCGCACGTACTACGGGAGCCGCATAATAGGGTGGAAATATTTTTTTATCATCATCCAACACCACCAGGTCAAATGCCTTCAATCTGCCATCAGTGCTATATCCGCTAATTACATCAAGTTCTTTTTCATAGGCAGCTTTATACATCACAGCGTCACTTATTACCACAGTTCTTATATTTAAGTTGTAAACATCTTTAAGGCCCAGGTAGCCGTCTTTTCTGCCCATAAATTCAGGGGTAAAGCCAGCGAGCATCTTACTGCCGTACAGATTTGGCAACAAATAAAATGATGATAATATAACAAGAGAAAGCGGAAGCAGCC
>JBDTVF010000174.1:0-6540 GCA_040007325.1 Ginsengibacter sp. | reverse complement strand
TTGATGACATTAATCTTCAGTCTCGAATTCTCATGTGCATTAAAGGGAAATTACAGGGTGATCGCTTATTGCACGTACGAAAATAACATACAATAAAGTTTGGCCCCGGTCAATTTTACAAATTATGGTGAATTTTGTTCTTTATAGAAAAGATATTTGTTTAAAATCAATTCATCCATATCCATTTAATGACAAACATTATCCATAAACTGCTGCATTTTTCTAAGACAAAGAAAGGTTTGCGAACTACCGCTAAAAGATGTTCTTACCTAAAATAGCCGATCCTCCGTTAAAAAAAATTATTTTTGCAGCCCTTTTATTTTTGCTTTAAGAATTAGAAATTATGACCAAAGGACCTATTTCCAATTTTATTGAACATCACTATCGCCACTTTAATGCGGCCGCTTTAATGGATGCCGCAAAAGGCTATGTGACGCACATGGACGAAGGCGGCAAAATGATGGTAACGCTTGCGGGGGCTATGAGTACCGCCGAACTCGGAATTTCATTTGCAGAAATGATAAGACAGGGCAAGGTGGATATCATCAGCTGTACAGGGGCAAACCTGGAAGAAGATATTATGAATCTTGTGGCTCATTCTCATTATAAGCGCGTGCCTAATTACCGTGATCTGAGTCCACGCGAAGAATGGGAGCTTTTGGAAAACCATTATAACCGTGTGACAGATACATGCATTCCTGAAGAAGAAGCATTCAGGCGAATACAAAAACACATTCACAAGATTTGGAAAGATGCAGAAAAGGCGGGGGAAAGATATTTTCCGCATGAGTATATGTATAAGATGCTTCTGAGCGGCGTATTGGAAAAGCATTATGAAATTGAGGAGAAAAATAGCTGGATGCTTGCTGCGGCAGAAAAAAATATTCCGATTGTAGTGCCTGGATGGGAAGATAGTACCATGGGAAATATTTTTGCATCATACGTTATTAAGGGCGAACTTAAAGCGTCTACTATGAAAAGTGGTATTGAATATATGGTTGAGCTTAGTGATTGGTATAGAAAGAATTCGTCAGGAAAGGGAGTTGGTTTTTTTCAAATAGGCGGTGGTATCGCAGGAGATTTTCCGATATGCGTTGTGCCAATGATGTACCAGGATCTCGAGTGGCATGATGTGCCGTTCTGGAACTACTTTTGCCAGATATCTGATTCAACTACTTCTTATGGTTCTTATTCCGGTGCCGTGCCTAACGAGAAAATCACATGGGGTAAACTTGATATTACAACTCCAAAGTTCATTGTGGAGAGTGATGCGACGATTGTGGCACCATTGATATTCGCGTGGGTGCTTGGATGGTAGGTTATTGGTAAGATTTGATCTTTCAATTTTTTTTCGGAAAATTCCATTTCTTTAACAAATAGTACAAAAGCAAAAAAAAGCTTATGCAAAACCATGCGTAAAAAATATAATTTGCCATGGTTGGTGTTCCTTCAAAAAAAGCATAATTAAAACCGATTCCAACAGTAGAATTGATGAGTAACCATATAAGCGTGATGGAAATAGAGGAAAGTATTTTTTTTAAAAAGCTTCCTACATCAGGTTCTGTTTCACTCATGATATAAAATTACTCTTTGTAAAAACAAATCGCTTCTCAGCGCATTCGAAAATTATTGAATTCAGTGCTATCGCCGGAAAATACATTGAAGTCCACCGGTGATGAAATTCCATTAACTCTTCCTGCTTCACTATGCTGCCAGAACATCCACTTGCGTTCAAGTCTTGGCTTTTGAGGTTGCAGATAATGTGCGATCCAAACAGGGTATTCAGAAAAATCTTTTTCAAGGTAATTTGTGTAAAAATCTATGTTGGTGTAAATGATAGGTAGCACGCCATAATTTTTTTCAACGGCGTCAAGCCAGTCACCTAGTTCTTTTTTAATAACATTAATTCTTACACCATAAGTTTTTTCAATGTCGAGTACCGGCGGGAGGTCTCCTCTTTTGAGATCTACCATCTGGATAAAATTTGCTGCTTGTCTTTTACCGCTTTTGCTCGCAATAAAGAAATGATAAGCTCCTTTAGGAATATCCTCTTCCTCAGCCTTAAGCCAATTGCGCCTGAATTGCGGATCTATATTACTAACTCCTTCTGTTGCTTTAATAAAAACAAATCCAATCCTGATATCTTTTTCCTCCATCTCCTTCACACTTTTCCAATTGATAGTTTCCTGGTACCTGCTTACATCAATCCCGTGAATGATGTAGCCTTGAGGAATGGGAATTTGAAATCCCGGATAGAATACATCCGCCGGTTTTATAAAGTACGATACAACGTAATAGACAACTACACACGCTAGTGCAAGCCATAAAAATATTTGCAATAAAGCCTTCCCGATTTTTCTTCGCTTCTTTTTTCTTGCCACTGATTTAGATTATTCCCGTGTTGAATGCATGAAGAATGCATTACTGTTTCAGAATTTTTTTTGCAAACTTAAATGAATTTCCAGCTTCGATTTTTAGTATATACATTCCTCTCGCCAACTGCGGCGTTTGAATTTCTGTAAATGATGAGCCGGAAATATCAATTGATTTTTTATAAACCAATCTGCCAGCCGCATCGAATATTTTGTATGCCGCTTTTTGAGAATTAAAATTTTTCAAATAGATATTTAAGTTATCATGAAATGGATTCGGGAAAATCTGGACAATGTTGTCGCCTGCCATACTATCAATAATTTTTTTGGAAGTATTTCCTTTGGTGATCAACCAATAATCCGGGTCAATGATCAATGTATCTGCAACAAAACCTATGTCTCTTAAAAATATTTCACCATTGGATTTATTATCTACTACCACCGTTTTTTCCTGTGTGCTGTTTTTAAATTGCAATGCTATGGGAAGTTCAAAGAAACCTACTGAAGCATCAGAAGTAGTTTGATTCATTTTGATTTTGACGTGGTCGTTTCCTAATTGCTCCCATTCAACATTGTAAGTGGGATAGCCTTGTCCATAAAACCATTCTTTAAAAAATTTGGTGAGGTCTTTCCCGCTGACTGACTCCATATTTCTTTTGAAATCTGCTGTAGTAGCAAATTCAAACGCGATTGAGGAATCATTGAAATATTTTTTCACTCCGTGAAAGAAAGTAGTGTCGCCTAATATCCACCTTAGCATATATAATAAGTGTGAACCTTTACGATAGCTGAGCCTTCCATCAAAAATGCGGTTGACGTTTGTTGTATCATTTACCCAAACAGAGCCGTTTGGCTTGGAGGTAATATTTGCAATTTCATTCTTTCTTGTAGTGGTTACAGTTAGCGGATATTTTTTTTCAAGGTCCATGCTTGCAAGATGTGTTGCGAAGCCTTCATTCAACCAGATGTCCTGCCAGCTCTTGCAGGTAATTTTATCACCAAACCATTGATGCGCCAATTCATGTGACATCAGGCTTTCGTTGGGCAATACTATAAATGTTGATGTCTGGTGCTCCTGTCCGCCTCCCCAGCCAAACTGCACATGCCCATATTTTTCTTTAATAAAAGGATAATCCCCAAATACCGAACTGTAATACTGCATGGTTGCTAATACGAGTGGAGTGTTTGCTTGAAAGGTCGCAAGATATTCAGGATAACAAAATGTTTGCATAGGCAGGTTCACATTACCAATTTTAACCGAATCGGTAAATTCATCATAATTAGTTACTGCCATGCATATTAAATAGGTAGCAATCGGATATCTATGTTTCCAATGAGTCGTTTTATTTATTCCATTGTAAAAAACACTTTGGCGCAAACCATTTGAGGCTGAAGTGTAAGCCAGGGGGCAAGTGATGAAAACGTCTATTGAATCGGCTTTATCATCGAGGCCGTTTTTGCATGGCCACCAATCCCGGCTTCCATATGGCTCACTCAGTGTCCATAGCACTGGTGTGCCAATATGAGTTGTCGTTATAAAAGAGCCGAAGCCCGTATTGGGCGGAACACCCTGATAAAATATCGTTAAAGAGTCGAGAGTTCCTGAAGTCAAGGTATTAGCAAAATTTATAGTAACGGAGTTATTGGAGTGACTAAACAGAACAGTTTGGTTGTCATGCGTTATACTATCGACTACCAGGTTGTCCATTAAATCATAAGTGATTGAATCACTTGATGTAGTAACTATAAAATAGGATGTGACTTTACCTGATATATATCGAATTGCAGGATCTACCTGCCATTCGCACCTATAGTACTTAACATCGAAGTTGCCGGAAGCGGAAGTTGCTTCATCTTGCGAAGAAAGCCTCGAAAATGTCTGTCTTTCGTAAAAGGCAATTGTATCAATTAGCTTACAATAATTTTTTACTTCTTGCCCATAAACTTTTGAAACAAAAAGGATTAGAATAATCAGTAAAAATCTCATAAAATTTCTTAACGGTGTTTTTAATCAGAAAGCTTGCATCATAATGTTTTGGGCATTATGTTTGCATACCATCGGAAAAAATTAATAAAATTACAAACCCAGGGAATAACGTTATTCACCCTCCTTTTATTAAAGTTTTTTTTACTTGGTGAGATTTTCCGATTTACATTACATCGCTCTCACCGCATAATCCAAATCATCTTAGTTCCATCGTATCCTAAAAAAAGACTGACGATATTTTGTCAAAACTAAAATCTGTCTAATGGCAGTCATGCTGAGCTAAAAAGCTGAGTGTGATCATATTAAAACAATTAATAGTTATGAAAATAATTCGATCAAGAATTTTTTTAGCATTACTTACTGTACTATTTATTATCGGTTTTAGCACTTCTGCAAGAACTTTAATGGGTTATTCATCACTCCTTAATCTAATAGAAGAGGAAAAGGCCGCTGCAAATGCATTGCCAGGCGAAACAAATCCGCTATTTGCGGCCTATCCTGTTTGTTTGAAAGAACATAGATTACAAACAAAGGATTATGTCAAGCGGTATAGTCAAAAAAACCGGGATTATATCATCTATATTTTCAACAAAGGCAAAAAGTTTTTTCCAAAAGCTATTAACATTCTGGAAAAGTACGAAGTGCCTTCGGAATTGCAAATGCTACCTGTACTCGAATCAGAATTTAATGCAAACGCTGTATCTCATGTCGGTGCAGTTGGATACTGGCAGTTCATGGGCGAACTTGCTCGCGAGTATGGTTTGCATATAGATGGCAAGTATGACGAAAGAAAAAATTTCTCTAAGGCCACTACCGCAGCGGCCAAATTTTTCCGCGATCAACTTGAATACTTCAATGATGATATTTTGCTAGCTGTTGCCTCTTACAATTGTGGTCCCGGCCGTGTAAGGCTGTCTATCAAAAAAAGCGGTGTCGCGGATGCAAACTTTTGGGACGTAAAAAGATTTCTGCCTGCAGAAACACGAAAATTTGTAATGGATTTCGTCGCATTGAATGTGATAGCTAAAAATTATGACAAATTCATTGAAAGAAGACTGGACTTAAATGAAGTTCCATTCGTTCAGTTTGCTACTGTAGATTCTATAAGGGCTATAGATTCCATCCCTGCTAAAATTGTATTGTAACCCACAGATCTTTTTGGTAGTGTTTACATAGTACCTTTACCGGGTACATGCCTCAAATAAATTATAATGATAGTATCAACTTCCTTCGCAAGCTTACCTTGCGAAGGTTGTTGAATGCTACTAAAGTAGTCTCAAGTTTTTATGCTAGCCGGTTGATAAAACGTCCGGTGCAATGGGGTTTACCCATGTCAATCTCCTTCGAGCCTACGACCTCTTGTAATCTTCGGTGTCCTGAATGTCCAAGCGGCCTGCGGCAATTTACAAGGCCAACAGGAATGCTAAAAAAAGATTTTTTCAGTCAAACTATCGATGATATTTATAAAGATATTCTATACCTGATATTTTACTTTCAGGGCGAACCCTTTCTCAATAAAGACTTTCTTGAAATGGTCAAGTATGCTTCCGATAAAGGAATTTATACAGCGACATCAACCAATGCACATTACCTTACGGATGAGGTTGCCCGAAAAACAGTAGAGAGCGGTCTGGACAGATTGATAATTTCTATCGATGGCACTACGCAGGAAATCTATAAGCAATATCGGATTGGTGGCAATATTAATAAGGTAATCGAAGGGGCAAAAAATATAGTAAAGTGGAAGAAGGCATTAAAAAGTAAAACGCCCTTTGTTTTTTTCCAGTTCCTGGTTGTAAAGCCTAATGAACACCAGGTTGAAGAAATAAAATTGCTCGCCAAAGAAATTGGAGTGAATGAGGTGAGATTTAAGACGGCACAGATTTATGATTATGAAAGCGACCCCAACCAACTTATTCCTGTCAATGAAAAATTTAGCAGGTATAAAAAAGATAAGAACGGCACGACTGTCTCAAAAAATAAGCTTGCCAATCATTGTTGGAAATTGTGGCAGGCCAACGTAATTACCTGGGATGGCCTCGTAGTACCTTGCTGCTTTGATAAAGATGCAACACACCAACTCGGAAATTTAAAAATGCAATCTTTCCGTGAGATCTGGACTAACGATAACTATAAACAGTTCAGAAAAGAGCTAATGACAAGCCGGAAAAATATTGACAT
>JBDTVF010000173.1:0-6551 GCA_040007325.1 Ginsengibacter sp. | reverse complement strand
ATCACTCTGGATAAGACAGTAACAGATGCCAACAATAACCACATAGGAGAAAAAAATGAAGTACTCACCTATTCATTAAAGGGCAGTAACACAGGTATTGGCAACGCCAATTATGTTATTATTTCTGATACATTGCCGAATACGGTTACTTACGTTCCTAACTCTTTGAAAGTAGTAGGTTGTCCTGGCATGCCTTTAGGATCTATGACAGACGCTACGGGTGATGATGCGGCTGAATATATCGTTAATGGCTCTACAAAAACGATACGATTCAGGATTGGGTCAGGCTGTTCCGGCACATCAGGAGGTACACTTGCCCAGAATGAGAGTTATGATTTGCAGTTCCAGGTTACTGTAAACGATCCGGGGTTAAATGCCCCCATTCCGTCAATCCTTAACATTGCGAGAATAATTGCAAAATCGGATGCAGATGTAGATTTTGTTGATGACGGCACTGCAATCATAAATCCGGATAACGGACCATTACCGATAACATTGATTTCGTTTTCAGCCGCGTTAATGCAAAGTGGCGACGTAAAACTTGACTGGAAAACCTCAATGGAAATAAAATGCAGTAAGTTCAAAGTAGAAAGAAGTTACGATGGCAAACTTTTCTCTGAAGTAGCATTTGTTGATGGAAATGGTACTACTCCTATAGTGCATAGCTATTCAATGGTAGATAATCTTTCTTCTGCAGCAGGTGCGGTTGTTTACTATAGGCTTAAGCAAATTGATCTCGATGGCAAAGGAAATTATTCAAAAGTTGTCTCCATAAAAACCAGGCAAGCCGAAAAGAAAGTTTTCATTTCACCCAATCCGTTTAACAGTTATTTGAATATAAACATGAACTGGAGCAAAACGGAGATAATAAACGCGAGAGTTGTCAATATACAAGGCAAAGAAGTACGAATTAAAAGCGTGCAAATGAATAAGGGTCTGAATTATATTAGGATCGACGAGTTGGCAAACCTTCCATCAGGCAATTATTTTATCCAGTTTATTTCTGGCCAGGAAAGATTTACTGAAAAAATTACCAAGTAATAAATAAAGGATATCACATTAAATACTATAAATGCATATAGCTCTGCAAAGCTTTTACATAATCTTCAAAAGCCGTTACACCTTGTGGGGTAATCTTGCAAATTGTTTGAGGATAATTTTTATGAAACTGTTTTACGATATCTATATAGCCTGCTTCCTTGAGCTTACTTATTTGCACACTTAAATTACCGGCGGTTGCATTCGTTTTTTCCTTTAAAAAAGTAAACTCAGCCTCTTTAACGCTTATAAGAAGCGACATAACGGCAAGACGTAGCTGTGAATGTAATATGGGATCAAGTTCTTTAAACTCCATATTCGCGTTTTGCTATATTCTTAGAAAAACGGGTTCTTAAAATAAACCCCGGGATAATCCAGGCGATTCCGGCACCCATTGCCACTAGCAAATAGGTGATATTGCCCTTATACAAAAACGCTATAATACAAAATATCCAACAAGCAATTCCCCCAATTATAAAAGGCTTAAACTTAGTAATACAACCTGTAAGAAATGTAGGTATTCCAAATAATAACAGCAGCAGTGGAAGAACGATATATCCAATATTTGCAAGAGCTCCGGCTATGGTTAATATTAGCACACTTATCCCAAATGTGAGCCAGATATACTTACAAGCTTCGTTTTTAAAAGTAACTGTTTGTTTATACTTCCTCTCTTTGCGATCAAAATAAAATTGTAACAGGAAAGTTATGATCATAAGATAGAATGGATTAAATGGAAATTTAAACCAACTAAAAGTTTCCATAGAATACATAAGCACAAAGCATATCAAATTAGTAAAACCCCATAACAAAGCGCCAAGACCACTTTCATAATAATAATTTTTAGCCTGGCTTATCATGCCGGTAATCAATTGCAGGCTTTCTTTTTCCGAAAGTGTTTTCTCTTCCATATTAATTTTCCTTTTGAAATTTTGCTTTTAATAAATACCCGGGAACAATCCATGCGGCAATAATACCACACGCTATAAGCAGCAACTGAAACTCAGCATCGACAAAAGTTGATAAAATTGCAAACAGCCAGCAACAAATGCCGCCAACAGAAAGAGGTTTAAACTTTAAAATAATGCCAGATAGAAATGTGGGCATTCCATACATTATTAAAATGGCAGGAAATATCGCGGGGTACATATTGAATTTAAGCAGAACAAAAATCATTAACACCAAACAAATAAAATAAGCTATCCATACGAAACTATTGATCTCTCCTGTGTAGGTAGTAACACCACGTAGTCTTCTTCGATTTCTCAGGAAAAATATTTGATAGATCAATACACCCCACGTGAGAAACCAAACATAATATCCCTGTGGAAAATTTAGAATGTACGTAGAAATAAACTGTATAATACAGCATGAAAGTATGACCCATCCCCAAACGAGGTATAAATAGCCCGATTCGCCAAAGCGGTTCTTTGCCTTATTGATCATTGACGTTATCAATTCCATACTTTCGGGGCCGGTCATATTTTCTTGCTGTTCCATATTCTATTATTATTTGTACTGCGATAAAAAGTATTGCAAGGCACCGTTTCCCCAGGTCGGATATAATTCTGCCTCAGGTTGAAATTTTGAAAACAGCTCTTTTGCTTTATCAAAAGATTCCTTTGCCACATCTTTGCCTCCGCCAAACTGCTCCGGTGTATAAAATTTTCCTTCTGCTTCGAGCAATACAGGCCTTGGATTGGTGGCGTCCAGCGATTTTGCTTTTTCGATATAGTCGGCAGATTCGGGACCGTAAGTCATGTACCTACTTTGCGGATCAACCATCATACGTGCGGTAGCGATCATACTTTTGATCACGTCAATTTCAGAATTTTCTTTTCCCAGGGCGGCTTCAGCTTTATCAATAAGTTCTTTTGATTTATCGGCTATAGCATCCTTCTTTGAATTATCAGGCTCATTGTAAGCCTGCACTATTTTACAATACCCAGCATAATAATAGGGTAGCCATTGGGTCTTTTCCGCATCGGCGATCCGTTCAAAGTTATTTGCCAGTTCGGCACTATTCTTTTTTAACATCATTGAATCTACCATTGCAATATTTGATTTCATTGCGGCAATATATCTATCATTTTGAGCAAAAGTGAAGCTTGCGACACAAAGTATGACGACAAATAAACTGAGCTTTTTCATGTTGTTCTGTTTTTATTTTATTTAAGTTATGATTGAAAAGTTTTTAATTTTTATTATCTATTATAAGTGATTGTCTATAGCATCCTGCGATCTGTCGATGCCTAAACTTATAAAGCACCCGAGATAAAGAAATCGTTTAGATGGTGGTGTAACGGCTACTTTATTTTTGCCATTTGCTGAATAATTATAAGTGTACACATTATTTGCTCCCAATACATTGGTCAATGAAAGCACAAATACAGTAAATGCTTTTGCATTTGTTTTTCCGAGTGAAGGCAGATAATTTACGCTTAAGCTCAGGTTATTGTAATCTTTTGTACGGCCTTCATCGTAAAGTTTATAGTTCCCGCCGTTATCATCAAAGGCAATGTTGTAATAAGGCCTTCCGGTTGCATAAGTATAAGAGGCATTAAACTGGGTTTTCATTTTTGTTACAAATTTCTTTAGCACTAAAGATGCAGTATGTTTTGCAGCAAAGGATGGTTCTATACCAAATGGATAATTGAGAAAGTCCCGTTTTGTATCAAGGTATGAATATGAAATCCAGTAATCGAAATTCTTAATTGTTTTCTTATCTCTCCAAAATATTTCTGCACCTTTTGCGTCTCCAAAGCCGTTATTATTAACAGCAACAAATCTCCCGTTGGTTAAGCCCGTTTTAAAAAGATCATCATATTTTTTATAAAACAATTCTGTGCGAAAGGTGCGGAGGCTGGTTATCTTTTGGTACTGAAAAATATAATGCGTTGCTTTTGCAAAATGTAATGCATCCCGGGTCGGAAGATATTTGCTTTCGGGATCCTGGTAAAAAATTCCATAAGCCACAGAAGCCTGGCTATTATCAGGAAATTTGTATGCAAGTGACACACGCGGAGCAATGTTCCAATCTTCAATCAGTTGAGAGTGTTCTGCCCTCGCACCTATTTTTGCGGCAATATTATTAGTAACATAAATATCAGTTTCCGCAAATCCTGACAAAATATTCTCTTTTATTCTTTGGTAATATTGCGAGCCATCATATTGGTGATAAGTTGATCTCTCATCGCTGTGATTGTATTCTGCACCAAATCTTATTGCACTTAGTCCGTTCAATCTTTTATCAAATACAATTTTAGCATTAGAATGACGGCCCTTATTCAGAACATCGAAATTTTTGTACGCATATAAAGGATCGCTATTGATGACTTGTTTCTTATCATTGTGATCCTGCAATTCATTTTCTATATCATCCCTGTTATTGCTGTAAGAAACGCCGGTATTAAATTTCCAACCTTTACCTAAATATTCTTTCCATGAAAGATTATGATACATATTAAAATTTTTAAGGCCAAAGGCGTCCTTAAAATTTAGGGAGTCTACGTCCTGGTTCCTGAAACCTACATTAGTTGTACTGAAATATCCAAAATATTTAACCATGCCTGTTGCAGAGGTCTTTATCCTGAAGTTTGCGTCACCCTCATGAAGCACGGGAACTTTGAAATAATCAAACTTTTGCTTGATGAGATTATAAACAAGCGCAAGATTCACGTAAGAATAAGTGATGCCCCATGACGATTTTTTATTTTTTGAAAGTTTTTGCAATCCTGCATTGCCTCCGAGGTATGAAAAGCCGAAATCGGCAGAAGTCTTTTCAGGAAGGTCAATAGATTCCAGTAACAGAACAGAAGAAAGCGCCTGCCCATACAAAGCAGAATATCCGCCCGAGCTAAATATCGTCCCCTTGAAAAGAAATGGATTAAACCTTCCTCTTGTTGCCTGGTTTGGTTCGCTGGAGTAGAAAAAATTATTTACCAGTGTGCCATCAATAAATATTTTGCTCTCACTTGCTGTTCCGCCTCTTACAAAGAGGCCTTCGCTTTCACCAACCTGCTGCGTACCCGGTAAAGTTTTTAGTGCGGAGGTAATGTCTCCATTGGCACTTGCCGTCGTCACTATATCTAATGGATTGAGAGCAGTTGCTCTTTTTTGGTCACTTGCCTCAAATGTACCTGCACTTATTACTACGGCTTTTAATTCTGTTACCTGTTCTTTTAAGGAGATATCGAGTAAAATTGGTTGATCGGAAATATTTACCTTTTGCTCGAAAGATTTGTAACCGGCCGAAGTTGCCTGTAAAGATTGTTCTCCTTTCTCAATTGTAGTGAAAGAATATTTTCCCAAAGAATCTGAAGTGGCTCCGTCATATGAATTGAGAATACTTATGCTAATTCCAGGTAATGGCTTATTGTGATTGTCGGTTAATTTTCCTGAAATTTTTACCTGTCCAAGGGATAAATTGGTCGCGAGTAAAAGAAAAATTGTCAAGCTTCGTGACATGATTGTAAATTTATCACAATAATAAAGTAGTTTATAATATAAACCAAGTTTTAAAAAACATTTTTTTTTGAAAAAGGAAAAATTTAAAAAATAGATTTGTATAAAATGTTTTAAATCAATCAAATAATACGATTATAAGCCTCAGATGAAGCTACCTGAACTATTTAGAAATTTATCAACATCATAGAAAATTAATTTGTTTATCTGAAGGCAATTTGTAATTTAGCAATAGAATTTAATGGGTTAGTAAGTACAAAGGGCCGGTAGAAATACCAGCCCTTTTACTTTAATGAATGATCCGGTAGTGCAAATTATTTCTATCGAAATTTTTCTGTTAAGGACAAGTTTTTCTTCACACACTATATTTCCATTTCTTCTCCTCTCGTCACGATTGTTTAATTTCATTTCTTATAAAGTATGAGTAAAACAAAGACGGCCTTTTTCTGCAGCAATTGCGGACAGGAAAGTGCAAAATGGCTTGGCAAATGTCCTTCATGCGAACAGTGGAATACTTTCGTGGAAGAAGTAATTGTGAAAGGCACAGACAAGAAGCAAAGTGAATGGAAAGAATTTTCTGGATTAAGCGGTGGCATTAAAACTATTTCGCTGGAAGATGTAACTAACGCAGAAGAGAGAAGAATAATTACAGGTGACGCCGAATTGAACCGTGTGCTAGGTGGAGGGATAGTTGGAGGAAGTCTTGTATTAGTTGCAGGCGAACCGGGAATTGGAAAATCAACATTGTTCCTTCAGGATGCTCTGCAGTTGAAGGACACACTTACACTTTATATAAGCGGTGAAGAAAGCGATCAGCAAATAAAAATGCGGGCAGACAGGCTTCAAATTAAAAATGAAAAATTTTTTCTGCTTACTGAAACAAATACCCAAACAATCTTTAATGAAATACGAAAGCTAAAACCAGAGTTGGTAATCGTAGACTCAATTCAAACGCTGCATTCACCTTATATAGAATCGGCACCCGGTAGCGTATCACAAATCAGAGAGACTGCCGCGGAGTTTCAGCGCTTCGCAAAAGAAACCAACAC
>JBDTVF010000172.1:0-6560 GCA_040007325.1 Ginsengibacter sp. | reverse complement strand
TAAAAAATATGACTACAATTAAAAGAAGAAAATTTATAGGAACTGCTATAGCACTTACGGCAGGTTCAGCAGCTATTGCATTACCTTTGCCGGCTATGGAAGAAAAAAAGCAGTTAGTGCATCACGTATTTTTTTGGTTAAAAAATCCCGAATCGATTGAAGACCGGGATTTATTAGTACAAGGGTTAAAAGGCCTTGCGAAAATTGAGACCATCCGTAAAATTCATGTAGGCGTGTTGGCGAGCACTGAAAAACGAGATGTAGTTGATACGAGCTGGCAGGTGTCAGAACTTATGTTCTTTGATGATGAGGCAGGACAGAAAACTTACCAGGATCATCCGATACACCAGGCATTTGTAAAAGATTACAGCCACTTATGGTCGAAGGTGCTCGTGTATGATGTGGCTGAGGTATAGTTTTAAATTTCTGTAAAAATTATTAAGGCTTTACTTTGAAATCCTGGTTGCTTACCGGCGGCGCAGTAGGAATAGTAATTACATTAAACTCAAAGTGATTTGAAGCGTGGCAATTGTTGCAGGTAGTCGTCAGCAATTGAAAATTATTTTTAAATGATGAAAGGTTTTGATCCTTTATTGCGTTGGCCACACTGTCGATCGAAGGGTATATCATTGAAATAGTTTTTACCTCCGGCCGGTCTGTTTCAATTTCTTCCGCTTGTTGTATTCTCTCTTTAATTTCAGCTATTTCATAATCTGCCAGCTTCCAATTATTGTTTATGGCAGCGTACCAGAGCTTCGCATGATGAGTTTGTATGCCTCCCATTATTTCTCCAAGTCCCGGGCGATATTGTTCGCTAATTTTTTCAACGCGTGATGCGAGGCTATCAATATTTGTCGTGTTACTTTCTTTTGTGTCGTTGCTTTGTGAGCATGATGTAATTGCTCCTAATAGAACAAATGGAAGCAAATGACGAAGGCTAATCATATCAAGTTATTTTTATTTAATTTATAAAATAAACCTTGCTTATTTTATTGTTGTTTATTTCATAGATGACAGTTCCTATTAAAGGCACCGGGCCCACGCCTGTTACTTTTTCTTTGTCAATAATTACATTCCCCTGAACTATTCGTTCCAATATTTCACAATGCAGACCTGGAAAAGTCGTGAACGAATTCTGATAATCCTTTCTCATATCTTCCTTGCCCTTCCCTGAAAGCTTTGATGGAAAATCATATAATTCTATATCATCAGAATACGAAGCTAAGAAAGCGTCAATATTACCCATATTGTAAGCATTTAATTGGTGTTCCACTATTGTGACCGGGGTCTCAGCAATTAACGAATAAGGATGGAAAATTGCGCCACGGTTTATCACAAGTTCAATATCTTTTAAATTGTCAAGCGCATCAATGGGGTTTGCATTCAATAAAACGGCATTCGCCGTTTTGCCAACAGCAATGCTTCCTTCTGATTTTTCACTGTCAAATATTTTTGCAGAATTTATGGTAGCCGATCTTATTACCTGCCATGTACTCATGCCGCTTGCCTTCATGGCTTTAAGCTCTGATAATAATGAAGAGGCATGTTGTGTTCCGATGTTTCCGGCATCTGTTCCGGCAACGATTATCACGCCGGCATCAGACATTTTTTTGAGGTTCACCATTCTCACAGAATCTGTGCGAGATGATATGTGTTTTACTGCATTAGAACTGAAGTGCGTTTTGTACCGGGATATAATTGCAGAATCGGGCAGGTGCCGAAGATCTGTGAGGGAGCCTATTGTCACCGGGTTTGAATTAATAAGATCATAAGCAGAATATTTATACTCCTGCGCAAAAGTAAAATCATAATTATCGGCAACAGTTAGCGTAGGGCAAAGAATAACTTTTTTTGTTTTAAGCAATTTCACAAAATTGTCAGATACTATTTCATCTTCTACTTCATGCACCAGGTAATCGCAACCGGATTCCACTGCTAATTGTGCGGTCAATCGCTCGGTAGCATGCACCGCTACTTTGAGGTTGTTTCGATGCGCTTCATCGATGATTGCTTTTGCCGTTGGCTCAAATTTTTTTGCTGCTTCCGCACTTTCTGCTATGTACCATATCTTAATAAAATCAGGATGATAAGGTAATTGTTGTTGAACATATTTAACACCTTCATCAGGCGTTTTCACGAGGAAAAATGGTTCATCATTTTTCAAATTAAAATATTCATCAGGCTCGTAAGATGTAAGAAGCGGGCCAGTCATATAAATGGCAGGAGCATAATTTTTATTTACAAAAGTGTCGCGCTGCTGAAGAAAATGTATAGTAGAGCCAACGTCGATGACTGAAGTAATACCAAGCATTGTATATCGACGCAGAAAGTCTTCCATATTGTTGTGCGCCCATGTAATCTCCTGTTTGTATGGTGCATCTTTTCGAAGGTCTATAGCGTCCGGCCGCGCATATAGTCCGCCGCTTTGAAAAAAATGGACATGTGCATCTGTTAAGCCTGGCATCAAATACTTACCGGCTCCGTCTATCACATCGGCACCGGCGGGTATTTTAGCTTTGGAAGATGACTGTATACCGGTGATAAGATCATCTTTTATTATTACAGTTTGATGTGGTACGAGTTTTTGTTTATCGACATCTACAACAGTTACGTTGCTAATATAGGTTTGACCTATGCTCCGAACACTGAAAAGGATCAATGCGACAATTAAAACAGTTCTATTTTTCATGCGATGTTTCTGACGATTTTAAAATGAGATTCAAAAGTATTGATGAATAACTATTGTTTCTCTCGAAAGATAATAACAGTTTTTATTATTTCGGCAGAGACGTTTTAAAGAAGAGAAATTAACACGTCAGGTTATCAAAACACCCTGACCATGAAATCTGTTTGGGATGTTTGCAGCAGGTATCTTATTTTAGGGGAGATATAATAATTCAATGATTGCTTCATTCACTCCTAAAATAATTTTTTATGAATACCCGCCGAGGCTTTTTACAAAAACTAACAGTTCCATTTTTAGCTATGCCATTTTTAGGTAAAAACAATCCAATGTCTTGTACAAATTCCCCGGGTTCAAATGAAGATGGCCCTGTTTTAAGAGTAGCTATCATGGGACTTGGCAGTTACGGTACGCGGGTCGCGGAGGCAATGCAGTCTTGCACGAGGGCGAAATTGGTCGGTGCCATAAGTGGCACACCTGCAAAACTTAAAGCGTGGCAAAGTAAGTACAACATACCTGAAAAGAATTGTTACAACTACGGCAACTTTGATGAAATAAAAAACAATCCGGATATCGATGCGGTATATGTGATAACACCAAACGGATTGCATCATGACCAGGTGATACAAGTAGCAAAAGCAGGCAAGCAGGCAATTTGCGAAAAGCCAATGGCATTAAATGCAAAGCAGGGCCAGGAAATGGTAGATGCTTGTAAGAAGGCAAATGTAAAATTACTGGTAGGATATCGCCTGCATTTTGAGCCGCATACGGTAGAACTTATCAGGATGCGTAGAGCAGGTGAATTTGGAAAGCCTTTATTCTTCCAGGGATTGAGCGGATTTACAATTGGAGATCCCAATCAATGGCGACTGAATAAAGAGCTGGCAGGTGGCGGTTCTTTAATGGATATTGGTGTTTACTCTATTAACGGCTCACGGTATATGATAGGCGAAGACCCGATTTGGGTTACCGCTGAGGAAACAAAAAATAATCCCGTAAAGTTTAAAGAAGGTGTTGATGAAACTATTCAATTTCAGCTTGGGTTTCCCGGCGGCGCAGTGGCATCATGCCTATCAACGTATAGCATGAACAACCTTGATCGCTTTTTTCTAAATGGCGAAAAGGGATGGGCTGAATTGTATCCGGCCACGGGCTATGGGCCTATCGCGGGGAGAACCAACAAAGGAGATTTAGATCAGCCTGTAGTAACACACCAAACTGTGCAGATGGATAAGATGGCCGGTATCATCCTGGATGGCGATGTACCGCTGGTGCCTGTGGATGGAGAAGAGGCTGTAAAGGATCTGAAAATTATAGATGCGATATACGAGGCAGTGAAAACCGCGAATAAGATAGAATTGAAATTGTGATCATCCGGGGCGGAACTATTTTTAATTAAAATTTCTTCAGCTTTTCTTCAGCTTTAAATTTTTTTAAAGCAACTCTTTCAATTTGTTTTACGATCACATTTTATTAACGATCCGTAATCGAATTAGTTAAACAATTGTAATTGTTTATTTATAGTCAACTAATGTGGTTTTTTAGTACTCTTTTTGCCAAAGAGAAAATACAATATGAAAAAATACCTTCTCATTATTCTCCCATTTGTTGCCATGTCATTCGACGTTTGGCAACCCGATTTTGAAAAAGCAAAAGAAATTGCTAAAGAAAAGAATGAACTCATACTCCTGAATTTTTCAGGATCTGACTGGTGCGGCCCATGCATGCGTATGAGAAAAGAAATTTTTGATAATGAAGCTTTCGCTCAGGTGGCTGAAAATTCATTGGTAATGGTAAATGCTGATTTTCCCCGGAACAAAAAAAATCAATTAGATAAAAATATTCAAAAGCAAAACGAATCCCTCGCAGATAAATACAATGCTGATGGCAAATTCCCTTTTACTTTACTTCTTGATGCTGACGGCAACGTAATCAAGGCATGGGACGGATTGCCTGCAGAAACGGCAGCCGATTTTACAGCGCAAATAAAAAGTATTTGCGATGCCCATAAATGATACTGAAATTTTATTGACTGAGTTCAGGAAGACCGAAAGGCTAATGGGTAATTCTTTCCAAATTACCGTAGTAGGTGCAGATGAAGATTGGGCTTACAATAAAATAGATCTGGCCATAGCGGAAATACGGCGAATCGAAAAATTGCTAACAACTTTTGATGATAACAGCCAGACAAACCAGGTTAACCGACAGGCTGGCATTGCACCCGTAAAAGTTGACCAGGAAGTATTCGGCCTGATCAGTCGCTCATTGAAAATTTCATCAATTACAGATGGTGCATTTGATATTACGTATGGCTCCATCGATAGGCGCCTTTGGAATTTTGATAAAACGATGACCGCCTTACCCGATGCAGAAACCGCTAAGTCAATGATCAGGCTTATCAATTTCCGCAATGTGATTTTGAATAAAGAAGACTGTACTGTAATGCTGAAAGAGAAAGGGATGCGAATTGGATTTGGAGGAATTGGCAAAGGTTATGCGGCGGAAATGACAAAGGCTCTTTTGAAAAAAGAAGGCGTACACAGCGGAATAGTTAATGCTTCCGGAGATCTTACAGCCTGGGGATATCAGCCAAATGGCGAACCATGGACCATTGGTATTGCCAACCCGGATAATGCAAGTTTACCTTTTTCTTATATGAATATTACTGACATGGCTGTGGCTACTTCTGGTAACTACGAGAAGTTTGTTATGATTAATGGCAGGAAATATTCTCATACTATAAATCCGAAAACCGGGCTTCCGGTTACGGGCATTAAAAGTGTTACCATCGTTAGCCCTAATGCAGAAATTGCAGATGCGATGGCAACACCCGTTACAATCATGGGGGTGAAGGCAGGCATTAATTTAATTAACCAGGTTCAACATATAGAGTGCATCATCATTGATGACGATAATAAAATATTCTCTTCTAAAAATATACATCTGCAATGAAATACAAACTAACGGCGGTGACCACCCGTATGGTAATGGCTTGCTGTGCTTCTGCATTCTTACTGGCTTCATGTAAGACTGTAAAGGAGTATCAAAAAAACAAGATCAATGACTCCGAAATGATAATGGGTAACCGTAAAATTGAAAAGACCGAATTGAATTTTCAAACCTATCGCGAAGGCTCATCAGGCGCTAACGCAGGTAAAACTGGCGGTGGCTGCGGTTGTAATTAACTGTTTTTATTTCAAAAGATTCAGCAGAAAAAATTTGTATTAATGAAAAGAATTTTCCTGACGGCGGCCGCGATGTTTGCGCTTCTTCATTCATATTCTCAAACAAGCAATGATACATCAGGCTTCCAAAGCCGCAAACTTAAAGTAGAAGAGATAAATCTTGTTTCAAGCTATTACAACCAGGATGGAAACAATTCCTCCGTAACCGGCGGTATCGGAACGGAGAAACTCACCGACATTGCTAATGTGATTGATATTAAACTTACCAAATACGATAGCAAGCTTCGGAAGCATACTTTCACCGGTGAGCTTGGTATTGATCATTACACCTCTGCTTCGTCAGACAAGATAGACCCGAAGAATATGTCTTCAGCTTCTCACGCCGATACCCGCATCTATCCATCAATTTCATGGAGTATGGAAAATGAAAAAAAGGGCACCACCTTCGGGGCTGGTGTTTCATCTTCTACTGAATACGATTACCAGTCTTTCGGCGGCAACATTAATTTTTCTAAAAAAACAAAAGATAAAAATGGCGAATTCAGTGCCGGGGTCCAGGTATATCTTGATCAGCTCAAATTAATTCAACCAATTGAACTTCGGCCTGTGCAAAATGGAAGAGAGGACAATCATTACGCATCCGCTTCACGAAATTCCCTGGCAGGTTCATTATCTTATTCGCAGATTATTAA
>JBDTVF010000171.1:0-6625 GCA_040007325.1 Ginsengibacter sp. | reverse complement strand
CTTTTATCTTTCTTAGTGGGTCGTCCTTGTTTAGTTTTTCTTTTCCCTGTATTAAATACAAAGGCTGTTGAGTGAGTCTTTTCGACAGGCTGCTCAGGCGTCAGATCAATATAGTATTTTATCGCTTCAGCATATTGTACTCTTGTTTGCAATAAACCTGCAACCTGTATCAGCCACTTTTTAGCTTCCGTTTTTACTTCATATTGTTCGCCAACACCTACGGGTTTTGCGGCCTTTACATTTATCCCCAGGCACTTCACCTTACCATTATTGCAGGCATCGGCCGCTAAACTTCTTGTTTTAAATAACCTGATAGCCCATAGATATTTATCAATCCTAAGTTTTTCTTTTTCTGCCATAAGCAAATTTATTAAGGAATAGATAAATGGTATCGATCGATAGACGCGATTCATTATTTTTACCTATAAAAGTTTTTACATGCAAAAAAGAATTTTGAGAATAGTATGTTTATTAATTGCTTGCCTGAATTACCTGGTATGTAGTGCCCAGTTTCGTGAAAAAGAAATTAACTGGACGTCTGACGGTACCGCTTACATGAAATTAACAGATGCCGGCATTGTAAAAACAGATGTGGTAAGTAATAAAGAAACTGTAGTCGTAAGCAAGAAACAATTGACACCCGCGGGGCAAGATGAACCTCTTGCATTCGATATTTACAGCTTTTCTCAGGATGGCAAGAAGTTATTAATATTTACCAATACTGCGAAAGTCTGGAGATATAATACCCGTGGGAACTATTGGGTTCTTGATCTTTCATCCAACCAACTTACTCAAGTTGGAAAATCCTTACCGGCACAGTCTTTAATGTTTGCAAAAATTTCACCGGATGGAAATAAGACTGCTTACGTAAGCCAGCACAATTTGTATGTCGAAGATCTCAATTCACATGCAATTAAACAGCTCACAAAAGATGGCACCCGCAAGTTTATCAACGGTACTTTCGATTGGGTATATGAAGAGGAACTCGGTTGCAGGGATGGGTTTCGCTGGAGTCCCGATAGTAAAATGATAGCCTTCTGGCAGGTGGATGCAACCAAGATAAGAGATTACTATATGTTGAATACAACTGATTCTGTTTATTCTCAAATCATCCCGGTTGAGTATCCCAAGGTAGGACAGCCGCCATCACCAGTTCGTATTGGCGTTATTAATGTTGGCAATGATGATGTATCCTGGATGAATATTCCCGGTGATCCACAACAACACTATTTACCAAGAATGGAGTGGGCAAATAACTCTACGGAGCTAGTGGTACAACAGTTAAACCGAAAACAAAATGAAAGCCAGCTTTATTATTGCGATGTTGCAACTGGCGCCGCGAGTAGCTTTTATTCAGAAAATGATAAAGCATTTATTGATATAAAGTCCCGCTGGAATGATGATGATCCCACAGGCTGGGAATGGCTTAATGATGGTAAAGATTTTTTATGGGTAAGTGAAAAAGATGGTTGGCGACACATTTTTTTAGTAAGCCGCGATGGCAAAAAGGAAACATTGGTTACAAAGGGCAATTACGATATCTCCAATATTCAATGCATTGATGAAAAGAATGGTTATGTATATTTCATGGCTTCGCCGGATAATCCTACACAACTTTATTTATATAGGACTAAAATAGATGGTAAGGGCAAACTTGAATTAATTTCCCCGGCAAATCTAAAAGGTACACATGATTATAATATCTCTCCGGGAGCAAAGTATGCGCTTCACAGTTTTTCAAATTATAAAACCCGGCCTGCAAGAGAATGGGTTTCGTTACCGAATCATAAAGCACTGAATGCAGACAATAGCATTGAGAATACGATGAAGGTGAATAATAATAGTAACGTAGAATATTTTAAAGTGACGACTGAAGACAACATCACCGTAGACGGGTGGATGGTTAAACCAGCAAACTTTGACAGTACAAAAAAATACCCGGTTGTATTTTTCGTGTATGGGGAACCGGCAGCTTCGACTATTGAAGACAGGTACGGTTCACAAAATAATTTTCTTTTCAATGGCGATATGAGCATTGAAGGATACATCCAGGTGTCTGTTGATAATCGGGGTACGCCTTCATTGCGCGGCTCGGAATGGCGGAAATCAATTTACGGGCAACTGGGAAGGATAAATATTCGTGACCAGGCGATGGCAGCAAAAAAACTTTTGGAGAAATCCTATTTCGATAAGGACCGTGTAGCGGTATGGGGCTGGAGCGGTGGTGGCTCTTCCACACTTAATCTTATGTTCCAATATCCTGAAATATATAAAACCGGGATTTCTATCTCAGCAGTGGATAATCTTTTATTTTACGACAACATTTACGAAGAGCGATATATGGGTCTGCCCGAAGAAAACATGGATAATTATGTAAAAGGGTCACCGGTTTATTATGCAAAAAATCTTAAGGGAAACTTACTTTTCATTCACGGAACCGGCGATGATAATGTGCAATATGATAATGCGGAGGCCATGTTAAACGAATTGATAAAGTATAACAAACAATTTCAGTTTATGCCTTATCCTAACAGGACTCACAGCATATCGGAAGGCATTGGTACCAGAAAACATTTGTCAACTCTATACTCAGATTTTATGAGAAAAAATTGTTCACCGGGTCCGAGATAATTGCTAATATATATCTTTGATAATAAAAGAAAGAATGCGTACCCAATTACATCTGCTATTAATATTTGCTGCTGTGTTAGTATTGTCAGCCTGTCAAAAAGAATTTGAAAGTCCGGATTTCACTGTAGTACCACCGGCAAGTTCGCTCGATACTTTTCGTGTTGCTGTAGATGGAAGCGCTTTTCCTACCTACGCTATTTCCACAGCAAAATCTTTAAACGTCATAAACCTGATTGCAAGCGATGTTCAGGCTGTTAAAAAGGTGTCACTTTCTTTTCCTGCAGATATTTCACCCGGTTCGTATCCATTGGATTTTTCCGGCACCATTTATTTCGGAACTTTCTATCCGGATGCGTCAACGCTGCTGGTTTCAGATCCCGGCACCATAACGATTCTGTCAAATAATGTCTCCACCAAGCGAATAAGAGGAACTTTTGATTTCAATGCTGCCGTAATAAATACTAACGCGCCGCTGAATATCTTAAGTAATGGCTATTTCTCGGTGACCTACCATTAATAAAAAAGGTTGCCTTTTAAGAGCAACCTTTTTCAAATCGAGTATTCGAAAATTACTGGTACATGCTTTTTAATTCCGATTTAAGTTTTGTTACGCTTTCAGAACTACTTGTGGTTGAATTTGAAAATAAAGTTTTTGCATCCTCATCATTGCTATAAAAGGCTCTGTTTCCTTTCTCATCAATGTCTATTGCAAGTCCATTCAGGCTAATACCTGCAAATAACCCTTTGCTCCTTGAATAAGAATATACTTCAGCCTCGAGCTTGTAATCGGTGCTGGCAGAAGAGCTACGTCCAACCGGCCCTGCAGCTACCGAAATATCACCACCCAGTGTGAAACTTCCCTTACCAATATTTTCAAGGGTCTCCCTGTTTTTGAATATTAAAACAAGGTCGATTGATTGAAGACCCGCCTGTAGGCCAACTCCGCCACCCGTAAGTGTTACGAATACAGGATTGCTCCATGAACCGTCAGGTAACTTCACCATTGCAAGCCCTTTACCTCTTTTGCCCGATAACACAAAACCCCCGTTTATCAATTTTGGAACAATTATAATCCCTTGCGTTACTTCAAGTAATTCAGACGGAATACTCTCTTTCATTTTACTAAAATCCTGGAGTACTTGTGTTGCAGCCTCTACCTTATCAATTTGTTTTTCCTGGCTCATAGCCGGTGTTATAAATGCACACATCGCTACTATCATCAACGAGCCTCCAAAAATTCGCATTATTTTCATTTTGTAAGTTTTAAGTGTTAAATATAAAATTCCCTTACAGGTCGAACAATTTTGATGCCACTATAAGTGCAGATTTTGAACGCTTAGTTATAATTTCTCCAAAAACTGTTGTGACTTCCAACAAATATGTCTTACATAAAAAAAGCTACCTCGTCTTGAGATAGCTTTAGCAATAATATTTTGAGTAAAAGATTTATTCTTCAGATTTGTCTTTTTCTTCAGCAGCTGCATCCACGGATTCTACCTCAGGCTTACTCTTACTTGCCGCTTCACTGGCCGGTGCACTTGCACTACCGCGGCTGCCTGCGCCGGAAGTTCTCCTTGCTACAGGGCCACGACTTGTCGTCCTACTTTTTTTGTGCGATTCCTGCCTCTTGGCAAACTCTGTATCATGCTCTGAACTCCACTTAGTGAATTTCTCCATAGCAGCAGCTTCATCAAACAAGCCGAGAGTTACCCCACGCAATAAATGCTTAAGGTACAATACTCCTTTAAAGCTTAAGATTCTGCGAACAGTGTCTGTTGGTTGAGCACCCTTATGTAACCACTCCAAAGCTTTCTGTCTATCGATCTGTATGCTTGCAGGAACAGTAAGCGGATTATAAGAGCCTAACTTTTGGATGAATTTACCATCGCGTGGACTACGGGCATCTGCAACTACTATAAAATAAAATGGTCTTTTCTTAGAACCATGACGTTGCAATCTCATTTTGACAGCCATAAAAAATAGAAATTTTTTTGGGTTGTTATTAAATATATTTTTCGAAAGGATTGCGAAGATAAGAGGTGTATTTCAAAATTACAAATCAATAATTTGAAATATCTCAATTGCTACATTTTCTTCAATAAAATCCTTTGTATTATTGGTTTTGTTTAATAATTAAATTTATCGTTTACCTAAACCCGCAAGCTTACCCATTGGCATTTTGTTCATCATCTTCATCATATTTTTCATTTGCTCGAATTGCTTCAGAAATTGGTTGAGTTCACTAATATCTTTTCCACTTCCCGCTGCTATTCTTTGCTTTCGGCCTGGGTTAATAAGATCGGGGTTTCTACGCTCTTCCAAAGTCATTGAATTTATCATTGCTTCAATCCCTTTAAATGCATCATCATTAATGTCGATGTCTTTAATTTGTTTGCCAACTCCCGGTATCATTCCCATGAGATCTTTTAAATTTCCCATTTTCTTAATTTGTTGAAGTTGGGTTTTAAAATCCTCAAAGTCAAATTGGTTCTTCCTTATACGTTTCTCCAATTTCGCAGCCTGAACCTCATCGAACTGTTCCTGTGCTTTTTCCACAAGGCTCACTATGTCGCCCATCCCAAGTATGCGTTGCGCCATTCTTTCAGGATAGAATACATCTAAAGTATCCATTTTCTCACCACTGCTTACAAACTTAATCGGCTTATTAACAGTGTACTTTATTGAAATAGCAGCACCACCTCTTGTATCACCATCCAGCTTAGTGAGAACGACCCCGGTATAATTAAGTCTTTGGTTGAAAGCTGCTGCTGTGTTTACGGCATCCTGGCCCGTCATACTATCAACTACAAATAAGATCTCCTTCGGATCAACAGCGGCTTTAATATTCGATACCTCGGTCATCATAACCTCATCAATAGCCAGGCGACCCGCTGTATCGATAATAACTACATTTTTATTTTTCGTCTTTGCCTCTTTGATGGCATTTTGTACAATGGCTACAGCATCTTTATTTTCGGGTTCGCTGTATACCTCTACATTTATTTGCTCACCTAATATTTTCAACTGTTCGATAGCTGCAGGACGATATATATCTGCTGCAACCAGTAGAGGAGATTTTGCCTTTTTTGTCTTCAAATAATTGGCAAGCTTTCCGCTAAAGGTGGTTTTACCGCTACCTTGCAGACCTGCAATTAGAATAACTGCCGGATTCCCGCTCAGGTTTAATTCTGTTTCTATTCCGCCCATCAATTCAGTCAGCTCGTCCTTAACAATCTTAACCATAAGCTGCCCCGGGCTTACAGCATTTAATACCTTTTCTCCTGTGGCTTTTTCTTTTATATTATCTGTAAACTCCTTTGCAATTTTATAGTTTACATCGGCATCTACAAGGGCGCGCCTTATATCTTTAACTGTTGATGCAATATTGAGGTCCGTGATTCTTCCCTGGCCTTTCAAGTTTTTGAAAGCGGTATCGAGATGTTCACTTAGTGATTCAAACATATATTCTATAAATATTTTAAAAAATCAAAACTGACGAAAAAAGTGAATCATTACATCCACTTAATTGAGCTGTAAATTTAGGAAAAGTTGAAGGGAATAAAAAAATAGAAAACCTTACCAGTATTTGCTTCACACGAATTTTTACGCTGTGGGCGAGCCCTCTAAGAACTTTCTTCCTAAATTAGTAATGTAGATGCATAAAAGTTTCTTATTATTAATTAACTCCATCCTGGTATCCACGAATCCGCGTTTATATAAGCCTGCCAATGAGGATTTCATTTCTTCGGGAAGGCATGGCACTTTACCATCATTTTCTTTTTCTTTTTCCAGGCAGTCTTTTAGTTTGGCAATCATTCTCTTCGTGGGAGGTCGGTTGGAAATCTTCATAGTCTATCTTTTAGTGAGCCCTTACAAATTAGACCAAAATTTAATGCAAAAGGAGAAAACGTTAGCTAACAATACTTTTCTCAATACAAATAAAAAACCACGTGTTATTTTATAAAACGTGGTTTAAATAGTTGTCCCACGAGGA
>JBDTVF010000170.1:0-6626 GCA_040007325.1 Ginsengibacter sp. | reverse complement strand
CCGGTAAAATTTTTGTATAGATATAATGTCATTTGGGAGTATCAATTGTTGGATACAAAAGTCCCTAGTTTGCATAAGCTAAACAACGGTCAAATAACTGTTTTTTAGCCCATTATTTTCACGTTATTTCAAGGGGGTTTACACCTTTAGGCAAGTGAAATAACTGTAACCATTGTGAACAAGTAACACCAAATGCCAACCGCTAATTGCACGCTGAACATCATGAAATTGGAAAAAAGTTAATCGGTGTTATTTTTTGAATTTTTGTATATTCATTTTGTATGAATCAAAATTCTCTTTTACATGCTTACCGGGAACAACCCGGTGTTTGGGACGAAATGTATAGCGGCGGAGATATAAGACCTCCGTATAAAAATTTTGTGTCGATCATAGACAATTTGCCGGAGGTAGAAATGACCCATAAAGATGAAATGGCTAAGAAGCTTTTCATGAGCCAGGGCATAACATTTACAGTGTATAGCAGCGGCGAAGGCATCGAAAAAATATTTCCCTTTGATATTATTCCCCGCATTATAACGAGTGAAGAATGGGGGTTGATCGAATCCGGGCTCAAACAAAGGCTCAAGGCGCTGAATATTTTTTTGAAGGATATTTATCATCGTCAATTCATTTTACAGGACGGTATTGTGCCGTCGCAACTGATTTATTCCTGCCCCAATTTCCTCAGGGAAATGATGAACGTCGACGTACCATTCGACATCTATACCCATATTTCCGGAGTTGATCTTATAAGGGATGATGATGGGAAATTTTATGTGCTGGAAGACAATCTTCGTACCCCTTCAGGGGTATCGTACATGTTGGAAAACAGGAGTATCACCTACCGGATTTTCCCGGATATGATTCCCAGGAATAATGTACGCACTGTAAAAGAATACCCCGATCTTTTGTATAAAAATTTATTGGCGCTGGGCAACAGGCAGTCAAGTAATCCAACTGTTGTATTGTTATCTCCCGGCATTTATAATTCAGCTTATTTTGAACATACCACGCTTGCAAGGTTGATGGGCATTGAGTTGGTAGAAGGCAGAGATCTGATAGTAGATAACAATTTTGTATACATGAAAACCACCAAAGGGCTACAGAAGGTTGATGTAATTTATAGAAGAGTGGATGACGAATTTGTCGATCCCCTGGTGTTCAGGCCAGATAGTATATTAGGTGTTCCGGGAATATATTGGGCTTACAGGAAAGGGAATGTTGCCATAATAAATGCAATGGGCAATGGTGTTGCTGACGATAAGGCGATCTATGCTTATGTTCCTGATATGATAAGATATTATCTCAACGAAGAACCGATTTTAAAAAATGTTCCTACCTATCGTCTTGCTGATGAAGACAGCCGGAAATATGTATTTGAGAACATGAACAATATGGTGATAAAACGTACCAATGAGTCGGGTGGCTATGGTATGCTGATGGGAAACATAGCAACAGAGCAGGAAATGGATGCATTCAAAAACGCTATAAATGCTGAACCGAGAAACTTCATAGCACAACCAATTATAAGCCTGTCATCCACTCCATGCTATATCAACGGTGTGCTACAACCGCGCCGCGTTGACCTCCGGCCTTTCGCACTGTACGGCCCGGAGGGAATAAATATAGTCCCCGGCGGCCTCACGCGGGTTGCGTTGAAAGAAGGTTCCATGATCGTAAACTCATCACAGGGTGGCGGAAGCAAGGATACGTGGGTTTTAGCTGGTTAGAAATTTGTACATATAATTTATATTCTAAAAAACTTTCATCAGTTTTTCAAAAGACGTTTGATCATAATCCAGGTTAATAAACTTGTGAGTGACCACTCGTCTTTTATACACAAAAACGGTATTAAAAATATCCGGCGAAGGATTAATATTGTAAGCCGCTGCGGTATTTTTATCAGTCGCTGACGGTACCAGCGTTACTGCGACATTCCTGATGTTGGCCCTGGTCGTTAATGCTGTTAACTTTTGTATCGCGGCCATTTCATTTTCTGAGGCCGGCTTCATATAAATGAGAAATACATGAAAATTTTTTAAGCTCCTTTTGAATATTTCATTTTCAAGCATAATGGCAAATGAACTCACATTAGCAAGAGAGGAATTGTTTATCCAGATCATGATGCCTTCACCGTAACCGTACTTGCACATGGGGCATACTTTTTTGCCAGCGTCAACGCCTGAAATATGCAGCGGATCAAACGCCGGGCAATTGCTTCCAATCTTCAAGCCGGAAGTATTTAACGCTTTCCGGGAAGTTGGATAGCCGGTAACATTTAGCCCTAATATGATATCGCGATGCCCGGTAAGAATGCCATACTCCTTTTGAAGTTTGATAACACCAGGGCCACCGCGATTTTCCATCCTTTTACGAAATGTTTCATTTACCAATGTATCATCATCAAACACAAATTCATCAATCCAATATTCGCTGATGCCCGGCTCCTTAATGATGGGATGAATGTGTGCAGGAGCATTTCTTTCGGGATAAATCGCAGGTCTTAATGTATAGAACTTGTAATGACCTTGTGCATCTGATCTTATCCAACCCCGGATATAACCGTGCCTGCTGCCGGGGCCGGTTGCATTATTTTTATTAGTATAATGTCCGGTCTGGTCGGTATGATAAACGTATAAGACCACACCGGGCGCAGGTGTTTTTCCATCTCGTTTGTAGATCGTTCCGCTGATGACCATCTTTGGGCCGTATTCATTATAGTCGGGCAGTTGTACTACAGAGTTGACTTTATCGAACGCTACAGGTGACTCATAAATCGCTTCACATGTCTCGCAATTCCCACCGACTTTCAGATCATCTTTATTTGCCGAAATACTTTTTTCTGAATGGGATTGACCGCAACTATAGAAGTTAATTATCACCATAAAATAAAATGTTATCCATGTTTTCATAATAATTTGTTTTGTTGCTGCAAAAGTTTTTCATTCTATCATATTTATAAAATGTTTTACACGAAACGCATTAATTCAACAACAAAAAGCACTTTCAAGTAAGCTGCATCTTATCATGTAAATGCTGCATTTGGTGTAAGCTATTTGCAAAAAGAGTTATCGGTAACTTTATTTGCAGATGAATCAATCGATTTTCATAAAATACAAACTGCACCATCTTATATTCTGGCTGGGCGTATTTGGGCTTTGGTATTACTTTAGGTTCCAGGATTTCCCAACGAAGATGCTGGCGATAAAAGTTACGGTTGTAAAGGTGGCCGATCTTGCACTGCTTGTATATATTACTAATCTTATTTTAATACCAAAGCTTTTATACAAGAAAAAATATTTGATTTTTTCTTTAGTCTACCTGGTAATGATAGCTACTTCTACATTCTGGAAAATCAATATTATTGGCAATATGGTAATGCAACAGGAATTTAATATCTGGGACAATTTTAAGACCCGGGTATATGATAATTTTATTCCGCATGTTTTACTGGTGAGTACCGGAACTGCTTTAAAACTTCTTGTCGATTATGCTAATGCCCAACGCCGCATTGGAGATATGGCAAAGGAAAAAGCAGAAGCTGAATTGAATTTTTTGAAGCAACAGATCAATCCGCATTTTCTTTTTAATTCGCTTAACGCTGTTTATTTTCTTATTGACAAAAACAATGAGGAAGCAAGAAATGCATTGCACGGTTTTTCTGAAATGCTCCGCTATCAATTGTATGAATGCAATGGAGAAAAAATTTCTATCGAAAAAGAATTATCGTATTTAGATGATTACGTAAACCTGCAACAGCTTAGAAAGGCAGAGAATTTTGAAATAAAGTTTATACATGCTGACAGTGTAAAGGATTTTTTTATCGAACCATTATTGCTTATTCCTTTTGTAGAGAATTCATTTAAACATTTGTCTCATTTTGAAACGGAGGTAAATGAAGTACACATTGAAGTGAATAAAACTGACAACAGACTAATCCTGGACGTTCGCAATACAAAAAGAACGGCATCGAATGGAAATGCTGTCGGTGGCATCGGGTTGGCCAATGTAAAACGAAGGCTTGAATTGCTGTATCACGGAAAACACAAGTTATCTATTAAAGACGATGAAACATGGTATAAGGTAAACCTTGAAATAGATATCAGTTAATAAAATTGCTCATGATAAATTGCATAGTCATAGACGATGAACCGCTGGCATGTAGGGGGCTAAAAGAATATATTGAGCAAATAGATTTTCTCGATCTCAAGGGTGTTTACACAAGTGCGCTCAGTGCCATGAATAAAGCTGACCTGCAAAATATTCAGCTAATCTTTCTGGATATAGAAATGGCAGGGCTTTCTGGTCTTGAGTTGTACAGATCGCTGCAGCATCCGCCGCAAGTCATCTTTACAACGGCGTACCCGCAATATGCGTTACAAGGTTTTGACGTGAGTGCATTAGATTATTTGGTAAAACCCATAGGCTTCGATCGCTTTGTAAAAGCCGCACTGAAAGCAAAAGAATATTTTGATGTGCGCCTTAAAAAACAAGAAGAAGCGCCAAAAGAAAGTGCGGATTACTTTTACATTAAAACCGACAATCGACTCGAAAAGATCTTTTTGAACGATATCTATTTTGCAGAAGCATTGCAGAACTATGTCTGCATTCATACCAAAGAAAAAAAATTTATAACCTACCTCACCTTTAAAGCGCTTGAAGAATATTTGCCCGCTGATAAATTTTTAAAAATCCATAAATCATTTATTGTTGCTCTTTCGAAGGTTGATAGCATTGAAGCCGGGCATATAAATGTGCTCAACCAAAAACTACCTGTAAGCCGCAGCCTGAAAACCGAGGTGATAGAAAAATTGGTGCAAAATCGCTATCTGAAAAGATAAAAACTGTTTTTTTCATTTCTGTTCAATAGAGCGATGTTTGTTTCGTTAACTATAAGATTATTGCTTTTAATAAATCCCGCGATCAGCTGAACATTTTAACGGTGCAAAGCAATAGCTTTGGATAATCCTTCCAATTACTTTAAAATGAAACTGCGTCAATATTCGATTTTATGAAAAAGATTTACATCGTCGCAATCTCCGCGATCATTTTATCTATAGCTCTCATATTTTTCTTGAGTCCAAAAATTCTGGTAAAGAAGGTTAAGGAAACATCTGAAAAGCGAGAGGAGGAAGACCATATGGAACTTGCCATACAGCAGGATTTTGAGCTTACTAAAGATTTAAGATTGAATGAAGTTCCGCGTGAAAGACTGATCAATGCTATGAGCATTAAAAAGCAGCGTATTGCTGCAAGGGGCTTACAACCTGATGTGGCGGTGACAGGTATAAACTGGCAGGAAAGAGGTCCGAACAATATAGGCGGACGGACACGGGCTTTGCTATTTGATCTGAATGATGCAGCTAATGGATATAAGAAAGTATGGGCAGGTAGCGTTGGCGGCGGATTATGGTATTCCAATGATATCACAGCAGCTAACCCTTCGTGGAATAAGGTTGACGATCTCTTCGAAAATATTGCCATTACAGCAATTGCGCAAAATCCACTCAATCCGCAGGAAATGTATTTTGGCAGTGGTGAAGGATGGTATAATTCAGATGCGATAAGAGGGCTTGGTATCTGGAAAAGCACCAATGGAGGCGCCACATGGTCGAGGCTTACGTCAACTATTTCTTTTAAATACATCAATGACTTATTGGTAGATAAAAACGGAAATCTTTACGCTGCCATAAAGCAGCAATTTTCATCCGATCCATTTGGTATTCAAAAATCAGCAGATGGCGGAGTCACGTGGACGAATGTTCTCGGGACCTATTCAGGCGTTAATCTGCCGGGTGGCGATCTTGAACTTGCAGCAAACGGTGACGTGTATGCGACACTGGGAGCATCCGGCCGCACAGGTGTCATTTACCGCTCTGACTTCACTGCAAATGGAGCAACCACCGGCGATGTAAGTACCTGGGCTAATATTTCTCCTTCCGGTACTTCAGCATTTAGAATCGAACTTGCCTGTGCACCTTCAAACGCAAATATTGTCTACGCACTTTTCCAGGCATCTACTTCAGGAAATTGCAATTCAATTCAACGCTATGATGCTTCTACGAATTCATGGACTGCCAAAACTGTTCCTACAATCGTGGACCAGGGCGGCAACTCCAATTTTACCCGCGGGCAGGCATGGTACGATCTTATTGCAGCAGTTGATCCTAATAATGAAAATTCTTTGTATATAGGTGGTATTGATGCATTGCGCTCCGATGATGCCGGCAGCACATGGACTCAAATGACTTCATGGAGTTTATATAATGCCCCTGCATTTACTGCTGCACAAAATGTACATGCAGATCAGCATGCAATTGCCTACTTGCCCGGCAGTTCATCAATTGCTATTTGGGGCACAGATGGCGGTATTTTTTACACAGCAGATGCTAATGTTGCCGGAAGTAAACCGGCCTTCCTTGAAAAAAATTCAGGCTATAACGTAACTCAATACTATTCCGCTGCAATACATCCTACTAATCCAAATTATTTTCTCGCTGGTTCACAGGACAACGGAACACAGATATACACAGTAGCCGGCATCAACAATACCACCGAAGCAAGTGACGGTGATGGAGGTTATTGTTTTATTGATCAGAATAATCCCAATATACAAATCACGTCAA
>JBDTVF010000169.1:0-6782 GCA_040007325.1 Ginsengibacter sp. | reverse complement strand
GGCTCAAACTTTTGAAGATACCGGTGTAAGAGCTTACAAAGGTCAGGCAACAGCACTACAAAGTAACAGAACGGTACTTACCGCTGCTCTTGAAATACATTCAGTGGAAGCAAGACATGCATCGCACATAAGGCAGATGAGAAGAGCGCGGAATATGGCGATCCCATCGGGCCAGACCGTAAAGCCCTGGATCACTTCTAACGAAACAGGTATTGATTATGCACCAGCAAATTCTGCAATACAATTAAGTTATAATGGCGAGGACAATACTACGCAGGCAACAGTAAATATTGTAGGGATTGGTGGAAATTCATTTATCGATGCTCCTGCGGCGTCCGCAGCTTTCGATGAACCATTGTCAACACAAGAAGTACTTGACATTGTTACACCTTTCTTTGGCTAATTCCTTGGTAATATAAAAAATGGCCTTGTTGTTATTGACACGGCCATTTTTATTCTCTAATGTAAGAAGCAGTGTTGCGAGGTATTCATTTCTTAAATTTTACAATGCTGTGTAGTGCAATTACCCGATTTAGTTCTTATTATTGCAATTACTTAAAACTTAAATAATGTTAAACACTTTTTCAAATCCCACATTGCTGCTTTCAATGCCAGGTGGGTCCGAGTGGATTTTAATCGTTCTTGTGATACTATTATTTTTTGGAGGTAAGAAAATTCCAGATCTCATGCGTGGAATAGGTAAAGGCGTGAGAGAATTCAATGATGCCAAACAAAATGTGAAGAGTGAATTTGATGCAGGAATGCGGGAGAAGGAAGTGAAACCGAGCCCGATTCCAGCTCCACCTAACTCCATTCGATAAGCATTGATTTATTCGAAATAATTTAATCCCCGCAATAGCGGGGATTTTTTTTAGAAGTATACTTCCATTATCGGTTGAGTATTTTATTATATTCGTTTTTCAATTAATCTTATATATATGAATCATTGGCTTGTAAAATCTGAACCATCTGTTTATGGATGGGATCAGTTAAAAAAAGATAAGAAAACTTCCTGGGATGGTATTCGTAATTATGCTTCGCGGAATAATTTGCGGGACATGAAAAAAGGTGACGAGATATTTTTTTATCATAGCAATGAGGGTATGGAAATCGTTGGGATTGTTTCTATAGTAAAGGAGGCTTACCAGGATCCAACCACAGACGATAAGAATTGGTTGGCTGTAGACTTGAAACCATTGAGAAAATTAAATAAGCCTGTATCATTAGTCCAGGTAAAAAAAGATCCAAAGCTTTCACAAATGGAGTTGGTCAGGATTTCGCGGTTGTCCGTTCAGAAAGTAAGCAAGGAAGAATGGGAAAGGGTTTTAAGCTTATCAGAATAAAAAAAGGACTGAAATGAATTCAGTCCCGGTAATAGAGTACGGATCTCAAATCAAATTTTATATTACCATCATAGTTACGTAAAATTTTTACCGTTAGGATTTATAAAGCATTAGTTTTAGTCCAAGAGTTGAAAAAAAAATTGATTTTGCTTTTAGGTACAACTATTAAAACTTATATTTGTTCCTCTTAAGCCAAGACAGAGCTTTTATCCGCTTCCTTTTAAAAACACCAATCCTCAGATTCCAATAGCTTGTACCGAAGAACATTTTTCCATTCCTGAGAACTTCTCTTTTTTATTTATTTATAAAATGTTTTTCATGAAACAAAAATTTACACTCTTCACAAGATTTTTGGCATTAGCAACCCTCACAACTGTCTTAGTAGCATTAAATTTATTTACGACGACAGTTTACGGTCAGACCACTTGCCTCAATTCAACTCCTTTATTTACCGAAGATTTTGGCACAGGAACTACTGCGTCAACAAGCCCTGACATCATTCCCGGATCATTAATTTACCAGGCAACCGGGTCACTCAAGGCTGAAGGTGTTTATAGAATTATTGACAACACAGGACAAAAGCCTGAATGGCACCATTCAGCAGACCATACCGGCAATGTTGATGGTAAAGTGTTTGTAGCTAACGGCGAAGCAGAAACGTTCTATCGTCATGTGGTCACCAGTGCTGGTTTCCCATTAGGAACAAGTTTTTCAATAAGTCTTTTTGCAATGAATGTTGATACGTTACATACTTGCAGTTCACCACTTTTCACCACACTTACATATACAGTTGAATATCTTGACGCGTCCAGCATGTGGCAACCAATGTCAGGTTCACCCTATATAGCTCCTACGCTTCCTCAAACCCATACACCGGTTTGGGTAGGACAAGGTTCTTTATTTACATTACCTGCTACTGGTTCTATGCCAACCTCAATAAGGTTGACTATAAGTGATGGTACTAAGGGTGGATGCGGAAACGACTTTGCAATTGATGACATTATGTTTTCTCAATGCCCTCAGGCAGGTCCAACACCAGTTGAATTCTTGAATATTACCGCACGTCAAAAAGGTAGCGGTGTAAGCGTTGATTGGTCAACAGCACAGGAATTCAATAGTAGCAAATTTGAGATTGAAAAAAGCGTTGATGGTAACAACGGCTGGTCTTATGTAGGAACTGTTCGTGGTGCAGGTAATAGTTCGGTGTTAAGGTCTTACAACTTGTACGATCCAAGGCCATATTCTGGATTTAACTTCTATCGTATTAAGCAAATTGACAAAGATGGCCAGTTTAAATATTCAAAAACGGTGAATGTGAAGATCAATACTGCAAAGACTGGTGTTACAGTTCTTGCAAATCCTTTCCATAATATTCTCACCATTGATTTCCTCACTTCAAAAGATGAGTTGATTAAAGCAAGGCTTATTGATATTACCGGAAAGCAAGTGGCAATTGAAAATTGGTCTCTTACCACAGGAAATACACGCAAAGATTTTTCTAACGTGAGCAGATTACAACAGGGAATGTACATCCTTACAGTAACAAACTCTGAAGGTGAGATTCTTTTCAACAGCAAGGTTATAAAGCAATAAAAATATTACACATGTATCTTTGAGAGAAAGGAAGCCGCAGAGGTTTCCTTTTTCTTTTGTACAAACTCGTGCATTGAAGTTTTATTCATTGCCGCCTTTCCGATATTTGTATCATGGTAAAAACAACGACACTTAGTGAGATCCGGAAGGAGCTGGAAGATAAGAGTAACCGGGAATTGATGGAATACTGCCTCAGGCTAGCGAGGTTTAAAAAAGAAAATAAAGAGCTTTTAAGTTTTCTTGTGTTTGATGCAAATGATGTGAGCTCACATATAGAAAACGTGAGAAACGAGATCATCTCGTCTTTTGATCAAATTAATAATACGCATGTCTATTATCTTAAAAAGTCTATTCGCAAGATTTTACGGCAGGTAAATAAACACATCAGGATTATTGGTGAAAGGCATGCAGAGGCAGAACTATTGATCCAATTTTGCATATCGCTTTATGCATTTCCAGGTAACGTTGTAAAACATAAACAAATTTTAAAGCTTTATGAAACCAATTTAGGTAAGGCTGAAAAGGCTCTTTCATACCTTCATCCTGATTTGCAATATGATTTGAAAAAACAACTTCATGCAGATAGTTAATAAATGCATCAATGAGTTTTGAAAAGTTTTTTTTGCTAACTTTATTATTCACCAAATAAAAAGGAGGTATTCATGCAATCTACAGATAGAACATGGAATCCTTCGCTAGGTAATTGCTAGCAGGAAACCATTAAAATAATCTGGGCGCATATGCAGCGCCGGGCCACCGGCTAAAACCGGTGGCTTTTTATTTCTTGAGTATTTTATGAGGATTGTTATATTGTAAATTTTTACTGACAAATTCTTTATTCTCATAATTATTTGAACAGGGTGATTTAGTTTGAATTCAATGAGATTATATTTACATAAGAAAGATACCATCACTTAAAACAAATGACATGAAACCAAAAAAAACAATCACCATTTTATTATTTGCATTGCTAACTTCTACAGTAGTACCGGCTTTTGCCAGCGAACCAACACCTGTTGGGCCGACTGAAAAGGCAACTACAGAAAGAGCCATGAACAGGATTGATGAAATCCGTCATATGGATAGAAGCCAATTAACTACTTCGGAAAAGAAAGAATTAAAGAAGGAATTAAAACTCTTGAAAAAGGAATCAAAACCCAAAAAAAACGGATTATACCTTTCGCTGGGTGCACTGATCGTTATCGGGATTTTATTAATCCTTTTGTTATAAAAGAATTTTTAAAAAAGAAATGCCCGGTTTCATGCCGGGCATTCTTTTTTAATTCAATTGGGAAACGCTTTATTTTTTTCTATCCGCAACTACCATTACAACACCAACAATGGCGAGAATGCCACCAGCGTAAGTTGGCCAACCGATCCATTTATTTTCAGTTTTATTTACTTGTATTGGTCCTACATCAATCACTTTTTTTTCAACTGGAACTGAAAATCCTTTAATCAGGATCATGACAATTCCTACAACGATCAATATCCATCCGGCTGTTTTCATGATTATACTTTTTGGTTAAGGCGCAATATAAAAAATAGAAGTTTGAATAACGATTATCGAACAAAATTTTTCTCAACTTGAGTTTACAAAGTATTTTTATCCATCATTCATAAAAGTGTTCTTCCATGCCCGCAAATAGGAAAGCGGCTCTCGGCTTTATTTTTATCACCCTGCTTATTGATGTTACCGGCCTTGGTATCATTATTCCCGTGCTTCCAAAGCTTATCGAGGAATTGATTCATGGAAATATCAGTGTTGCTGCGAGGTACGGTGGCTGGCTAACCTTTGCCTATGCGTTTATGCAATTTTTGTTTTCACCCATCATCGGCAACCTCAGCGACAAGTTTGGCCGCAGGCCGGTACTGTTATTTTCATTATTTGGTTTTGGTGTTGACTATGTTTTTTTATCTTTTGCTCCAACGATAGCCTGGCTTTTTGTGGGGCGAATTATAGCAGGTATAACCGGGGCAAGTTTTACCACAGCGACTGCTTATATAGCAGATATAAGTGCTCCCAAGGACAGGGCTAAGAATTTCGGCCTGGTGGGCGCCGCCTTTGGGTTAGGCTTTATCATCGGGCCGGTGATTGGTGGCTTGCTTGGTCAATACGGGTCACGGGTTCCTTTTATGGCTGCGGCGGGTTTAACATTTGCTAACTTTCTTTATGGCTATTTTGTATTGCCTGAATCTCTCTCTGTAGAAAACCGACGTAAGTTTGATTGGAGGCGCGCAAATCCGTTTGGTGCGTTTAAACAACTTAAAAAATATCCCGCAGTTGGTGCACTCGCGATTTCATTTTTTCTTGTTTACATGGCCGGACAGGCTGTTCAAAGTGTTTGGGCATACTTTGGAATAGAGCGCTTTTCTTGGAGTGAAAAAATGATAGGAATATCATTGGGGGTTGTGGGCTTGCTGGTAGGTCTTGTGCAAGGTGTCCTTATTCGTTTTATTAATCCAAAACTTGGAAATACAAAAAGTATTTATATTGGTTTTGGGATGTATGCAGTTGGGCTAGTTTTGTTTGCATTTGCAACCCAGGGATGGATGATGTTCATTTTTCTTATTCCCTACTGCCTCGGAGGAATTTCAGGACCGGCGCTGCAATCTATTATTACAGGCCATGTGCCGGCAAATGAACAAGGCGAACTGCAAGGCGCACTTACGAGCCTTATAAGCGCTACCTCCATCATTAGCCCGGTTATTATGACCAGTCTCTTTGCGTATTTCACTTCTAAGTCACGAACTGTTTATTTTCCCGGAGCGCCGTTTCTATTGGGCGCAGTCTTTATGATTGGCGCGGGCCTGCTTGCCTACAATGTGCTTAGCAAAGAAAAGGAAGGTGAAGATTATGTTGTCCGGCCTCGGGGCGGCGTTGCCTAATCTAAGGTATCTTTATCTGTTTCATTGCATCTTCGGTCCTTTCAACCGGCATTTGACAAGTCTTGTTCTCACACACATAGATCATTGTTTTACCTTCCATGAGTTTGTTTTGCAGCAATGCTAAAGACCCTTCTTTATCACCTCCCAGGAATATTGCCTGCGGCAAATAATGTTGATGAAATTCTCCCAAAAGTTGTTTCCAATTATTACCAACAATAGCAATTTCATAAGGTTCTTTTAATTGCAACGCCATCAACTCAGCCCAGTTGCTGTAGTAGCCGAGATTTTTTTTAGTGTCCTCAATTACATTTTTAAGAAGCTGCTGCGATTGAGTCTCGTAGGTGGTATTTTCAAAATAAAGACCGAGAAATAATAAATTTTTTGCCATCTCACTATTTGACGCGGGAATCACATTATCTGTCACTTCCATTTTTCTCGCTATCAAATTGCTATGCTGGTCATCCGTGTAGAAAAACATTCCGGACGTTTTATCAAAAAAATGTTGCTCGACATACTTTGTAAAGTTGTTTGCTTTTTGCAAGAAGCTTTCATCAAACGTAACCTGGTAGTAAGAGATCAATGCACTTATCATGAAGGCATAGTCATCAAGAAATGCAGGTATATTGGCTTTTCCATTCTTGTAATTTCTAAAAAGGCCATTTTCTTTTGTAGCAACATTATCAAGTAAAAATTCAATATTTTTTGTAGCTGCTGCTAAAAACGATTCATCACCGAACGTAATGTAGGCATCAATAAATCCTTTAGCCATTAGTGCATTCCACGATGTAAGTATCTTATCATCGGTATGCGGACGAATACGGTTTGCCCGAGCCGTTAAGACTTTTTGTTTTAGTTCTTCTATTTTCTTTTCAAATGCTTCCCCTTTCAAATGATATTTGTCTTGAAGATTGCTATTGCCAAAATTTAAATCCGGAATATTTTTATCATGTTCCCAGT
>JBDTVF010000168.1:0-6831 GCA_040007325.1 Ginsengibacter sp. | reverse complement strand
GAGGCAGCCCGATCCTCTGTATCATATTTTGGAGAATAAAATTCTCTTTCAAGTTGCAGTCCATCATATTCTACAATCAAAGAAGCTGGAGATAATTCATATCCTTTCAAATCGCCGTCATAGGTAGAATAACTTACAATCCCATCAAAGATTTTTGAGCCAAGGAAAACCCGTGTAGTGACTACATCAATCTTTTCAATATTCAGCGGATCAATCTCCATTATTTTATTGAAATTAAAAACAGGTACACCGTCTATTAATACCAGCGGATCTTCATTGAAATAAAGTTTCGCAAGTTCATTATAAACTTCAAAATGAAAAGTGTTTTGCCGGTTTCGTACGTGCACCTCTTTTACATATTCGCGCATCACTTCTTCCATCCCGCGAAAGCGGGTGTAATTGTCCAGGTAATAAGTTTTGGAAGGAAAACCGAAAAATGCTGTAGTATCAAATGCTTCGGGTAAAGTATAATTATTACTTATTCCTTCGAGATAAATATTTTCTGATTGTGCACCTATACTTCTTATTAAAATTTCCTCTTTTAATTCCTTGCCTATATCCAATTGGTCAATGTTCAAGTCTTCATGCTTTTCCGAGAATGGGTTATCTAAAGCAATTCGAAAACTGCTATCTCCCGCTGCAGGTTGTGTAATGATTTCATGGCTACCGTAAAATTTTCCAACATTAAAATTTACTATGCCTCCCGAAGATTTTACAGTGGTGAATTTGAAATTATTTCCGGGCACTGCGAGATAGCCGCTAACCCCAGTATCAGGGACCGCACTACTTGTTGCTAATATTTTTCCTGTAATAATATGCCCTTCCTTTTCGGGCAAAAAAGTAAAAGACGGTTTTGTATTTTTTAAAACTTCTTCCCATTTAAATCTTCTCCAACCTTGCGTAAGCATCAAATTATCCAAATCTATATTGGCTTCTGCACCCGTGTTTGTGAAATAATATTCCGGCGATTCCACATTCCCCTTTATCTCTGAAGAAAGCCATAAATAATTAAGAATATTAAGCGATGGCTCACGTTGCAAAGAATCAATCAGGAATACTGAAACTGATCCTTGTGCGTTTATTGCTTTGCCCGCCGGGTCACGAGTTGAAATATGTAAGTCAATTTTTTTTCTTTTAGTAACATCAACAGAAATATTAGCAACACTTATTTTTAGTTGCGAGGGCCTCTTAAAATATAGTCGTTCACATAAGGGTTGCTTTGCATCATTAAAAATCGTTAGTTGCGAAATGCCTTCACCCAGTAAAGATTTATTAATCAGGAAATCTGCGATGCCATCTTTTACAAATTGCATCTTCGCAATTTTTACAGACCCCCTTGTTTGCGCAATTAGAAAAACCTGGTTAATGGATTCAATATTTGTTTTTACCACGACATGCATTTCAGTGCCATCATCTTTCAGTTGCATCACACAACCATTATCGTATATTTTTGGAAGATCGTACACAAGATTATTGCCATCAATTTTTGCAACTATTTTATACCGCTGACCTTTGATAGGAGTAAACTCAAATGTGCCCATACCAAATTTCCGTGGGGCAAATTTCGCAACAGTATCGTTATTGTTATCGGTGATCGCGGCAGGCACGGCGATCCCTTTTCCAAATGCACCGGCAATTTTAAATGCAACTTTACTTTGTAATCCGTAGACAAGGTTTCCACCTTCCGGAAAAAGTTGAACTGAATAGACGCTGGCTGAATCGCGCTTTGCAGCTTCTGGTTTCTTTGCAGGATTGACAATGCTTATCTGCTGATGAAAATAAAAAGAAGATTCAAAATTTTTCATCCAATTGGTATAAGCCCTTATTTGATAGTTACCTGTTCGTACGGAAGCTGGAATAACTATTGATCCATTTCCAGTACCGGAATCAATTGAAACCTTAGCTTGCAGGACCGATCGTTTGTCATTTCCCAAAACTTCTACATAACATATTTTGCTAAGTTGCGAAAGGCTGTTGCTGCCATTTGTGACATAGCATTTAAACCATATCATTTCACCGGTGAGATATACAGTTTTGTTTACATGAAGAAACACTTTTTCCTGGTAGCTATAAGCCGTATACTTTTCAAAACTGTTTTTGATTTCAAGAGATACATCCTGGGAAGAAGCGATATATGCAAATAAGAAACAGGTAATAAAGACAACCCCAATCCTACAAATTTTAACTTTCAAGACTATTTCAATTTTTTCTTTTACCAAAAAATATGTTTACCAATATTTAGGTTTAATATTAGTTCCTCCCTGCACCCTGCAATCAATACAAGGTATTTTAGCAACAACAAGTATAGTTCCCATCCCTGTAAAATACCATGGAGCATATGCCGGATCAGGATAGGTGTAGATCAGGTAATTTGTGGGATTAGTTGGTAACTGGACAGCCTCGCAAATTCCCGTAGGATCAAGATGCATCCAGTTAGTGACCTGATCGTTTCGTACAAAAATTCTTTTTCGTGATACACTGCTTGCAGTAACGTATCCAATCACTGTTTCATCGGGGTTATCTACAGAATGAATGTTACCTCTAAGTTGCGACGGCTGTACATCGAAAATAGACCCCTGCTGTTCTGTATTCTTTTTAAGAATTTGAAAATATTGATAGGCAGCCTGGTTGATAGCGTACTGTCTTACTTCTATACTATAGCGCAAGCCTACTTTCTTTGAGTTTTGGGGAATGGTAATTACAGGAAACTGGCTTACTACATCTGCATCAAGCGCTTCAGTGGAAGCCAAAAGAATGTCAGTCGAATTGGTAATATGCCAGCAGTTGTAAATTTGATTTGTTGAATCCCTGAAATACATAAGGCCATTGTTAACGCCAATTTCAGAGTTTCCTTCGGCCTGGTATATATAAGTCTCTACATAATCCCACCTGTAAAATCTTGTAGCGTTTGAGGGGTCGTGGGTGGTTGTATAAATAGTGAGATCGCCGGGTTGCAAATAGTTAAGGCTATCAATTTCCGGCGTTTGCTTTACTTCCACAAAATCGGAGACATAGTTTGCTCCTGATGATGTTGAAATATTTAATCGGTAGGTAGAAGATGTATTTAATACGAGATGATCCATTGAATAATTTCCGGGAGACGTTTCTGATAGCTGAAAATTTTCTCCTGCACTTCCTTCAATACTTACGTTCGCATTTCTTTCGGGAACGTTCAGCACAGTATCTGTAAGCTTTCTTGTACGGCTTAATGTAAATATTGTAGGTGAATCAACACTATTGATCATCACGCCATCTACAACTAAATAGTTGTAGTCAACTCTCAATTCCGGTGGAGTAAACTCCCGCTTACACGCGGTAAAAATGATAATACAACAAAAACAATATGCTTTTATCTTTCTCATTTTAAAATCTAAAGTTATAGGTGATGTATGGAATAATTGTTCCAAAAATGGATAACTGATATCCCTTAATGATACCACCCTCTTGCACGAAATACACTGAATAAGCATTCTGCCTTGCAGAAAGATTATACACTCCCAGCGACCATGAATTATGTATCGCTTGTTTTACTTTATGATTTCCATCAAGATTTACTGATAAGTCAGACCTGAAATAATCGGGTATCCTGAATGCATTCCTGTCAGAGTATAAAACTCTTTGAGCTCCGTTAGAGTTGAACACTGCAATCGGCAATGTTATAGGCCTGCCTGTGCTATATATCGCATTAAGTGAAATACTCCACCTGTGAGAAAATCTATAGTTGCTTATAAAATTTAGATTATGCGGCTTATCATAACTGGCAGGGTAATACGCACCTTTATTGATTGTTTCACCTGCAAGTGCATCATCTTGTTTTAGCAGCGTCCGTGAATAGGTATAGCTCAGCCATCCATTTAATTTTCCGGTTAATTTTTTTACCAGGAATTCAACACCGTACGCCTTACCTTTTGAATTGATTATGTCTGTTTCGATATGATGGTTTAGCAATAGAGAAGCACCGCTTTTATAATCGATGATATTGCTAAACCGTTTGTAATAAAATTCGAGCGATGTCTCAATATTATTAGAGTTGAAATTTTTGTAAAAACCAACAGAAAATTGCTCTCCCGTTTGTGGTCTAATATTTCCGTCGCTTAACTTCCAGATGTCAACCGGTGATATGGCAATAGTATTCGAAAGTTGGTGAATGTATTGCCTCAATGTATTATAACCGAGCTTGATCGACGCATCTCCTCCCAATGCATACCTCAGCGAAACACGGTATTCAGGGCCATGGTAAGTTTTAATAAATTTACCTGATGCATACGAAGTTGTATCCGTTATAGTCGATCTGTCTTTCGGAACTCCCTGGAGATAAGTGTACGTATCATGAGGCCCTAAAAAATTAAACAGAGAATATCGTAATCCTGCGTTCAGAGATAGATTGGAATTGATATTGTATTCATAGCCTAAATAAGCTGCACTCTCTATTCCCTGTTCGTTTTGCAAAACGTTAGACGCAACAAGTGATTGAGTGCCGTGAGGCAAAAAGCTGCCCGGACTTAATTTGTAATAAATGCTATTAACTCCGAAACTATATGACTGCTTATTGTCCGGCCTGTATGTAAAGTCAGCCTTGAAATTACTTTGATTTATACTGTATGAGAGTTTATAACTATTTACAGGATTCGACGTACTGGTAACGTTGTACTCATAGTTATCAAGACCGGTAGAAAGAAGCGCAAATAATTTATTATTGAAAATATGTTTCCATTTCAAGATGATATTCTTATTGCCGTACCTATAAGTTGTATCGCGGTTAAACCTAAAATTATCGTCGCTCAAATAACCCGTGAGGTATAGATTATTCTTTGCATTGATGGTATGGCTTATATGCAAATTAGCATCGTAGAAAGAAGCCTTGCTATTGCTATACGCATCATTAGGCACGGTCTTAAGTAACCAGTTTGAATAGGTCGTGCGTGCACCAAGAATAAATGAAGTCTTGTCTTTTTTCAACGGACCTTCAATGGTGAATTTGCTCGTAAGCAAACCTATTCCACCATTACCTGATATTTTTTTATCGTTCCCGTCTTTGGTGGATACATCAAGAACCGAGGAAAGCCGTCCTCCATATTTTACGGGCACGACACTTTTGTAAAGTTCTACCGACTTTACCACATCAGGATTAAATGCAGAAAAGAAACCAAATAAATGCGAGGGGTTATAAACAGTAGCATCATCAAACAAAATAAGATTTTGATCTGCTGATCCGCCTCTTACATTGAAACCGGTACTTGCTTCTCCAACTGAGGTAACACCTGGGAGTGTAAGCACAACTCTTAGTATATCTGTCTCTCCGAAAATAACGGGCACTTCTTTAATAGCCTTCATTGAGAGTCTTTCTATTCCCATTTGCGTGCTCCGCACATTTGATCGCCTGTCTGCAGTCACTATTACATTCTTCAATGTGGGTATGTCATCCTGCATTTCAATATTTATTTTGCCGTCGCTATATACAATTAAACTGCGGCGGGTTTCTTTCATTCCCAGGCTGGTGATGGAAAGCACGTGATTGCCTACCGGCAATGTGAGTGAAAAGTAACCGAACTGATCTGTTACAACACCTGTATAAATGCTATCGACAAATAATGATGCTCCTGGCAATGCTTCACCATTCTTAATATCTTTTACAAACCCTGTGAGAATCGCATTGCCTTTTTTTACTACTGTTTTTGAGCCGATTGCATATAATTTATTCTCAGTAAAATTGAGGCTTATCTTCTCTTTTGAAATCGCTTCAGGCTTTTCTATGTTCGGTTCTTTGATCGCCATGTTTATAGATGGATCAAAAAAATCGTCTGCAAGAGTTGTTTGAATGGTATTGTTTTTAGTAACGAAGACATGACGGAATGTATCAATTGAAAAACGATAAGGCGTGTTGGTAAAAATTTGAGTTAATGCTTCAGCAACTGTCTTATGATCAATTTGTGCATTAACAACAAATGAATCCATCTCTTGCTGGTTATAATAAAAATGCCAGTCAGCATCCGTCTCCACTTGTTTTACAAAGTCAGGGAACAAGACATTTTGAAAGTCACCGCTAACCTTTACCTGCTGCGCACTTAGCTTATGCATCGTTAAAAAACACCACAATAAAAAAATAACCCGGCGTGAAATGCTGCGCATTTTATTTAATTAATGATTCGTAGTAAGCTGCTATCTTCACAATCTCTTCTTCCGCATTGCCTTTAAATTTGAACTTGTTTTTCCTGATGAAAGTCTTTACCTGGTCTTTTTTATCACTTAAGGCTTTTAAAACAGACTTCGTATCATCTATTGGATAAATACCTCTGTCATTTCTAATGAAAAATTTATCTCTCTCATTAAACCTTGGAGGGTCTTCAGGACTAAGCGTCATCTCGATTTTTTTAATACGATCCACGAGTACATCAGCTTTGCCATCGAATACCACATCAAAAAAATCGTTTTCAAATTCCTGGGTGTCGGAGCCCCTGAATTTAAGATTTTCAAATCTGTGATCTGCGATAATAAAATAGCCTATTTTTTCACTAATCAACTTCATCCGTGTATTATCTTCAAAGCGATTTATAACCACGTCATGACGAACCAGGTCAAATAAAAAAGGAACATTCTCAAATAAAACGTGATCGTAAAAAATAGTTCCGTTCTGCATTTGGGGAGATAAAAAAAATTGGGTTCCCTGTATACCGCTTCGGTAAGGAGGATATTCTTTTCCGATATACAAAAGCGATTTATCGCCAATCTCGTTTTTAAAATAAGTGTTTGTATTATTATAAGCGGAAGAATTCGCAGAATCTAAAACTGGTTGAGCCTGCAAAATATTTGATATAAAAAGCAGCCCGATGA
>JBDTVF010000167.1:0-6942 GCA_040007325.1 Ginsengibacter sp. | reverse complement strand
AGAAACAATGTGATGCTGCATTAGCTATTTCAACTTTTCTTATTTACATTTACCAAAACTAACTACTTTATGAAACTTTTTGTTGCCGGCTTACCCTATGATCTTGATGACGCTGAGCTGGAGGAAATTTTTGAAAAATTTGGAACCGTATCTTCAGCACGTGTAGCAATAGACAGGGAAACTGGTAAAAGTAAAGGCTTCGCATTTGTTGAAATGCTCAATGATGCCGATGGCAAAGCCGCAATAGAACATCTCAAAGATATTTCCCTTGGCAAAAAACCTCTCATAGTAACCCAGGCAGAGGAAAGAGCTCCGGCAAAAAATGCCAGGCCCACACCGCACAGAAGATAACCCGAAATTTTTCTTCGCTCTATGGCAGAACAAAAACCCGAAGTCTGGCAAAGAGGACCTCATGAAGGTGTACCAGATTTGTTACAGCCCATTGCTCACGCCTTGCTACAGGCGCGTGAAGAAGTAGAAGAACTTACCAATAATTTTCCCGACGACTTAATGTGGAAGCGCCCTGCAGGTGTCGCTTCGCCCGCATTCCACTTACAACATTTAACCGGGGTACTGGACCGCTTATTTACATATTCGAAGGAACAATCGTTATCTGAAATACAACTTCATGCGCTCTCTATTGAGGGTGACCAGGCGAACACTCACTATACACTTCATGAATTGGTGCAATTATTCAAAAAGCAAGTAGACATTGTTGTAGAAGAATTGAAGACTGTTGATACAAAAACTTTAACCCATCAGCGAACGATAGGACGAAAGAAAATTCCAACAACGTTTATCGGTTTGTATATACATTCAGCGGAGCACACCATGCGTCACGTAGGCCAGCTGCATGTTACCATAAAAATTTTGGTGGGTCTTAATACTAATCCTTCATTAAGCTGACTATTTATTAGTACGTCGATATTGTAATGTTTTCTGAAACATTGTCTTTCCCGGTAAGTAATACTTCATACTTTTGATGTCCCTTCAGACATCCCGCACGAAAATTGTTGATACATTTTTCATAAATAAAAATTATACATTATGGTTAAGTATGCATTATTGGCAAGGGTTGAAGCCAAACCAGGAAAGGAAAATGCTGTTGAAGAATTTTTGAAAAGCGCATTGCCTTTGGCTGAAGAAGAAAAAGACACAGTGGAATGGTTTGCTCTTAAGATCGGCCCTTCAACATTTGGAATCTTTGACACTTTTAATGATGAGTCAGGCAGGGAGGCACATCTGGGTGGAAAGATTGCTGCGGCCCTTATGCAGCATGCAGATGAACTTTTGGCTAAACCACCTATGATTGAAAAAGTAGAATTACTGGCTGTGAAGCCGGCGTAGAAAATTGTATAAATTTAAAGGCCAGGTGAGTATAAAAGTTCACCTGGCTTTTTTATCGCGGCAAATTGTAATAAATAGAAATTACACAAGGGGACAAGTGATGTCTGAACTATGTACTCGTTCCCTGCAATCGCGAGTACACTTCAGTATCTCCGAAGCTTCCATTAAAGAAATAATCTTCTTTAAAATACGCTTCTCTTATAAACCCTGACGATTTTAATAGAGCAGCAGAAAATTTGTTCGCGGGATTAATTCTTGCTTCAATACTATGCAGTTTCATTTTATCATATCCGAATTTGATTATTTCTGTCAACACTTCTTTCATAAAGCCCTTATTCCAAAACTCCGGTAGCAACGCATATCCAATTTCTGCCCTGAAATGTTCTTTAAGAAGTCGCCAATAGCAAACATAGCCTATCATTAAACCAGGTTGGTCTTTACATTCGATTCCCCAGATAATTCCGTCTCCCTTCACCAAAGCGTCGTCAACAAGGTTGAAAAAATCTTCTGCTTCCTTCATGGTTTCCGCTTTTTTCCGATCAATGTATTGCATAACCTTATCGTCAGATCGCAGTAAAAAAATCTGCTGCAAATCTTTTTGATTTAATCGACGCATTCGAAGCGTGGCCGTTTCCAACTCCGGGAAAGGCAAAAAATTGGTATTAATCATTATTAAAAATTATTCATTAAGGTAGTATAAAAGTTTTCCATTTAGTCCTGATAGTATTGTTGTCATAAAAATTTTATAAAATAGTCTTTGATGATAACGATAATTTTTACCGGTCATCCAAAAAAAGATCTTCAGCATAAATCTGGTCTTATTTTTGAATCACTAACGTGAAAATTTTCTCACATATTCATTACAAAAAACAAACAATGAAAAAAATATTAACTATTGCATTATTCGCCTCAGGTTTAATTTCTACGATGGCAGTGAAGGCACAGGCAACTGAAGAGAAGAGCAAAAGACCGAGTCCGCCCGCTATGGTAACGCAAAAGATAAATAGTGGCGCAACCATCAGTATCGATTACAGCCAGCCTTCTGTAAACGGTAGAACAATTGGTAAAGACCTTGAGCCAATGGACGGTCAGGTTTGGCGTACGGGTGCGAATGAAGCAACCGTATTTTCAACTGATAAGGATATCATGGTAGAAGGAAAGGCATTACCTGCCGGTAAGTATGGCCTCTTCACGCTGTTTAACGGTGATGACGTAACTGTTATTTTCAATAAAACATCGAAACAATGGGGAGCATTCAAATACAAAGAAGCAGACGATGCATTGCGTGTTAAAGGAACTCAGAGCAAGCTCTCTTCCCCAACCGAGAAGATGACCTTTGCAATAAGTGAAGATGGGAAAGTTGATCTCATGTGGGGTGATAGAAAAGTGGAATTTACTGTTCAATAAAATTTATAAAAATTATTATTGTGATAAGGCTGCCTTAAAGGTGGCCTTTTTTATTTCTATTTACTACACGTTTACTATGTACTTTTGGCCACTTCCAAAAGAATGGCTTTGTGTTTATGCAATTGAAAAAAAGTTGTCCTCGTTATTCAATCTTATATTTTTCGTTTTTTCTGACTACATACGGCATGAATTTGTATGGCCAGGTAAGCGGTTGTACTGACCCACTCGCAAACAATTATAATGCTGCTGCGACCATAAATGATGGAAAGTGTAATTACAATATCACAAATTATACACCTCCGGTAAAAGTAGATCCGATAGATAATATTTTAATTGAAAGCAGTGGCTTGCAGATGGCAGGGAATTTTTTATGGTCTTTCAATGACGGCGGCGGAGCTGCGGCGATATATAGAATCGATACTTTGACCAATGCATTATTGCAAACTGTTAACTTATCTGGTGCAACGAATGTAGATTGGGAAGACATTGCTTTTGATGGTACTTATTTTTACATAGGTGACTTTGGGAACAATGCTAATGGCGCCAGAACTGACCTCAAGATTTATAAATTCCCTTTCAATGATATTCCTGATTACACAGTAAATCCAAATGCAACAATACCTTCCGCAGACATTGAAACAATTAATTTTAGTTATGCTGATCAGCCGCAGCCACCGGTGGCAACTTCTTCTGCCAATAGTACAGAATATGACTGTGAAGCGATGCTTGTAGATGGAGGCAGCATACATCTTTTTACTAAAAACTGGATTAATCTTACCAGTACTCACTATGTAATAAATACAACACTTCCCGGCACTTATGTACTTGATACGCTTGAAACACTAAACACAGGCTTTTTAGTAACCGCCGTCGACAAAGCACCGGGACAATCTACTATCGCTCTTTTAGGCTATCAAAATTCAATTCCGGGTAATCATTTTCTTGAATTACTAACGGGCTATCATGACGGCTATTATTTTAACGGCAACAAAAGGAAAATAGACTTACCAGACGCAACTGTTATGGGACAGGCAGAAGGAATAGTATTTCGAAATAGTACTTATGGTTACATAAGCAACGAAAAATTTGTAAGAACCGCCGGTCCTTTCACAATAACAGTTGAACAAAAATTGAGATCATTTAATATCGGGAATTTCATTACTCCTGTCGCCGCCGTCACGTATACATTTACAGGAAATGGAAACTGGAATGATCCTTCTAACTGGAGCAATAATGCTATGCCGCCATCTACAATTACAGCAGGAAGTCAGATCATAATAAACCCCATCACTGGGGGCGCCTGCATATTGAACATTTCTTATGCCTTATCTTCAGACGCGACACTTACCGTGAATCCAAATAAAGAATTTATTATCCTCGGCAGTTTATCAGTTTTGTGAAAAATGTATTTGTTTTATCGTGCAATAAATAAAGGCTGTGAGTGTGTTTAATAATTTCTATAAATTCACACAAAACACAAATCAACAATATATGAAACTGGTAGTTTGCATTATTCTCATTTTTATTGCTTTTTCAAGCAATGCGCAAAAGACTGATAAAAAATTGCAGGAAGCTTTGAGCGGGCAGGTGGCAGGCTTTCATGGGAATCTTGGAATATATGTGTATGACCTCACTAAAAATAAGATTGCTGCGATCGATGCAGATACAATTTATCCCACAGCAAGTATCGTAAAAATGCCTATACTCGTAGGAGTAATGCATAAGATATACAATGGCGAATTGCAATACCACCAGGTGATGACCTATACTGATTCATTATTTTACTCAGAAGGAGAAGACATTTTGGCTTCCTTTAAAAGCGGCGAGAAGATAGCACTCAGCAAATTGCTGATGTTAATGCTGAGTACGAGTGATAATGCTGCAAGCCTTTGGCTGCAAGGGTTAAGTGGCACCGGCACAATAATCAATTCATATATGGATAGCCTCGGCTTAAAATATACAAGAGTAAATAGCAGGACGCCAGGCAGGAAAGCCGACTGGGAGCAATACGGCTGGGGACAAACGACGCCAAAAGAAATGGCGATGCTTATGAAAATGGTCGTGGATAAAAAAATTATCAATACACAAATAAGTGAGCGAATGATGCGGCTATTGGGTCGCCAATATTGGGATGAAGAAGCGATTTCGCAAATACCTCCTACAGTTTTTATTGCCGATAAAAATGGGGCGGTCGACGGGAGTCGTAATGAAATTATGTATGTAAATGGAGCGCATCCTTACATATTTTCCATATTTACAAAAAATAATCAGGATACCAGTTGGCAGTCAACAAATGAAGCATGGGTGCTTACACGGAAATTATCTTCATTCGTCTGGAACTATTTCAACCCAAAATCTAACTGGCAGCCAGGCGAGGCATTCAAGTAACTTTTTATTTGCAAATTCTTTTTTTATCTAAATAGAAAAGCTACCCTCTAAAGTGACTTTAAAAATGTTATCGACCAATATTATTATGGAATAGAAGTCTCTCCGGATTCACCTTTCTTTTCCTTATCCTCAATCACCTTACCATGCCTGATAATCCCGGTTTTGCCATCAACACTTATGTAATCACCCTCTTTTAAAACTTTGGTTTTTCCGTCCTTCATTTTAACCGTGCCATTTGCCATGACTATGCTGCCGTTGCTTAGGGTGATGTTCTTATCAAGCAATTTTGTCTGCCCGTTTTTTATAGCAATCATTTTACCTTTCTTCATAATGAAGCCATCATGCATTTGACCATCTTGTGATGATTGCGCAAATACAGCAGACGTAAATAAAAATGCAAACAATACTGACATTATTTTTTTCATGAATTCTGTTTTAAGTGTAACCTTTTATACTCTTTAAAAAATAAATTTTTTGATTATATAGTACTGTTATCTATTGTAACAATATATGCGCTAACATTATACCAAAATAAAATCCCAGCACTATATTTGTAGTTACGGAAATCCTGGTTCACGTCTTACTGCTAATTTTTAAAATTTGATCATGAAAAAATGCTTAGCCTTTTTAACAACTTTTTTTTGCCTTCAATTTTCTTTTTCACAACTGGAAACTGATCATATAGATCATGCCAGCGTAAGCTCTGAATTAAATTTTTCAAATGATGTTGCCGGAATTGGTGAACTCCCAACATTGAAACTTAATGCCGAACAGCGTGTAAGTTTTTTATCAAAAGAAATTCAGGGTTATGGTCTGTTAAAGGATGGTAATTATTCGCCATATAAAACCAGCGTGCTGAAAGATGGACTTGCCATCGCAGGTGCAGTAGGTGTAACATTGCTTGGGTACGAATTAATTAAAAATAAAAACAATCTCACACCCGCAGAACTCGCAACGAAAACAAGGGATAAGCTTCCCTTTTTTGATCGCTTTTGCGCCGGTAACTATTCTGATAAGGCTAATAAGGATAGCTATATACTTTTTGATGCTGCATATGCGCTACCGTTTCTTGCGGCAGTAATTGATAAAAATGAACGTAAGAAATTTGGACAGGTGGCAGTCATGTATATTGAAACGATTGCTATAACGGGATCTATGTATACGCTTGCCGCTGGAGTTGTATACCGGAGTCGTCCATTTGTATATGGCGATAAGGCGCCGCTAGACAAAAGGTTAGATAAAGGCGGTCAAAGATCGTTTTACGGGGGCCATGTAGCAGCTACTGCAGCTTCCACTTTTTTTATTGCAAAAGTTTTTAGTGATTTTAATCCGGGTTCTAAAGTGACTCCTTATTTGTATGTTGCCTCCGGTGGTTTAACTGCGCTTATGTCTTACATGCGTATCCAGGCGGGCTATCATTTTTTTAGCGATTGTACCCTTTCCTCAATTATCGGTGCTGCTACAGGAATACTCATCCCGCAGTTTCATAAAAACAAAAATCTTTCGGACGTATCATTAACGCCGGAAATATTTAGCAACGGCGCAAGTGGATTTGGGTTGACTTACCGGTTTTAAATCTTTCAATAAACTTACGCCCAACTAAAGGGGTCATTTGATGGAATGTGAGTTATTTTAATTCCTGGTAATTGCGGGTGTAACCAATTAACCAACCATTCCAGGCCGGGCTCTTCACTTACAGAGTGGCCAAGAATTACGAGTGATGTTGATGAACCCATTTTTCTTAAATCCCGAATGTATTCAGCAGTTTCCCACTCGTTAATTTCACCACAAATAAGTACA
>JBDTVF010000166.1:0-7032 GCA_040007325.1 Ginsengibacter sp. | reverse complement strand
TTTTTTACCCTGAAAAGATATGAATAGAAATTTAAAAATTAGCTGACTTTATTTAATCACCAGCCAAAAACTTCTTTCGGTAATTTGTTTCCTTGTTTATATTATCCGCTTCGGTGCAAATCATTTGTCCCGACATAAAGTGTAAGCTACCTTTCAGGAGATTTCCCAAATTATCAATTCAATGCATTCATTAAAATGAAAACCTCTTTGATAAAATAATGACAATCGCGCAAGCAGCAAATATGCGGTGGAAATTTATTCCATACATTCTGATTGTACTATTCTCCATCGTGGTTACTATCATAAGGTTGTTCATGATAACCGAATGGGATATCTCAATGCATTTGTTGCTTTTCGTTTTACAAGTCATCTACCTTTCTGCAATCTGGCTGCTTATAAAAAATCTCAGCACTTACCTGGACAAGATTATTCCTTTTGATAAGAATATTTACAAGCGAATATTAATACAGGTAGCAATAGCTCTTGTATTGGATTTTCCGATTTACATTTTTGTATTCATGGATAAAAAACCGTTTGGGTTAAACTTCCTTACGTCACAATTTCTTGCTATTATTTCAATGCTCATTTTTATTTTTATTCTATTTATGAATATCGGCTACGATGCTTTTTATTTTTTCAGGCAATGGCAGTCATCTGTGCATGAAAAGGCCAAACTGCAGGTGCAGGCAGCCGAGCTGAAAATGGATAAGTCAATGATGCAATATCATCATTTAAAAAACCAGGTAAATCCTCATTTCCTTTTTAATACCCTATCGTCTTTAGATGGCTTAATTCAAACTGATCCTGATCTTGCCTCTGATTTTGTAAGGCATCTCTCAAAAGTATATCGATATGTACTGGAGCATAAGGAAAATGAGATCGTGAGCCTGGAAACAGAACTTGATTTTATAGAACATTACATTTCTCTTTTAAAATTGAGATATAGAAATGTCTTGGATATCGACATCAACATTTCGCAGCCCGCTTTGGAGAAAGGTATTGTAATGGTAACGTTACAAATGCTGATAGACAATGCGATAAAGCATAATTCTCTTGAGGCAGATGCGCCTCTGAAAATAGGTATTCGCGATGAAGATAATACCCTGCTTGTCACTAACAATAAGCAACTGCGCAAGCAAATTGATACTTCGAACAAACATGGTTTGCAACAGTTAGAAGATCTTTATTCATTCCTGAGTGAACAGGTAATTATCATCGAAGATACCGATACAACATTCACTATTATATTGCCATTACTATGAAAATATTAGTGATAGAAGATGAAATATTGGTGGCCGAAAGCCTTTTAAAACTTGTGAGACAACTTGAGCCTGCTGCGGAAATAGCAGGACCGTTACAAAGTGTAAAGCAGTCGAACAAATGGCTTTCCGAAAATACTCAACCCGATCTTATTTTGGCCGACATACAACTCGCCGATGGAATCAGCTTCGATATTTTTTCCGAAAACAAATTAACCTGCCCGGTAATTTTTACCACTGCTTATAATGAATACGCCATCCGTGCTTTTAAAGTTAACAGCATCGATTACCTGCTGAAGCCAGTTGACAAAAAGGATTTAGAAACTGCTTTAGGCAAGTTTCACTTATTGCAATCCAAGTATAGCAATGAAATATATGTTGATGAAATGAAGGAGTTATTTCTCGACTTTAAAAAAAGCAAAAAATATAAAGAACGGTTTGCCGTGCATATCGGCCGTGCTGTAACGTTAGTACCGGTGAAAGAAATAGCTCTTTTTTTAAAAGAGGAAATAATATTTCTTATCGATCGCGAAAACAGGCGATATATCACGGACTTCCGCTCACTAGATGAAGTGGAAGACCTTGTGGATCCGTCGGCTTTTTTCCGGGTCAACAGGCAGCATCTTGTCCATCTCCCTTTTATAGAAAGCTATCGTACTCACGATACCGGGAAACTAATGTTAAAGATGCGTGACATAAAAATAAATGAATTGACGGTAAGCAAAGAAAAAGCAACCGGGTTCAGGAAATGGTTTGAATAAATAAACAGCTCCTGCTTCCTTGTATAATTTTTCTGCTTCGCTGATTTATTGTTGATAAATTAATCACTCCTTAGTCTATTTGCAAATGTCTTTTCAACTAAACAAGATGAAAGCGTTTATCAAATTATTTTCCATTGCGTTTTTATTAATAATCATTCAGCCAGCATTCGCGCAAAGTAATCGTACACTTACTATAGAAGAATGTTACCAACTTGCCCGACAAAATTATCCGCTGGTAAAGCAAAGGGAATTGATCACTAAAAGCAAAGCGTATTCCATTCAAAACATTGCTAATGGATTTCTTCCTCAAATAAATTTTACGGGCCATGCCAGCTATCAATCTGCCGTCACAAAAATTCCTATTAAAATTCCGGGGATGGATGTGCCGGAAATAAGCAAAGATCAATACAAAGTTTATGGCGAAGTGTCTCAATGGTTATATGATGGCGGCGTAATAAAAGAGCAAAAAAAATTGCAGGAAGCCAACAGTACTATTGACGAACAAAAACTCGAGGTAGAATTATATAATTTGAAACAAACCATTAACCAGCTTTTCTTCGGGATTTTATTGACCAATGAACAATTGGTACTAAATGATCTCCTTAAAAAAAATATAGAAGCGGGGTTGCGTAAAATGCTTGGTGCCATTGAATATGGAACTGCTTTAAGAAGCAATGCCGATGTATTGAAGGCAGAGATACTTAATGCAGATCAACATGCTATTGAGCTGCGATCGTCACGCAATGCCTACCTGAAAATGCTGGGTCTTTTTATTAACCAGCTTCTTGACGAAAATGTAAATTTGATACGGCCGGAGGGAAAACCGTCGCTTCCTGAAATTCGCCGGCCTGAGCTATTGCTTTTTAATACCCAGCAAAAGGCATTCGATATGCAACGCAGAATCGTAGACGCGAAAAACCGTCCAAAGATCGGCTTGTTCTTCCAGGGAGGAGCAGGAAGACCGGCACTCAATTTTCTCAGTAACAATTTTGACCCTTATTATATTGGAGGCATTAGGCTTAACTGGTCTCTGAGTGGCTTATATAATTCGAAAAATGATAAAGCCTTGTTGGATAACAATAGGAAAACCATAGACATACAAAAGGAAATATTCCTGTTTAACACAAACCTTTCATCAGAACAGGAAACGGAAGAAATAAAAAAATTAGATAAGCTTTTGGTATCAGATGAAGACATCGTTGACTTACGCAGCAACGTAAAGAAAGCAGCTCTTGCTCAATTAGAAAATGGCGTGATCACCAGTAACGATTACATACGCGAAGTAAATGCCGAAGACATGGCAAGGCAAAATAAAGTTCTGCATGAAATCCAGTTGTTACTTGCAGAGTACAATCAACAAATTACAGCAGGTGATTAAAAAAAATATTATCAATGAAAAAAACAGTAACTGGCTTTTGCATCCTTCTACTCTTTATTTCCTGCAATAGCAAAAAAAATGAATTTGATGCATCGGGAACTTTTGAAGCTGTTGAAACAATCGTATCTGCCGAAGCTGCCGGAAAGATTCTCGAGTTCAATGTCCAGGAAGGACAACAGCTTTCTAAAGATTCGATTGTTGGCCGCATCGACCCTGTAAACATCGCTTTGCAAAAAGAACAAGTGACTTCATCAATTGATGCACTCAGGAAAAAAACGCTGGATGTGGAACCACAGGTAAAGCTGTTACAACAACAATTAGCAGTGCAAAGATCACAATTCGACAACCTGCTGCATGAGCAGCTACGTATTGAAAATTTAGTAACAGCAGATGCAGCGACACCAAAGCAATTAGATGATATAAAAGCGCAGGTTGATGTGTCAAGAAAACAAATTGGCGTAACGCAACAGCAAATAAACGTGCAGAAAAATAATATCTCTACGCAAAACAATAGCATATTAAGCGAGAGCGGACCATTGCAAAAAAAGGCAGAGCAGTTGCAATACCAGGAAGACAAAACAAAGATCATAAATCCTGTTCCGGGTGTTGTGCTTACGAAATATGCGGAAGAGTTTGAAGTGACAGCGCCGGGCAAACCTTTGTATAAAATCGCAGATCTATCGACCATTATTTTACGGGCATATGTTACCGGTGATCAGTTCGCTTCCATAAAACTTAATCAGCAGGTAAAGGTATTAGTGGATGATGGCAAAGGAAATTATAAGCAGTACCAGGGAACTTTAGAGTGGATAAGTGATAAGGCTGAATTTACTCCGAAGACTATACAGACGAAAGATGAAAGAGCCAATCTTGTCTATGCCATTAAGATAAAAGTGAAGAATGATGGTTATTTGAAAATAGGAATGTATGGCGAGGTAAAGTTCACATAAGCTGGTTACAGACAAAGAAATTTTTTGACACTCAACCTATTCTTAGCTCATAAATATGGCTGATAAAAAAATAAATCTCGCTGATGCTAATGATGCAGACGCCGCACTTCATAGTGATGCATCTATAAAAGTAACCAACCTTACAAAGGTTTACGGCAAAGAAAAAACCATAGCCGTTGATAACATTTCTTTTTCGGTAGGAAAGGGTGAGTTGTTCGGTTTGATAGGCCCCGATGGTGCAGGAAAAACAAGCATATTCAGAATGCTTACAACATTGTTATTACCGGACAAAGGATCGGCTACAGTTGATGGATTTGATGTGGTAAAAGATTATAAACAAATAAGAAGCACTGTAGGCTACATGCCCGGCAAATTTTCATTGTACCAGGATCTTACTGTAGAAGAAAATTTAAAATTTTTTGCAACTCTTTTCAATACTACAATAGAAGAAAATTACGACCTGGTTAAAGATATTTATATACAAATAGAACCATTTAAGAACCGCCGGGCAGGAAAACTATCGGGGGGTATGAAGCAAAAGCTGGCTTTGTGTTGCGCTCTTATACACAAGCCAACAGTGCTTTTTCTTGATGAACCAACCACCGGTGTTGATCCGGTATCACGTAAAGAGTTTTGGGAAATGCTCGGGCGCCTAAAACAGCAAGATATTACTATAATGGTTTCGACGCCTTATATGGACGAAGCGCGGCTATGCGATCGCGTGGCCCTCATTCAAACAGGTAAAATTTTATCTATCGATACTCCCGAAAATATTGTGAACTCCTATCCTGAAAAGCTATATGCAATCAAAGCAACTGATATGTATACCTTACTTAAAGAGCTTAAGAAGTATGCCGATACAGTAAATAGCTATGCCTTCGGCGAATATGCTCACGCCTCTTTCAAAAACAATTCTGTAAACGAGGGTGCTGTAAAAAAGTATTTAAGCGATGAAGGCTTGAGCGAAGTGGAAGTGAAGCCTGCAGAAATTACAATAGAAGATTCATTTATCAAAATGCTTGGCAACAATGGTGGATGAAGAAGTAATAACAACAGATAAGCTAACAAAAAAATTCGGTGACTTTGTGGCTGCGGATTCACTTTCTTTCGAAGTAAAAAAGGGGGAGATATTTGGATTTCTTGGAGCTAACGGTGCAGGAAAAACGACTGCAATGCGAATGCTTTGTGGCTTATCAAAACCAACATCAGGCAAGGCAACCATTGCCGGGTTTGATGTATACAGGCAAACAGAGAAGATTAAAAAAAATATAGGTTACATGAGCCAGAAGTTTTCGTTGTACGAGGACTTAACCGTACAGGAAAACATTCACTTCTTTGGCGGTATTTATGGCTTACCGGATAAAAAATTAAAAGATAAAACCAATGAACTTATTGCCCAGCTTGGGTTACAGAACGAAGCAAAAAAATTAGTAGCTGACCTTCCCCTGGGATGGAAGCAAAAATTAGCTTTCTCTGTCGCTATTATTCACGAGCCCAAGATCGTGTTTCTCGACGAGCCAACTGGTGGTGTAGATCCGGTCGCAAGGCGGCAATTCTGGGAGCTGATTTATGAAGCTGCCGCTAATGGCATGACCATTTTTATAACGACGCATTATATGGATGAGGCAGAATATTGCAACCGCATCTCTATAATGGTTGATGGAAAAATAGAAGCACTTGATACACCACAAAAACTGAAAGAACAATATAATGCGGCCTCTATGGATGAAGTATTTCTCCATCTTGCGAGAACCGCTAAAAGAAGTGATAATTAAATTTTGAATTAAGATTTAAATGAGAGTCAAACAATAATAAGTTGATGGAGCAAGTCAAAAGCGGACATAAAAACCATTCTCAATTTTTTGCTTTCCTGCAAAAAGAATTCAGGCATGTGTTGCGTGACCGAAAAACTTTGCTCATCCTCTTTGGCCTCCCTGTTGTGCAGATCTTAATTTTTGGATTCGCCCTTACCAATGAAGTGAAGAATTCCAGGATAGTGGTAGTGGATTATGCACATGATGTCGCATCAAAGCAGATCATCAACCAGATAAATGCAAGTCGCTATTTTGATATTCAAAATGAATTGATGGATTACAACCAGGTTGATGCTGCATTTAAAACAGGCAAGATCAAATTAGCTGTAGTATTTCCACAAAATTTTAATGAAGAATTATTACATACCGGGAAAGCACAGGTGCAGGTAATTGCTGATGCTTCTGATCCCAACACAGCAAACACGCTTACAAACTATATTACTTCTGTAATTCATGACTATCAAAACGGCATTAACCCGATTAATACAATACCACTCCAAATAATTCCGGAAGTAAGATTTTTATATAATCCCCAATTAAAAGGCGCACCGAATTTTGTACCCGGTGTAATGGCGCTGGTCTTAATGCTTGTATGTGTATTGATGACCGCTATATCTATTGTGAAAGAAAAAGAAACAGGCACCATGGAAGTACTGCTGGTATCGCCATTTAAAACTATACTTGTAATCTTTGCCAAGGCGGTGCCTTACCTGATCCTTTCGCTGATAAATGTTACATCAATTATTTTGCTAAGTGTATTTGTATTAGACCTTCCTGTTAACGGCAGCGTAATCTTACTTTTTGCAGAGAGCACCTTATTTATAATTACCTGCCTTTCTTTAGGAATATTGATTTCAATAAAAACAAATT
>JBDTVF010000165.1:0-7055 GCA_040007325.1 Ginsengibacter sp. | reverse complement strand
GGAAAAAATGATTCAGGCATTTTAAAGAACCTGGGTGGCGGCAACATGGATAGCATGATGAAGAAGATGCAATCAATGATGGGAGGCAAAGGTGGAAATCCCGGCGATGCAATAGGGAAATCATTATTAAATTTTCAGCTCGGGCAAATGAGTGATAACAATCCGCTAAAGTCTGTTGCCAAAGGAATGCAGGAGGCACAGGAGAATGGAACTGCAGGACCAGCCAAAAATTACACCGCTGTTTATGCCCCTGAGCAGCCCGACAATTACGATGTGCCTGGTTCCGGAAACGGAAATACCATCCTGCTACAATACACAGGTGGCAGCATTGCCAATGGTAAAAAAGATGGCCTCTGGAAAAATATTTACATCAGCACTAGTAAAACAAACAAATGGAATGTGTATTCCGAAGCTTATGCAGAATTATCTGCATTGAATATGAAAGTGCATGCAGTCTCACTGGCAAACGTAAACGAAAATTACAGCATTAATCTGAATGATCAGTATAAGAAATATAATAAGCAACAAAGAAGCGATGTAGGAAAAAATGAATCTGATGTGCGGGTGCAAAAGATCGGTAACGAAAAAATGTTTGGCTATAACTGCATTCATGTACGAGTTACGTACACCATAAAAGGCTTAGGACAAACGGCGCATGAACAGGACGATGAATGGTACAGCGAAGATGTGCCTGGTGCTGAATTTTTATCTCCATTAATTTTTGAAAATCATTCTCCTGCGGTTGTAAAAAAAATAATAGATGCGGGGTGTTCAGGAGCATTGCTAAAATCTGTTACAACATCACCTGGATCGTCTCAATTGATACAGCTTGGCAGCATCATTAAAAAAGATATGCCTGGTTCAACATTTAATCTTCCGGCAAATTACCAGGAAGATAAAAACACGGCTTTATATGACATTCAATAAAAATTATTTCTCTTAAACATTTAAAATAATCATTATGAACTTTCAACAATTAAACAAACAGCGCAAATTTATTATTGCCGGTGCTGCATTGGGATTAATCGCATGTTTTCTTCCATGGTTTAGCTATGGCATGGGATCAGTAAACGGCATGAATGGTATTGGCGTGCTTGCATTTATTCTTTTTATTGCCGCAGGCCTCATTGCATTAATGGGTGATCAAAAAGCTAACATTCCTTCAAAAATGTGGCTGCCGGTATTGGGCGCCGGCATTGTAAACATCTGCATCATCGGCTATTTCATTATACGTTGGGAATCGGCAATGAGCGGCGTAAACAACGACGACGCTGCAGTGTTTGGAAGTGTAGGCCTTAGTTTCGGAATATGGGCCGCTATTGCAGGAGCCATCATCATTACGTATGGTGCTTACAGGTTTCGATCAGTTGATAACAATCTTAAAGAGTCTTTGCGCTCACTAAAAAGTGATATGGACAAAGCGATTGCCGACAAAGGGAAAGACAGTAACACAGTACCGCCGCAGTCTTAATCAGGATTGTAATGCAGACATCATTTTATAAGTGGGCATTTGTTTTTCGGTATTTCATTTCAATATTAATTTTTCGTTGAATTACCAGTAAGATAGAAATGCAAGTTTACATGGCATTCAATAAAAATAAATTATGAAACATTTAATTCGACGAATTAATAGCAATTATATGCAGAGCTTAAAATTACTATCAGCAATTATCTTTTCTACATGTTTATTGCAGGCATGTTCAGGAAATAATTCAGCAAATGCAGGAAAAGCAAATGCTGCTAATGAAAATGTATCGGATGCTTCTTCATTAGCCGGAGCCAGCTTCTCTTGTAAAATCGGGGGAAAAGACTTTTCCGGCAGTGGCACCGATGGCATCACTAACAGTTTTATAAACAGCGGTGGCGGCGTTATAAATTTTGTTTTGGTCTCCATGGCTCCCGGTGGGAAAGGAATTCCTACGCAAATGAATTTTTTTGTTGCTAACACCGGTACTACTACTATCCGTAGTAATGGGGATACGAATTATAGTGTTGAATACAGTGAACAAACTTCGGACCATGCCTGGGAGTGTAAGGACATGATTGTATCAGTTACGCCTTCAGGCGCTTCACGGATAACAGGAACTTTCTCGGGAACTTTTGTTGACCCAAACACAAATGAAATTCTTCCTGTTACGGATGGCAAATTTGATTTACCATCTTTAAATGTATCCGGGAAATAGCCAGCATTTTTTAATTCAATAAACCACATGTACAATGCCTTTGGAACAAATTTTCTCTGTAATAATTTAAAATCCTAAAAAATAAAATCATGAAATATTTAAAATTATTATTACCGGTTATTATTTCAATTGCGTTTCTCATTTCCTGCTCCGGAAATAATAGTGCAGATGTAACTAAAAATAACGATGCTACTAACAAACCGGCAGCAGCATCTGGTGGCGGAGATGCCCATTTTTCCTTTACCATTGATGGGCAGGCTGTTTCCGGAGGAGCTATAGATCAGATGCAATTATATAACACCGGAAGCATAGTTGATGTTGATCAGGGTAAAGAATTACTTTTTTATTTAAGCGATGCTAAAAGCGCTGAGACATCTACAGTTTTTGCACACGCATTGCGTTTTGCCATTCCCTACAAAACAGGTACGGTTAGTTTTGGCCCCGATGAAGATGGCTGGGGCATAGAAGTAGATATCAAACCTGATAAAGATCACCAGGCAACCTATTTTTCAGATTCTTTCACCGTAAATGTCAGTAACCTTTCTTCAACACGAACAGCAGGTACTTTTTCAGGAAAATTCAAGCTAAGAGAAGACGCGTTGAGCCCGGATTATAAAAAAGAAATTGACGTGACCGATGGAAAATTTGATATACCAATGAATAAATAAAAAACGTCAATCAGATCATCCGGGGCTTATAACTCTTACAATTATATTCATTAAAATTAAAAAAATATGCAGCTCACAAAAACAATCGCTTCCATAATTCTTTCAGCAGGCTTACTATTCTCCTGCAACAATAATGCATCTTCCGATAGATTAGCAAATGCAGCTACTGTTCCAGGCACTTACGGTTCCGGCGATGATTATTATTATGAATTAACAACCAATTCATCCGGAAAAAATATATCAATAAATGAGGTTACAAAAATGTTTGTTTCATCAAAAGGCGATATGCGCTCGGAAATGGAAATACATAATTCTGCTAGTGGCAATAAGGCATCGGCGCCAATAATAATTATAGCGCATGCAGATAAACCCGGTGATAGTTTTGATATTGATGATTCAGCAAAAACGTATTCTGTAAATCATGTCGATTCCGGTGATGTAAGCTCTGGTGAAAAAATACAAAGCACCGCAACAAAAATTGGCGACGAAAAGATAATGGGTTTTAATTGTGTACATGCAAGAATTATTTCCAAAAAAACAATGGGAAGCTTTTATTCAACTATTGATACCATTGATTTATGGAAAAGCAATGATGTGCCCCAACAACCTGCGGTAAAAAAATTACTGGCAAAGACTGAATCGGGCACAGGCAACTCAATGTATTCAACAGAGACCGCCGGGCAATTACAACAAATGGGCTGCGATGGCATGACGGTTAAAATGATCATGAACAGTAAAGATGTTTCAATGACGCTACAACTTACGAAGGTTGAGCGCCGGGATATACCCGGAAATATGTTTGAAATACCTGCAGGGTATAAAGAGGTTAAAGAATGATTTTAATAAAATTCTATTTGGCCGCATGCAAATATTCCTTATCATATTGTGATTATTTTTTTTGCAAAAAAAGCGTTCAGCGATTTTTTCATTACGTTTGTCGGTTACTTCATAAATCACTCCTTTTTCATTGCATTTTTACAACACAATTCCTGTAATGAGCAGCACAAAAATTATAAAGCTTTTGTTTCTGTTGATTACCATATTGTGCTTTTTGGCAGTGATTATTTTGTTGCTATCGTTTCAATAAATCAATAAATTTTTTAATAAAATATATTCTTTTCTTTTAACTTATTAACTAAAAATTATTATGAAAAAGTCGCCAGTTTATATCGTAATCCTCACTTACCTTTTCTTCTCACTTTACTCAAACTCATTACAGGCGCAGTTTTTAAAAAAAATAATAAACACTGTAAAAAACACTGCTAATAATAGAGCCAATGATCAAGCGGCTCAAAGCACTAACAAGGCAATTGACAAAGCAGCAAACACGACAAAAACAAAAACAAATAATTCTTCAGATGAAGCCGGTGATTCATCCTCCACAAATGAAGTGCTCGGTGCATTTGCAAAAGCGGCGCAGGACAATCCGAACGATACTTCAGCAGCAGATCTCACCATGAAGGGATTAGGAAATCTAATTGGCGGCGGCGGCGTTTCTTCTGAAGATTCCGCGGCTGCGATCAAAAGTTTTATGAGCAGCAGCGGTGGCAGCGGATATTATTATGAAACCACCAACACAGTTACAACTGAAAGAGGAACTGCTAAATCGATCAACAAGTTCTGGTTCACCAAATCAGGTGAAGGACGTGTTGAAATGAACTTAGCTGGTATGATGGGCATGAGCGGTGGAAGCCCTATGATTGGAATTAGCCGGGCGGACAAACCTGGTTATAGCGCCATCCTCGATGATGGAGACAAGACCTATTCCCTGAGTATTGTGAATATGGCATTTGTAAATAAACATGATGGTAAGTACAAGGTTACAAAAATTGGTAATGAAACGGTCAACGGGTACCCTTGCGTACATGCTAAGCTCACCTCATCCGGACGCAACAAAATGGATATGGATATCTGGACTTGCAAAAGCGTTCCTGGCTATGCTCAAATGGAGGAAGTAATGACCAATTCCAAATCTGTTGCATCGCCGGGCATGCTGAATGCGCTGAAACAGGCAGGCGCTGATGGTTATTTTGTAAAAATGGTAATCAAAAATAAAGACATTTCTTCCGAAACGATTTTGACAAAAGTGGAACAAAAAAATCTTCCCGCCTCTTTATTTACTATCCCCTCAGGGTATTCACAATCGAGCTATGGTGTGATGGGAAATTTGTTGAAAAATGCCCAGAAGCAAAAATAAAATTCACAGTAAACCAATAAATAAGTTCGATTTCTATCTTCTACTTTAATAATTTATCATGAAAAAGTTTAGCAGTACATGTAATACTCACAGACTTTTTTGCCAGTGTCAGTTTTTTGCAAGCTCAGTTTTTAAAAAAATTAAGAACACCAAAAGACCCATAAAGCGGCATTGATCAGGGCATAAAATTTTTTCTATAAAAATTTCAAAATAAATAACCATAAAATCTTTTTTATGAAACGAATAATGTGTGTATTGTTTGTAATCTTTAGTTTGCAATTCCATGCTCAGTCACAAAATGTAGGCATCGGCACCACCACTCCAAAGGCGCGTTTACATGTTACCGATAGTAGTGTATTGTTTAGTGCGCCCGGCGATATTCCTGCCGCAGCACACAACACACCGATTTCACTTGGAGGAAGAAGGTTAATGTGGTATCCTGACAAAGCCGCATTTCGTGTAGGCTATACCGTTTATGATGAATGGGATTCAGTTAATATCGGAAAATATTCTATTGGAATGGGATATGGGAATTACGCAACAGGCAAATATTCTGCCTCTATAGGCCATGGATCCGGCGCCTCCGGAATAAGTTCTTTTGCTACAGGAGAGTTGACAAATGCACAGGGAAATTATACGTTTACAACCGGTCAATATACAACCGGGAAAGGGGCATGGTCATTTGCAGCCGGATATCAATCCAATGCAAAGAACATCGCTGGAATTGCCATGGGATATAATGCAATTGCGGGAGGTAATTATGCAGTAGCACTTGGAAACAATGCATTTGCAAACGGTAATTATTCATGTGCCTTTGGTAATAATGCAGCTTCGCTTGGCGATTACTCAAGTGCTTTGGGCAGCAATACAAGCGCCAGCGGCAATTATTCTTTTGCTGCCGGCAATACAGCAAATGCTGTTGGCATTGGGTCAGCCGCTGTGGGATATATCACCAATGCCGGCGGCGATTATTCTTTCGCGGCCGGTGTTGGCGGCAAAGCAAATGGTTATGCTTCTTTCGCTTCGGGAAGTTTTACTATCGCCAGCGGAGATCATTCTACTGCAATGGGAGATAATTGTACCGCAAGTGGCCAATACTCTTTTGCGGAAGGAGTTGGCGCTAAGGCAAACGCTCAATTATCTGTTGCCATTGGAACCAATGTAACTGCAACCGGAGATAACTCAATGATTTTTGGAGCCAACCTTTTTGATGGCGGCCATAAAGGTAATGCCATGTTCGGGGATACAGATCCCTGGAATGCAGGCTCCGTAGGCAGCGGTACAAATGACCAGATGATTTGCCGCTTTACTAACGGATATTATTTTATAACCGGCGGCAATACAAACCGTACCGGCATCGTAGCCAATCACGGAGATAATAGCTGGAGCGCGATAAGTGATAGTACAAAAAAAGAAAAAGTATTACCGGTAAATGGCGAAGAGTTTTTACATAAAATATCACAATTCAAATTAGCAACGTGGAACTATAAAGGGCAGGATTCAAAAACATTCCGCCATTATGGCCCAATGGCACAGGACTTTCACAACGCCTTTGGGCATGATGCTTTAGGAAATATTGGTTGCGATACATTAATCAACCAGCAGGATTTTCTTGGCGTAAGTTTTATCGCCATACAGGCATTGGAAAAAAGAACAGAAAAAATTGAAGTGCAACAAAAACAACTCTCTGTTTTACTAAAACAAAATGAAGCGCTAACTGCCAATAATGAAAAACTTCAGAAGCAATTGCAAACGCTGATGAGCACTGTGGTTTTTTTGAATAAAAAAGTAGAAGAGATGGCACTATCAAAAAAGAAAAATAATTCTTCCGGGAATCTTACGGCCAATAAATAGTTTTTGCTTAGCTATATTTTATAGGTATAAATTTTTTCACGCTTCAATTGTTGACCTGGAACTTTCCAATTCCTTAATTGTCCTGAGTTACAAACATCAGGACAGCAGCACTTTTATTATTTAAAGATTTTAAGAATAGGCAAAGGTGGGGCT
>JBDTVF010000164.1:0-7086 GCA_040007325.1 Ginsengibacter sp. | reverse complement strand
AATTATGGGAGGATTGACAATGCAAAGTGCGAGCAATTTTCAAAACTTATTGACTATGCTTCGGCGGACGAAATCTTTATTTGCGGGCCGGAACAAATGATTTTTTCGGTGAAAGATTTTTTAGAAGGTAAAGGAATAAAACCGCGAAAAATTCATTTCGAATTGTTTACTACGCCCACGAGAAAACATACCAAAATTTATGAGAGTGTTGGAGCGAACAATGAGGAAGGCAGTGAAATAACAGTGAAACTTGATGGGCGCAGCTTTAATTTTAAACTCGATTATAATACCAACAATATATTGGATGCGGCTCTTGCGGAAGGTGCAGATCTTCCATTTGCCTGCAAAGGCGGCGTCTGTTGCACTTGTAAGTCAAAACTTATAGAAGGCGAAGTTGAAATGGAAGTAAACTATGGACTTGAACCTGAAGAGGTGAAAAATGGCTTCATACTTACATGTCAGTCACACCCAAGAAGTAAAAAAGTTGTGATAGACTTTGACATAAAATCTTAGTAAGAACGCAACCTATGAATAGTTAATAAAACTAACAAGCGTTAGTTTTTAAGATGGAGTTTGTAACTTTAGATCAATAATAAAAAAGATGGCAACTGACGAATTACAAAAAATATTTGACGATAAGGTTGACAAAGAAATAAAGATTGAGCCAAAAGATTGGATGCCCGATGCTTATCGCAAGACATTGATACGTCAAATAAGCCAGCATGCGCATAGTGAAATAGTTGGTATGCTGCCGGAAGGCAATTGGATAACCCGTGCTCCTTCGCTTCGCAGGAAAGCGACACTATTGGCTAAGGTGCAGGATGAAGCAGGTCATGGCCTTTACTTGTATTCAGCCGCTGAAACCATGGGAATCAGTCGGGAAGAAATGATTGATCAATTACTAACAGGCAACGCAAAATATTCTTCCATCTTTAACTATCCAACTTTAGCATGGGCAGATATTGGTGCAATAGGCTGGCTGGTTGACGGAGCAGCCATCATGAACCAGGTGCCTCTGTGCCGTGCATCATACGGACCATATGCACGTGCTATGATAAGAATCTGTAAAGAAGAAAGTTTTCACCAGCGGCAAGGATATGAAATTTTACTTACGCTATGCCGCGGCTCAAAAGAGCAAAAAGAAATGGCACAGGACGCATTGAACCGTTGGTGGTGGCCGAGCTTAATGATGTTTGGACCTAACGATGATGCTTCCCCGCATACACAACAAAGTATGAAGTGGAAGATTAAAAGGTTTACTAATGATGAACTCCGCCAAAAGTTTGTAGATATATGTAAAGAGCAGGCAGATATTTTGGGTATTACCATTCCTGACCCGGATCTTAAATGGAACGAAGAGCGAAACCATTTTGATTTCGGCTCAATTAACTGGAATGAATTCTGGAATGTAGTGAAAGGAAATGGGCCTTGCAACAGGGAACGTTTAGCCGCAAGAGTGAGTGCACAGGAAAATGGTGAATGGGTAAGAGAAGCAGCTATTGTACATGCTGAAAAGAAAGCAGCCAAGAATAGTACAGTACATTCCGGAACACCCGTTAACTGAATATTCTATCATTCTAAAATTAATAATTTCTAGTCTAAAATCATGCGATGATAACAGATGAACCACTTTGGGAAGTTTTTATTAGGAGTAAGCAGGGACTCGATCATAAGCATGTAGGGAGCTTGCATGCTGCTGATGCCAGCATGGCTATCGAAAATGCGAGAGACGTTTATACAAGACGTATGGAAGGAATAAGCATTTGGGTAGTTGAGTCGAACTATATTCATTCGTCCAATCCTGGTGAAGCAGCAAGCCTGTATGATCCGGCAAACGATAAGATATATCGCCATCCTACGTTTTATAATTTACCCGATGAATTAAAACATATGTAATGCCAGATCCGGTCATTGACTATACCCTTCATTTGGCGGACAGTTCGCTAATAATGGGACATCGCCTGAGCGAATTGACGGGGCATGGGCCAATGCTTGAGCAGGATATCGCCATGAGTAATATTGCGCTGGATCTAATAGGCCAATCGAGAAATTTTTATCAATATGCAGCAAGCCTTATAAATAACGGTGATCGTACGAGCAGCGAAGAAGCAACTGAAGATACTCTTGCTTATTTGCGGGACACCCGGGACTTTAAAAATTTTTTAATCGCAGAACTTACTAACGGCGATTGGGCTAAAACAATTTTAAAATTGTTCTTCTTTAGTGCTTACCAATTCTATTTGTATCAAAGGCTCAATGATTCTTCTGATAAACAATTGGCTGCAATTGCCGAAAAATCACTTAAGGAAGTAACCTATCATTTAAGATGGAGTAGCGAATGGGTGATGCGATTGGGAGACGGAACTGAAGAGAGTAATCGCAGGATGAAGCTGGCAATCGAAGAAGTTTGGCCCTTTACAGGTGAAATGTTTGAAATGGTTAGTTACGAAAAAGATTTGTTACAAAAACAAGTAAGCGCAAACGTAGGAGAGCTAAAGCTTGTATGGGATGAAAAAGTAAAGGAAATTTTCGCAGCTGCTACTCTTGAATATGTGGGTGACAAAAATGCCTGGATGCAAAGTGGTGGTAAAACCGGTGTGCACACCGAACAACTTGGTTTCATTTTGGCAGAAATGCAATTCCTGCAGCGGGCCTACCCCGGCTGCGAATGGTAAAGTATCAATCATGCAAAAGTTATCAGAAATTATAGACAATGATGTTCTTTGGAATTTGATGCGGGACGTATACGATCCTGAAGTTCCTGTACTATCAATAGTGGATTTAGGAATAATTAGAGATATAAATATCGATGAAGGCAATGTCGAAGTGATCGTTTCTCCCACCTATAGCGGTTGCCCTGCAATGGATACAATTGCAATGAACATAAGGATGATCCTTTTGCAAAATGGATTTGAAAAAATAAAAATAAAGCAGCAACTATCGCCTGCCTGGACTACAGATTGGATGAGCGAAGAAGGCAAGCAAAAGTTAAAGGCTTACGGCATCTCTCCTCCCGTAGGAAAAACTTTCGATAATGCGTATTTACAAAATCTAAAAGTGGAATGCCCGCTTTGTGGTTCGTTACAAACAAAGTTGATTAGCGAATTTGGCTCTACTGCATGCAAGGCGCTATATAGATGTGAAGATTGCCTGGAACCATTTGATTATTTTAAATGTCATTGATGAATAATTGATATCTTTTCAGCTAACAAAATTTCCAAAGTGCTGTATGGCCAGTATACTTTTTGAAATAAAAAATTCGATCGCGTACATTACGCTTAATCGCCCGGAAAAGTATAACGCTTTTAACCGTGAAATGGCTTTATCTCTCCAACAGAAGTTGGACGATTGTGATACAAATAAGGCATTAAGGTGTGTCTTTATTACAGGAACAGGCAAAGCATTTTCTGCAGGGCAAGACTTAGAAGAAGTAATTGATCCAAATGGACCGGGCATGAGCCGGCTACTCGCGGAACATTATAACCCTATAATTAGTAAAATAAGAAATTTAAATAAGCCCGTAGTAGCTGCGGTGAATGGCGTGGCTGCAGGCGCAGGAGCCAATATCGCTTTATGTTGTGATGTGGTCATCGCAACCCAGTCGGCTTTTTTCATTCAGGCATTCAGCAAAATTGGCCTGGTACCTGATAATGGTGGAACCTTTTTTCTTCCGCGGCTGGCAGGTTTTCAAAAAGCGAGCGCTCTTATGATGCTGGGCGATAAAGTATCCGCAACCGAAGCGGAAAGAATAGGAATGATTTATAAATTTTTCCCCGATTCCTCATTTAAACAAGAAAGCGAAAAAATTGCTGTCATCCTTGCTGAGCTCCCCACTAAAGCGTTGGCGTACACGAAAGAGGCACTTAACAAGTCCATAACCCAAAACCTCGAAGATCAATTGAAAACCGAGGACGAGCTTCAGCAAAAAGCCGGTGCCACAAAAGACTTCGCAGAAGGTGTTGCAGCCTTTCTCGCTAAAAGAAAAGCCAATTTTACGGGCGAATAAAAGTATAATAATGGATAAAGATGAACAAGCACGAAACGTTGTCGAACACATGATGAAGTCCGATCTTTTTAGTCAATGGTTGGGAATAGAGTTAATTGATATTAAAGAAGGGTATAGTAAAATAAAAATGAAGATCAGGCAGGAAATGCTGAACGGGCTTGGTATTGTACACGGAGGTATCGCCTTCTCATTGGCAGATAGTGCTTTCGCATTTGCCTGCAATAGCAGAAATGTTTTATCAGTTGCTCTAGATACCTCTATCAATTTTGTAAAACCAACTCATCCGGAAGATGAAATAACAGCGGAAGCAAAAGAAATTCATAATGGGAAAAGCACAGGGCTTTATCTAATCACGATCACCAACCAACATAATCACCAGGTAGCTATTTTTAAAGGCACTTGTTTCAGAACTAGTGGGGTGCTATTACCATAATGGTATTTATTTGCAGCAATCTTTTTTCCTCACAAAAATTGCCTTGAACATTTTCCAGAAAAAATTTCCAATATTGTTGAGTGCAGTCATCCAATAAATTATTAGGGAAGTGCTTGTTTAAATTTTTGTTCATATTCTTTTATAAGAACATTATTTTCATCATCGCCAAGTTCTTTACTTTTTTCTTCCAGTTCAGCCCTGAACATATTTAAATGTGTTTCAATTGCCTTTGTCTTTTCATCCGAGTCAATCTCTCTTCCTTCGTAATGTGTATTGAGCTCGGCAATGTGTTCTTTTAATTGCTGTTCGGCAAATTCTACTAAGTCATGTCTATTTACTTTGTTTTCCATAAAAATAATTTAGATGTAGGTTATTAATATTTGCATTCTTTCAATCCGAAATAATCTTCTTCGAAATCAACAATCTTTTTCAGCACAGCCGAATTCTTCCGTTTCAATTTCAATAGTGCTGTGATGTATTTTATGATGCATTAATTCGTGTTTTAAATTTTTGACCAGTTTCATTTTCTCATCAAAAGCAATACTGGCATCTAATGAGATATGTGCAGTGAGCGCATTTTCAGTTGTGCTTAATGCCCAAATATGAATATGATGCGCCTCCACAATGTTTGGTTGCCTCGTAATAACATTTTTAATTTCTTCAATGTCTATATCCGGGGGCACTGCATCAACAGAAAGACGAAAACTATCAGCCAACAGTGACCAGGTGCCCACAAGTATTACCACCATTATAATAAGTCCGATAACCGGATCAATCCAATTCCATCCTGTAAAATTAATAAGAAGACCTCCAACAACCACACCAACTGATACCAGCGTATCACTTAGCATATGCATATAAGAACTCTTGATATTGAGATCTGCCTTCCTGTTCTTAAAAAAAAGAAACGCAGTTATAGCATTTACAACGATGCCTGCACCCGCCACCCATGCTATTGTTTCACCGCTAACACTTGCAGGATGTATTAATCGTCGTATTGATTCAAAGCCAAGTATTCCAATAGCAATAAGAAGCAAAACTGCATTGAGAAAAGCTGCAAGAACAGTTGTCTTTTTAAAACCGTAAGTGAATTTTTTTGTCGAACTTTTCTTCGCCAACCTGAAAGCTAAAAGCGATAATACCAGGCTTGCTACATCGCTTAAATTGTGTCCTGCATCCGTAAGTAAGGACATGGAGTTATTCATAATTCCGGCGACTACCTCTACTATCACAAACAATACATTTAGAGCAATACCTATAACAAATGGCGCTGTAGCATCAACAGGTTCAATTGTGTGCGAGTGACTATGGCTGTGATTATGGTTATGATTGGAAGACATAATGTTTACTTGCCGGAATGCCAGGCAAATTAAATAGATGTTGTTTCAATAGCTAAAATTTGTATTTGCTTAATCGATTCATAAAGCTACAGCTTTGTCCATTTCAAAGTAGTAGAGAGAAACTAGAAAATGGCTCAGTTTTTTTTCCTGAAATCAAAGTCGTAGAGCAGGTTGGCGATAAGCGCAGTCCAGCCGGTTTGATGGCTGGCACCTAAGCCCTCAAGGGTATCCCCATGGAAGTATTCATGAAATAGTACCAGCTCTTTATTTTCTTCCCTTTTATAAAACCAATTGTAAGGGCCAAACACAAGTCTATCGCCATTTTCATTTTTTTCAAAAATATGAATAAGCCTGTGTGCAAGTTCTGCCGAAACCTCTCTTAATGTAAGCATCTTACCTGAACCTGTGGGACATTCTACCTTTAATTCGTCCCGGTAAAATTCCCCATAGATCTTTATGGCATTAATAAAAAGATAATTTATGGGCATCCAAACAGGTCCTCGCCAGTTAGAGTTTCCGCCAAACATGCCTGATGTAGAATCGCCGGGATCGTACTGAATCGAGTAAGTGTTTCCGTCAGCCTCTAACGTGTATGGGTTTTGCTGGTAAAATTTTGAAAGAGCCCTTACACCACCGGCAGATAGAAATTCAGATTCGTCCAGTAATTTGTCAAGTAAATATTTTAACCGCTCTTTATGTACGAGTGAAAGAAGTACACATTGATCTTCGTCCTTTTCCTGGCTTGGCAGGTATTTATCATTAGCCCGCCTGTACACCTGGAACCATTGCATTCTTTTGGCAAAATCCGTCAGTTTTTCAAGCACTTCATTTTCGATAATCGACACCGCGAACAAGGGCGTAAGGCCTACAATTGACCTTATCTTGAGTGGAAAAGCCTCAGACTTATCGATCGATAGCACATCATAAAAAAACTTATCTTCTTCGCTCCAAAGGCCAAGTTCGTTGAGGGCCTCTGCTATAATTACGAAGTGTTCATAAAATTTAGTTCCCGCATCCTGAAACGATTCATCGTACATAGCAATTTCAAGAGCAATATCCATCATACCTAATGCATACATTCCCATCCAACTTGTACCGTCAGCTTGCTCCAGCAGCATATTTCCAGGCAGAATCATGCTGCGGTTAAAGAGGCCGATATTATCAAGGCCTAAAAAGCCACCTTCAAAAATACTATTACCATCTGCATCTTTCCTATTGATCCACCAGGTAAAATTAATAATGAGTTTTTGAAAAACTCTTTTCAAAAAAGGAATGTCATTAATGCCGTAAATATTCTTTTCTGTCTT
>JBDTVF010000163.1:0-7109 GCA_040007325.1 Ginsengibacter sp. | reverse complement strand
AGGCCGATTTAAAAGCAGGCGATTATTATGTAAATATTCATAGCAATACCGACCCCGGCGGCGAATTACGTGCCCAACTAATTTTAAAATAGAGATGCAGGTTTGCGCGGGCAAGTAAATGGGGTAGGCTTTACCTGGCTACCGTTGCTATTTTATTATAATAATAAATTACTTATGAGAGGGGGACAACTTAACAAAAGGTATTAAGGCTTATTCTCTTTAACTTAATCTACCAGTCAAAGAACCGTTATGGTGCCTTCTGCGAGTCCGCCTGGTAAATAAGTTTTCTTTGAATAGGATGATACTTTGATATATTTCAGGTAGGTGTTCATCCGTTTTTGAAAAGTCCTCCTCACTACTCGTGAGAACAACCTTCTGGTCTCCGACCAATGGCGAAAATTACAAATAGGTGGTTATAGAAAGATCTTTTTGTAGAATTACATAATGCTAAATGTTAGGTCTAATAAAAGCAGCCTCCACGGCTGCTTTTATTAGTTTGGCAAACGGCTTAAAGGGAAGATCAGCAGAGGCTAAGATTAAAAATTTTTAAGCAAAAAAGGGGAAAGACTTGAGTAGTTATAACGGCTGGAACGGTGTCCTGCTTACAAAAGAGCTAAAGGGCATATATTTGTCAGTCTCTGCCTTGTTTATATGATTCGCAAACTATTCTGTTTGAAAAGGTTCTTTTTTTCACCACATCTTTTTATACTCGTTATTGCTGCTTTACCTTTCAGGGCGGGGGCTCAACTATGTAATGGAAGCCTTGGCGATCCGGTAGTGAATATTACTTTTGGTGCAGGTGATAACCCGGGCCCCAGTTTGTCTGCGGCAACAACCAATTATCAATATGCGGCAAACGCCTGCCCGGTGAATGGATTTTATACCCTTTTGAACAGGGGTATTGAATGCAACTATGGATGGCATGTTTTACCAAGCGATCATACCGGCAATTCCGGGGGCTATTTTATGCTGGTTGATGCATCTTTTGAGGCGGGTGATTTTTATTTAGATACGGTAAAAAATCTTTGTGGAAATACTACTTATGAATTTGCAGCATGGATGCTCAATATGAAATATTTTATACAGGGCATAAGGCCCAACATTACATTTACTATTGAAACTACAACGGGCCAGCTATTGCAATCTTATAATTCCGGGGATATACCGGTAGAGCAAACTATTATATGGAAACAATATGGATTTTATTTTACCACCCCAGCAAACATAACCGCGGTCGTATTGCGCATGACTAACAATGCCCCGGGCGGCGAAGGCAATGATCTTGCATTGGATGATATTACTTTTCGCCCATGTGGAGCTTTGGTCTCGGCAAGTGTAACAGGAGATTCCAGCCACCAAATTGATGTGTGTGAAAGTAGCAGCAGCACGTATACTTTTAATGCGTCATCATCCTCTTCCGGCTCCCAGCCAATGGTATATCAATGGCAGTTAAGTACTGATAGGGGAGCGACATGGAATGACATTGCCGGTGCCACTTCCTTTAGTTATTTGCGACTTCCAACTCTTTCGGGTAATTATTGGTACAGGTTTACTGAAAGGGAGGCGAATACCAACCGTTCCTGCGGTGTTGCGTCGCCTGCTATAATAATAAATGTTCATACAAAACCCACGGTGGATGCAGGACCCGACAGGCATTTGATTACCGGCAACACTGTAATGTTAGCTGGTAAAGTGGAAGGGGAGAGCTTGAAATATTCCTGGGGACCGGATCTTTATATAGATGACATTTCGAAACTATCAGCATTGGTTTGGCCGGCCAGCGATATGGAATATACGCTTTCTGCGAAATCAATTTATGGCTGCACTAACGAAGATCATGTGTTGGTAGAGGTAATAAAAGATATCTTCGTACCTACTGCGTTTACGCCTAATGGTGATGGAATAAATGACACCTGGAAAATTCCTTTTCTTGACCCTGAATTTGATGCGATTGTCAATGTCTTTAACCGGTATGGAAACCTGGTTTATAAAGCATCAGGTGAAATCACTTCATGGGATGGAAAATTCCGTGGATCATTGCAGCCTGCCGGTATCTATATTTATACGATCACTTTTAAAGCAAGTAAATTAGTATTGAAAGGAATGATAAGTCTTATAAGATAATCTTCACCGGCTCTTGACAAGTGGAGTAAATGTAAACGCCCTTATGTACGTAAGTCATAATTACGAAATACGGTACACCAGGATGCCACGAAACGAAAGGCCTTGAAATTTATGAATGTTGTACTATGCCGAAGCAAATAAACAAAGGAATAAGCCATCAAGATGTTTTGGCGATACAATAAATCAATTAAAAAATTATTACACAACTGAGCATTCAAATTGCTGCTCAACTTCTTCGCCTACCTACCTTTTCATGTGTGCTTTCTATGGCCGTATCTGTTCCAAAAACATGTAGGATATCTCCTGCACGCAAAAAAGTTTCGGGTTGCGGTATAAAAAAAGAATTGTTCCTTTTTATCATGATAATGATTGCATCACTATGAAAAGGAATTTCTTTAAACTGTAAGCCATCAACCTCCTTTTTCGTAATCGGGATTTCTTCTACACTAAAGTATTCGAATGATTCAACCAGCGCACGATAGGTGGCAGGCCGCAACAATAAATTTTCAATGGTGGTCGCCATTACTCCCAAACCATCTACTGTATGCACACCCAGTTGCTTTAATTTAGCCTCAAGATCAGATGTATCTACGAGGGATATAATGTTATCGTGCATAAGCTCCTTCCTTAAATATTTGCAGATCAGGTAGTTTTCTTCGGGATCCCCCGTATTCACTATGATATAATCAGATGTATTCAATTTAAGTTTTTCATATAATGCAGCTTGTGTTCCATCGCCTTCCATACAATTCAATCCTTTGGCTGAAATATCGTGGGCCCTGTCAGGGTTTTTTTCTATAATAACCGATTTTTTACCATGCATGTTTAGCCGCCTGGCCAATACTACTGCCATATGGCTTCCCCCGATAATCAATACTTTCCCGCCCGCTGATTGGTCCTCCGGTGACAGAAGATTATAAATTACCGGGGATACAAAGCAGGTGACGACGGCCATTATTATAAAACTGGCATTAATACCCGGCGTAATCACACCCAGCTCAAGACCCACGGCGGAGGCAGCTATAATAAGGCTCAACCGGGAAGACATCAGGAAGCCTCCTGCCATAGCCCGTTTTATTCCGAAAAGCTGCTTCCAAAGCAAAGCCGGTAAAAGTTTTACAAGAAACAATGTAATTAAAAGCAGCACAAGAAACCAGATAAGCGACTGATCAAATTCCTTTAATGCAGAAGGATCAAATTCTACACCCACCATAATAAAAAAGAAGGGTATAAAGAAACCGTACCCCATGCCGTCGAGCTTAAGCAGCATCACTGATCGCTCACGGTGCAGCATGGAGGAAAGAGCCAGGCCCATCAGGAAAGCTCCAAGCAGTACAGCTTCATCCCCTATAAATTGGGCGATCACCACAAAAAGTATCATCATAAGCATGGAACTCCTGATACGTATTTGAGAAGCAGCGTGCGATAATTGATATCCCAGGTTTTTCAAAAGAGGGATATTCTTGAGTCTTTTGCCAATCGAATAAAAAATAATAAAAAGGAAGAATAATCCGAAGAGATACAGTATTTCAATTTCAAAACCATTTTTGTAAACAATGGCAGTTATTGTAAATAAGATGATACTGAAAATGTCGGCTACTGCAGCGGCAAGTACGATCTGTTGGCCGAAATGTTCTTTGATTTCACCCCTTTCTTTCAGCACCGGCACCACAATACCCACCGAAGTGGTGATAAGGATCAATGAAAAATACCAGTTGTGTGGAATATGAATAACACGTGAAAGCAGTAATGTACCCCCAAAGGCCAATAAAATGGACAGGGAGAAATAAACAAGGCTAACCAGTAATGGATTCCTGATAAATCGCTTGTAAGTCAGTTTTCTCCTGGGCAGGGAAGCCATTATCTGGTCTACATCGATCTCCAGCCCACTCAAAAACATCAGGAATATAAAGCCGGTGAGCGCAAAAAACTCCAATATCCGGAAGCTTTCGTGATCCACATTTCGAAGCAAATATTTTCCGATGAAATAGCCGAGTACAATTTCAACTATTACAGACGGAACTTTTTTAATTTTTAGTAAGGACAAAGCAAGAGGCGTTATCCATGCGATGCCGGCTATCACCAGCAGGGGAAAATATTTAAAATGAAAAGAAAGATTTAATAGCATTGAATAGATAGTTACGGCTTGTTGAAAATAAATACCCAAATAGATCTATAAATTTAGTTAGCTCAACTTTTTGGATAATCATCGTACTGCGAGAATGCACGCCTTGTCATTATCGTTGTTCATGAAAATAACCATTTTCAGCGATAACCGGTTTTCACACTTCTCCTCGCCTTCCTTCGCGCAAGTTTGGTAGCATTGGCAATATCAGCGACTGATACTTCCCAAAAAAACGGTGTAGGTGGTGCCTTGTAATACAAGAGATTTGTACTTTTAATTTGTGAAGGCAAGTTTCATAATAGAGTAGATAAGTAATAGGATTTGTTGGAAGAAAAAACAATTACATCCATTTATTATACTAGCTTTAGGGGCCAATGTTTTTATTCTAATAAAAGAGGCAGGCAGACATCGTGATTGTATGCTTTTAACCATAATAGTTTATGATTTAATACTGATGTATATCTTTGGTTGTAATGACAGAAAAAGACTTACCAGATTTATGGAATTTAAAAATGAGCGACCAGCTTTTTCGTACACTCATCGAAAAAAGTACAGATGCAATTCAGCTTATTAGTGAGGAAGGGAAAATATTATATACAAGTGAATCAATAAAGAATGTTTTGGGATACACTCCGGAAGAGATAGCCGGATTAGGAATAGCTCCATTTATGCACCCGGATGACATGGATTTTTTCTTCAGCAATTTTCAAACCTTACTTAAAACTCCCGGAGGGCAAATTAGTTTACAATACCGTGTAAAGCATAAAGATGGTTCATGGGCATGGGTTGAGACAATCGGGGTAAATCACTTGCATACAGCAAACATAAATGCACTGGTTGGTAATTTTAGAAATATCACTGACCGCAAAATTGCTGAAGAAAGATTAAAAGAAAATGAAGCCCGTTTAAATTTGGCGCTAGAAGCGGGAGACATTGGTGTGTGGGATTGGGATATTGTTGCAAACAAAATAAGGTGGACAGACAAAGTGTACCAGATACATGAAGTGGAAAAAAATAGTTTCGATGGCGAGTTGGTTAGTTACATTACAAGGATACATGCCGATGATAAAGACAGGGTTCAAAAAGCTATAGAGGCTGCATTGGAAAATAAAGCTCCCTATAATATTGAGTTTAGAATATTTACGGCAACAGGAAAAATAAAATGGGTTTTCACAAGTGCAAAGGTTTTGTTTGATAACGATAAGCCCGTTCGTATGTTGGGAGCAACCATTGATATTACAAAGCGCAAAGAACTGGAAAGACAAAAAGACGATTTTCTTGCAATCGCAAGTCATGAACTTAAGACGCCGCTAACAAGTTTAAAAGCATATGGACAGGTTTTGCAAATGATGTTTGAAAAAAAAGAAGATAATTTCTCTTCATCAGCATTGCAAAAAATGGATTCGCAAATAAATAAATTAACACACCTTATCTCAGACCTTTTAGATGTTACAAAAATTCAATCGGGTAAATTGGTTATTGAAGAAGTGGCTTATGATTTTAATAAGCTTGTAGATGAAATAACAGATGAATTGAAATTAACCGCACAAAATCACACCATAATAACCGAGCTGGGTAAGGACGCAATAATATATGGAGACAAAGAGCGCGTAGGCCAGGTAATTACCAACCTTATTTCAAATGCAATTAAGTATTCCCCTAAGAGTGACAAGATCATTATTAGAACAGCAGTAAATAAGCAATCCGTTACTTTTTGTATAAAGGATTTTGGTATTGGCATAGCCAAAAGCAAGCAGGATAAAGTATTTGAACAGTTTTTTAGGGTGAGTGGAGAAAATGAAAATACTTTTCCCGGGTTAGGGCTTGGATTATATATTTCCAGCGAAATAATAAAAAGCCAAAATGGGAAAATATGGTTAGAAAGCGCTGAAGGAGGTGGCTCTACATTTTGTTTTGAAATACCTTTAAAGCAACCAGACAGCAATTAGAAATAGTTTGATGCTCAATTTGAGATTGCAGGCCGGAAGTTTAATATAAAGTGAAAGTAAGTACCAGTCGTTTCTCCTGCTATTTTTGACTATTTAAAATTATTCAATCAATGTCTGTTACTTCAACTTTATAATTGAGTATAGACAACGACAGACTCTATTAATTTTCTTTGCTCCATTTTCTTGCCTGCCCGACTAATAATTCAGGCAGGCGTTTTGGTGGGGAATAAAAGTTCCAGGTAATCATACACTCGTGGTGCAGATAGCTATCCTGAGAAAGGATCAGTTGGTGTTTCAACGGGCTTGCAGTCTCCGCATGATGGTAAGGGAAACGTTAACTGCACCAATAAAATATGGATGTTTCTTGACGGAGATTATAGCTTATTACGCCCCCAGGCTGTTTAGATAATAAGCCAATACAAGACCTAAGATGGTAGATAAACCAGCCCAGTAATTGTCTTTTTTAAATGCCTTTGGAAAAACTTCTATAGCCAGCGATGCCACCACTGCCCCCGCAGCCACACAGCGTATGTATGCGAGTACGGGGTCGGGCACATGCTCTAAAAAAATGTTCCCGAGGATGGCGCAGCCAGATAATAATAATGCGGTGCCGACCCAAAGCCACATCACTTTTTGTTTTGATTGAATAGAACTATTCATTTCTTTGGCGCCGCCGGCAGCCTCCGGCAGGTTAGATAAAAATATAGAACCACAAAGTGCCGCCACGGAAAGCGGACCTGCACCTATTAAGGCTACGCCCATGGCAAGATTTTCCGGTATGCCATCCAAGGTCACCGCGGCGAGCAGTCCGCTGCCTTTGCCTGAACCCCATTTTTCTTTTATCAAATAATCTAAGCCGGTGAATGCAATCGCCCCAAAGATGGTAAAAGCCAGGCACCAGGTGAGTGGCG
>JBDTVF010000162.1:0-7110 GCA_040007325.1 Ginsengibacter sp. | reverse complement strand
GTCCTTCTGTTATCTTTGCCTCCTTTAATGATTTTTTCGAAATCTTTTTATCAAGATCAAAAGCCGCAATTTGAAAAATACTCTTTTAGCTCTATCATTCGTCTTTTTACTTTTCTCATGCAGCCCTACCCTGCACGTACAATACCAGGAAGATCATACTGACTTTGTAAACCCTGAGCGTGGCTTTTATATACCGATGGGAACAAGAGCCAGCAATTTTGTTCCGCTTGATTCTGCAAAGCTGGTGCAGTTAAGAACGAAGCCGCAGACTATGAGCAAAGCCACTTACAGTGTTTTATCAACGCTTATCTATCGTGGCTATGAACTTGACAGTTTTAAAGACCAGCCTCTTTCACCCGAATTTCTTGACCAGTTGCAAAGCGATTTTGACATCGTGCGAAAGGCAGGCATAAAGATGATCCTTCGCTTTGCATATACTAACAGATCGCACTCCGGTGATTGCCCTGATGAAAATAAAATTTGCCCGCCGTACGGTGATGCACCGGAGCAGGTTGTACTTAAGCACGTGGAGCAATTAAAGCCTTTGTTACAAAAGAATGCGGATGTGATTGCGGTATTACAGGAAGGGTTTATCGGTATATGGGGCGAAAGTTATTATACAGATTACTTTGGTGATGCTTCGCAAAACGGCGTTGGTAAAATGACGGACAGTGGCTGGAAGAAACGCAATGAGTTTCTAAAAAGATTACTCGATGCATTGCCGCAAACAAGAATGATACAGGTGAGAACACCGCAGATAAAACAGAAATATTTATATGGGCCTCATGCTGATGTGTCAAATGCTCCGCTTACTTTGAATAATGCTTATTCAGGTTCGGATGCAGCAAGGCTTGGCTTTCATAACGACTGTTATCTTTCTTCGCCTGATGACTATGGCACGTACTACGATTATGGAAGTTCCACGCAACCACGGCAAGCTTCGCTTGAAGCGCTTCGGAACTATATCAGCAGCGATACAAAATATACGGTAGTTGGCGGAGAAACTTGTGACGACACCTTCAGCCCGCAGAACGATTGCGAACCTGTGGGACGAGCGGAGACAGAAATGCGCATGATGCATTACAGCTACCTGAACGCTTCTTACAACAATGATGTGAATAATGACTGGGATTCGCTGGGCTGCATGAAAAGCATTAAGGAGAAATTGGGATACCGTTTTGTAATGGAGAAAGCTGCCCTACCTAAAACCATTCATCGCGGAAAAGAATTTACATTAGAAGCCGATCTTCGCAACGACGGCTATGCCTCACCGTATAACGCCAGGCCTGTACAACTCATCCTGAAAAATGAAAGTACCGGCAGCATTTTTTCTATTGAGCTCTCTGCTAAAATACAAAAGTGGTTCAGTGGCAATATCCATATCTCTGAAAAATTACAACTACCCGCTAATGTTCCTACAGGAAACTATCACCTCTTTTTGAACCTGCCTGATGGGTATGAAAGCCTTGCAAACAATCCTGCCTACAGTATCCGGTTGGCCAATACACATGTTTGGCAAAGCTCAACCGGGTACAATGATTTACGGCTTAGGATTACCGTGAGATAGTGTTAGTGTTGGTTTTAAAAGCCCCGTTACTAAAGTGTAATCAATCTTTTTACTATTAGGTGCAGCGTGTATTTAACAAGTTGAAATATTTGAAATGGGCGGTTATATAAGATATGTCTTTAACAAATTCACCCGATGCGAATTGCTTCGTTGATCTTTGATAATGCTTTAATTCCACGACCCATCTTTCTAAAAACCGGCCTGCAGTTTATTTTAAAATCTGTAATTTGTAAAATATTCCCTCAAAGATTGTCGTCAAAAAATACAGGGGGCTTATAATTCCTGCATACTCTTACGACGCTTTTTGCCAGCTACCCACATGTTTTATAACCTGATCGCGACCTGCCCGCATAAATGCGGGGTAAAACTTTTAATGGTAAATCAAAGACAAAAAACTACTTATGGAATTTGATTGGGAGTCATTTAAGTATAATGTAAGTACAAACAATGTTGTACCAATATTGGGTAACGATCTGACGGAAATAAAACTCTCTAAAAAGAGTATATCGCAAAGCAAAAATTATGATGGTATTGTAAAGGCAGGTGTCTGCGAGGATGACTGTGTTCGTATAAACCTGTACAAATACCTCGCTATTAAATTATGGGAAATTTATGGCAAAGGCGGACCCTTGGTGCATCCTGTAGACTTCAATAGTATTGTATTGCAGTTACTCTCAAAGGCTATCAAGCCCGATAGCATTAAAAATGTTATTAAAAACGAGACCATAAAACTTACAGACGAGCAAATTGTACTGGAGCCTCTCCGGAAGTTAATAAGAATAAAAGGGTTTGAAAATTTCGTGACCGTTAATATTGATAATTTTCTTGAGCGGGCTTTTGAGGCTGAAGGGAAAAAAAAGAATCCATCCATAAATTTTTCTATACAAGATGCGGAGTCTGATCCTGGTGAAAAAAACGATCATGCTCTTCCAAACGTTTTCAACTTAATGGGCAACATCACATGGGGCAAATTTGCTGCCTCTGATGAAGAATCTTTGGAATGCCTGTACATGCTTAAAAATGATTCTTCCAATAAAATAAAAGCTTTGTTTGATACGCTCGATGGCAAATGTCTGTTGTTTATCGGTTGCAGTTTTCCTGATTGGTTCATGAGATTTTTCATACGCATTATCGCTAATGAAAGATATATCGATAGCAGCCGTGATAAATACGTAGCCTGCGATCATATACTGGAAGATAAAGACCTGCTAATATTCCTGGAAAGTAATGCAACTTTAGTGATTCCCATAGGAGGCAACACGACCGGCAATGAAAAATCAAGTATGGAGAATTCAATTGCATTTGTGAATGAAGTATGCGAACAGTGCTGTCCGCCAACTAATGAATCGGTAACGTCTGCGCCTCATTATAAAGAGCTTGTTTTTTTAAGCTACAGCCGGGATGATTATTCTATTGCTGAAAAACTAAAAAATGAATTTGACAGGAATGGTGTACAGGTTTTCTTTGATAAGGACAGCCTGAAGACGGGCGGAAATTATGATGACATCCTCATAAAAAAAATTAAGGAGTGTGATTATTTCATTGCACTGATATCGAAAAATTCCATCGGCGATAAGAACCGTTATGTCTATGACACCGAGTGGAGCTATGCCATCACGTATGATAATGATAAAGATTACCTGCGACCGTATATTATTGACGACACCAGCCCCGGTGAAGAGAGCATACCGCAGCGCATAAGAAAAAAGACTATTAATAAAATCGAAAATTTCGATGATTATGGCCCTGTAGTAAGAAAATTCATCCAGGAAAATAATTTAAGACCCATTATTGAAGAACCAAGCAACAACCCGTCAATTTCCTGATATGGCCGATAACATTATTAAACCTACTCCCGGTGAAGTTGATTCGCAGCGGCCGTTTCCCGGCCTTCAGTCTTTTGAAGAAAAAAACGAATTGCAATTTGGCGGCCGCGATGTAGAAGTGAACGAATTGTTTTTATTAGTGAAGCGGAACTCGCCTGTTGTTGTTTTTGGAAAATCAGGCATCGGTAAAACATCCCTTTTGAAGGCAGGGCTTATGCCGAAACTGCAAAGAAATTCTTTTTATCCAGTCTATTTCAGGGTCGATTATGCGGCGACAAAATCTCCCCTCAGGCAATTAAAAGATTTCATCTCAGAAAAGTTTAATGGAGCACATGCGATAAATGCTGACATTGGCGATAGAACTCTATGGCAATATTTTCATGATATAAAACTACCGGCAGCATCGATGCAGCCGGTTTTAATCCTTGATCAGTTTGAAGAAATATTTACGATAGGTAAAGATGACAGCCGGGAGGTCGCTGACCTCGTTACAGAACTTTCTGATTTGTGTGAAAACAGGGTTCCTTTCGTAGTACACCAGGATTATCAGCAACGTGATGAATTGATTCCTTCTGATTACGAGCGGATGAATTACCGTGTGATCATAAGCCTTCGTGAAGACTACCTGGCACAATTGGAAGGCCTGAAAAAACACATGCCCTCCCTGAAAAACAGCAGGTCCCGTATTGTGCAAATGACTACGCTGCAGGCAATGGATGCCGTTTTAAAATCAGCAAAAGGTTTGATTGATAAAGAAGTTGCCGTAGATATTATTAAGAAATTGCCCGGCATAAGCGAACACGATTTTGATACCATCGCCAGTGACAACGATAACGTAAAGCGATTACTCGTTGAGCCTTTTTTATTAAGTCTTATCTGTTTCCAGGTTAATGAAAAAAGAATTGAAAGAAAACTGGATAAGTTTACTCCGGCATTGGTTTCGGACTTTAAGATTGAAGATGTTATTTATTCTTTTTATAACGACACGCTTAAAGAATTTGGTGATAATGTAAGTGAAGGAATCGAAGACACGATGTTGACAGATAGCGGCTATAGAAAATTGGAATCGGTGGAGCAGCTTAAGACTAATTATAAAATTGATGACGCCGTTATTGCTGCCTTAATTAATAAACGCATCCTCCGCCAGGAAGACCGCGATGGAGTTGAATATGTAGAATTGATACACGATGTATTGATACCGGTGATAAAAGAAAGACGTAATAAAAGAATTGCGATGCAGATTGAAAAAGCCAATGAGGAAAAAGAAGAACAACTAAAAAAATCTCTTGAAGCAGAAACAGAAAGAAAAGAGGCTGAAGCACAAAAAAAGAATTTAAGAAGAACAAGATTGGTGGCCACAGTTGTATCAGTTTTTGCAATAGTGGCTGCTCTTGCTTCTGTATATGCGTGGAATGCAAAATCACAGGCAGAGAAAGCAAGGATAGAAGCCGTAAATGCATCAAAGGAAGTCAGTGCTCAAAAAGCAAAAACCGATAGCGCAGCGGCAAAAGTGAAGGAAGCATTTAATCAACAGGCCAAAAAAATTGACAGCCTTGGTGATGAGGTTGTTAATATACAAACGGATAGCGTTCGTAAGAAATTTGAGAAAATTCTTTTTGGGCTTACTGAAAGCAATACGTCTTTGCTTGGCTCAAACTTCACCCTGAAGCAGGAATACAAGGATGGTATTATTTTTTTTATTGACACGGGCAAAAAGGGGTTGATCGCTTCTAAAAAAGATTTGGGTAAAATGACATGGGAGGACGCTAAACAAGCTTGCGCTTCTTTGGGCAATGGATGGCGCTTGCCAACTAAAAACGAATTGCAAACGATGTACAGAATTATAGGGCCCGGCGCAGATGATATCGGAAATTTTGCAAATGATTATTATTGGAGCTCATTGGAATATAATAATGATCATGGTCAGGCATATCTTGTAAATTTCAGAGATGGTAATGCCAGTTATCATTTTAATAAAAATCGTAGAAACTCTGTAAGACCTGTTCAGGATGTTAGCCTTTAGATGTTCTGTAAGAAATATTATTTATCCCTTCTCCAGCCATTTACAGAAGAATTTTAAGCAACATTTTCCAGTTTTAAAATAGTATGTTATAAATTCCAGGTGCTTTCAATACATCTTCCAGCATCCATTCGTAAAAAATATTAGCCCGATACAGACAAGTTCTTAACTTTAATGCTCTTAGGTTGAAAATATCTAATTCGAATAAATCATTTTTTTAATTAAAAAACATTGCTGTATGAATAATAACAAACCACGAAACTCTTCAAGAAGAAATTTTATCCGCAACGGTTCTTTAGTTGCTGCCGGTATTAGCATTGTACCGCGTCATGTATTGGGCAGGGGATTTACTGCGCCGAGTGATAAACTTAATATTGGCTCCATTGGCGCGGGAGGCAAGGGTCAAAGTGATATTGCTAATTTTTTTAAGTCGGGAAATGCAAATATCATTGCCTTGTGCGATGTGGATGATCGTTCCTCTGCTAAAACAAGAGCGGCTTTTCCCAAAGCGCCTTACTATAAAGACTACAGGCAAATGCTGGATAAGGAAGGGAAAAACTTAGATGCGGTATCCGTATCCATCCCCGATCATGGGCATGCCGTTGCTGCGTTAATGGCGATGCAAATGGGCAAGCATGTATATGTGCAAAAACCAATGACCCATGATATTTACGAAGCCAGGGTCTTAACAGAAGCCGCCAGGAAATATAAAGTTGTTACTCAAATGGGTAACCAGGGTTCATCGGGCGATGGTGTGCGACTGATGGAAGACTGGTATAACGCTGGCCTGATAGGTGATGCACACACCATTCATTGCTGGACTAACAGGCCCGTGTGGCCGCAGGGAACAGGCTATCCTACAACCAAAGATGAAATACCCAAAGAGCTTGACTGGAACTTATGGCTCGGGCCTGCAGCATTTCATGAATATCATGATGGCTTTGTACCTTTTAGCTGGCGCGGTTATTGGGACTTTGGTACCGGTGCATTAGGCGATATGGGTTGTCATATTATTGATCCTGCGTTTAAAGTAGCTGGCCTCGGCTACCCGTCAGAGGTAGAATGCAGCGTAGCTGATGTATATGAAAAAATGTGGACGCCCGCCTATCATCCTGAAAGTTGCCCTGTAGCATCTTCCATAAAAATGAAATTCCCGGGAAAGAATGGCAAGCCTGACGTAGCGCTTACATGGATGGATGGCAATATAAGGCCCGAACGCCCGGAAGAACTTGGTGCCAATGAAGAAATGGGCAACTCAGATGGTGGTGCTATAATAGAAGGAACTAAGGGAAAAATGATGTGCGGCTGCTATGGTGACGACCCTACATTGTTACCTACTTCAAAAACCAAAGGTGTTAATGTGCCGCAGACAGTAGAAAGAGTTCCGGGCGGACAGGACGGCCACTACGCTCAATGGGTGAACGCTTGTATTGCGGGCTTTGGAAAAGGTAAAACGAGTTCCAATTTTGATTATGCAGGTCCGCTTACTGAAACCGTGCTCTTCGCTAACCTGGCACTTCGCAGTTGGAACGTAAAAGATGCATCCGGTAATTTTCCCGGAAGAAAGAAACTGTTATGGGATGCCGAAAATATGAAGATTACTAACTTTGATGAAGCGAACCAATTTGTAAAAAGGCAATACAGAGATGGTTATTCATTTAAGGGTTAAAATAAAAATTCTAAAGAGAAAGGTTTGC
>JBDTVF010000161.1:0-7159 GCA_040007325.1 Ginsengibacter sp. | reverse complement strand
GGCGGCAAGCCTAAAATATTATCAACTGCTGTTGACAGGCCCGTAAGAAATCCAAGATGGGCTAAAGATGGAAAATCAGTTTTTGTATTAATGGAAGATGATCGTGAATGCTACCCGGTTCAATTTACAATTGCAGACGGGAAGATGAAAAAAATAATTGAAGGTGAAAGGAGTGTAAGCCAATTGGAATATAATAAGACAAGCGATAAGTGGTTGATCGAAATGAGTGAACCACAATTGCCTTCTGAATTGTATGCACTTGAAAACGGAAGCACGCGGAGACTCACCAACGTTTCTGATTCTTTTCTTGCGCCTTTGCAATTGAGCAAAGTGGAAGGTTTTAAATCGACTACCAAAGATGGAACTGTTGTTTCAGGGTTGCTGTATCGTCCGCAAAACGCTGATGGCAAGCTTCCTTTGATTATGTTTATTCACGGCGGCCCTGTTGCCCAGGATGAATATGAATTCGACTTATATCGCCAGGTACTTGCTGCGGGTGGCTACGCCGTTGCTGCTGTAAATTACAGGGGTAGTAGTGGGCGCGGAATTGATTATACAAAAGCAATTTATGCAGATTGGGGAAATAAAGAAGTAAAGGATATAATTGGCGCTGCAGATTACCTCATTGCAAAGGGCATTGCAGATTCCGCACGTATGGGCATAGGCGGATGGAGCTACGGCGGCATTTTAACCGATTATACAATTGCGACTGACTCACGATTCAAAGCAGCTGCAAGTGGTGCCGGCAGCGCCTTACAGCTCAGTATGTATGGGGTAGATCAATATGTAACGCAATATGAAACTGAACTTGGTCCACCATGGAAAAATATGGATAAATGGATAAAAATATCCTACCCATTCTTTCATGTTGATCGCATAAAAACACCAACATTATTTATGGCGAGCCAGTTGGATTTTAATGTACCCTCAGCGGGAGCTGAACAAATGTACCAGGCGTTACGTTCTGTTGGTATTCCTACCGAACTCGTAATTTATCCGGGCCAGTTCCATGGAGTTAGTGTACCAACTTACCAGGTTGATAGACTAAATCGCTATCTCGCATGGTTCGGCAAATATTTGAAAAATTGATGAACTGATATTTTTATAGCGTAATCATTTTGGAAAAGCTATATTTTCGGCTATTCTATTCAGTTATAAGGACACTTCGTTCGTTATAAAGCAGCTGTTAATTTCTATTGAAAACTATTTATTTTTTCGTAAAGTGTATTGAAGGTGGCCCATGGAGTATCATCGCCACCTTTGTTATCTTTTTCTTTATTGTAAAAACCTTTCATAAAAGAAGTCGCATCTGACCATACAGTCTGCATCATACCGTAGAACTTATCCTGCATTGTTTTCGACGATTGATTCCTGAAGTCAACCATATCATTCGTTTGAATTACCGCAAGTTCCGGTTTACGCCATGGACAGGTAACGATACGCAATCCTTTCATGGCAAAATAAACAGGTGTTTTATCTGCACGCTCATAGTGCCAGTCGCATATCACAACATCTTTAGGTATCATATCAATAGCACGATAAGTATTGTTGTAGCTGGCTTCCCACATGCCAAGGCCCGTCGCCTTTCCATCAATCAGCCGATCTCCCCAAATCCAAAGTGTACGATTCTTCTGAGCAAGGTGATCACGAATCAGGCGAACTTCATTGGCAAATAATTCAGCCTTGTCGAGCCCTGCACAACGAGGGCATTTATCCTCACCGAGATAAAAAACTTCATCCATTCCTGCATGAAACGCAGTCGTCTCAAACACATCACAGATTTCATCCACAAGATCAAATACAACATCATGTACCTCCGGATGCAGCGGACAATAACTTTTACAATACAATTTATCTGCATTAGGCCATTCATATTTTTCGGGCATTTGAACGTTAGGAGTTTCATCAAATTGAGGATACACCGCAAGCAACTTGTCTGTATGGCTCGCCCATGATTGATGACCTAAAAGATTGATCTGCGGAATAATCTGGATATGATGTTGCTGGCACGCCTTTACCATTTTTTTAATATCGCTATTACTTAATGCAAAGCTATCCCGAAGTTCAGGGTGACTTTTAAATTGATAACGATAGTCAATTCTTAATACCAACGTATTTACATTGCGTGGCGCAAGTTCTTCATTAATAAACCTGGTGAATGAATCTACTGCAGCGGGTTTTGGCGCCCCTATACAAAAGCCACGCACTGGCAAGAGACTGTCGATATTTTTCTGGGCTAATAAATTTGTATAAAGAAACACAAAAGACAGAAAAAGAAATATGCAACGTTTCATACTATTATTTTTTTGATAAATAATTTCAAATATGGTTAGAAAATATTTTCTACATCAAGGCCTTATTATGGTTCCATCTGCTTTTCGAACCTGCCAGTTGGATTTTGTACTTATCGGATACTTCGCCGCTTCCTTCTCATTTATATCCACACCGATGCCCGGTGCTTCGTTTACAACCATATATCCATTGTTCATAGAAGGACAGCCGGGAAACACTGCCTGTAATTTTTCATTAAAATATCCCGCTTCCTGTATTCCGAAATTCCAAATGGCAAGATCGATGTGAGCCTGCGCTGCATGGCCCACCGGAGATACATCACCCGGGCCGTGCCATGCGGTTTTCACATTGAAGAACTCACACATTTTCGCCACTTTTAATGCGGGTGTAATACCTCCTATTTGTGAAACATGGCAGCGTATATAATCAAAGTAATGGTTTACTACAGGATCTAAAAATTCGTTTACATTGTTGAATAACTCTCCCATTGCAAAGGGGACTGTTGTGCTGGAACGTAACTGCTTCCACCAGCCTGTGTTTTCCGGTGACAGTGGATCTTCAATAAAGAACGGACTAAATTCTTCGAGGCGGCGGCACATATTTATTACATCCATTGGCTGCACCCGCTCATGAACATCATGCAAAAGTTCAACAGTTTCACCACAGGCTTTTCGAACCGTGTCAAACATTTTTGGAACTGATTTTAAATAAGCCTGCACATTCATATAATTGTCATCAGGATAACCAAAGCCGGCACTTTTAAAATCGGGCTTGTCTGAAACTGCGCCAACAGCACCATAACCACCTTGCTGTATCCGTACATGCTTAAAGCCCTGGTCCATGAATTTTTTTACACTTTCAGCAACGGCAGAAGGATCGTTGCCGCCGGCATGCGCATAACAGGGAATAGCAAAACGCACTTTCCCCCCGAGCAATTGATAAAGCGGCATGTTTGCCCGCTTTCCTTTTATATCCCACAATGCCTGGTCAAGTCCGCTCAAAGCATTGTTTAACACAGGCCCATTGCGCCAATAAGAACTTACATAAAATGATTGCCACATGTCTTCGATATTATCAACGTCTTTACCCACACAGAAATCATTCATGTAACTATCAATAGCAGTAACTACAGCGGCAGCACGCTGTGTAAAGGTTGCACAGCCCAACCCATACAAGCCCGGCTCTGTCGTTTCTACTTTTACAACAATTAAGTTAGAACCAGCCGGTGCGGTAGCAATCACCTTTACGTTCTTAATTTTTACCGTCGGTAGGTTTTGCGCATACGAAGCCTTTTGATATGGCTCTGCATTGGCGTTTTTGCTATCAAATAATCCAAGTACGCCGGCCGTTGAACCAACAGCAAGCATTTTCAAAATATTTCTCCGGTTAATTGAAAATTCATTTGGCAACTTTTCCATAATGTATCTTTTTGAAGTGGATTATGAATGTATCGAAATTTTGGAACATATAGTTTATCATTCTCTTCAGCAATCATCGTAGGAATTAATCATTTATATATGAAGCATCGATCATCATATATTTGCCAACAGGTAATCAACAAAAAAATCGCTACTTGCAATGTCATCGATTCAATCATAAAAAAATTATACATGGAAAATTCTCTTGAACTTACTACCACAATTGCTCTTAACGCATGGAATATACATATTGACAGGGTTAATAAAATATTTGATGAATTGTCTGACGACGAACTCGCAAAGGAAGTATCGCCTGGAAGAAACACAGGCATTTATCTGTTAGGGCATATGGCAGCAGTGCATGATGCGATGTTACCATTGTTGGGTCTTGGTGATGCATCATATCCGCAACTGGTACCGATATTTATCAGGACTCCCGATAAGTCAGGCGTTGAAAAACCGCCGGTTAACGAATTGAGAAAATGTTGGAAAGATGCTAATGGAAAACTGGCGGAACGTTTTAACTCAATGAAACCGGAGCAATGGCTGGAAAGACATACTTCAATAAGTGAAGAAGATTTCAAAAAAGAACCTCACAGAAACCGGCTGTCAGTGTTACTCAGCCGAACCAATCATCTTGCCTCACACATGGGCCAGCTTTTATTTTTAAAAAACTAAATACTATTGAGCGGGGCTGCCGCAACAATGATTAATACAATACTGTTACCGTCCCTTTTCGCACAACATTTTTTTCTTCTTTATGCGAATACCTGGCTACCCAAACATATATTCCCGGCGGCGCAATTTCATTACGCATTTTACCATCCCATTTTTTAAAAGCATCATTGCTTTTAAAAACTAATTGTCCTGTTCGGTTATAAATTAAAAGCGTGTAATCTTTCAAAGTACTGAGAATGCCTGACGGTCCGAAGTTGTCGTTTAAAAGATCATTGTTAGGTGTAAATGAATTTGGAAAAAAAATAAAGCCGCAATCGGCAACCACGCTGATAGTATCACGCAAGACGCAACCTAAATTATCTGTCACTTCAACTGAATAAATTCCTTCACGCATTACATGATAACTTGAGGCTGCACTGTTATCCTGCCATTTATATTTGGCAAAAGTTCCGGGTGATAACAACATATTGTTTCCCGGGCATAAACTAGTGTCATTCCCTAAAAAAATTGGCTTCGGTTTTTCATCAGCAATTATCACTGGAGATGATACGGAGCAATTGTTTTTGTCAGTTACCGTAACGCTATAGTTCCCTGCAACTGCATTATTCAGCAAGGCTCTTGTATTGTTATTCGCTGCCCATAAATAATTATAAGGTGGCGTCCCTCCTGTTACCGCAACGTTTGCTTTTCCATTGCTCAATTGACAATAAGAAGATGTGCTCTGAATTATTACATTAAGTGGTGATGGCTCTTTAATTTCTATAGAAGATCGGACGCTGCAACCAACCAAATCTTCCACTAGCACTTCGTAAATTCCTGCCTGAAGATTGCTCAAAGTATTTTGATTAAACGTGTTGGGGAAATTGGTCCATTGAAAAGTATAAGGTGAGGTGCCCCCGGTAGCCGTAGCAGTTATGCTTCCGGTTTCTCCACCTGAGCAAACGACATTTGTAGGAATTGTATTAACCAGCAAAGGAGACGATGGCGCAATCACCGCGGTGTCATTTTTTACGCAACCATTTTTATCAGTTATCGTTATCGGATAGCTGCCTGCCGAAAGATTATCTGTAGAAACAGTTGAAATATTTAATGAATCCCATAAATATTGGTATGGGCTCGTGCCGCCTTTAATATCAATTGAAGCAGCGCCATTATTGTAACCACAAAAGGTATTTTTAATTTTTAAGGACGATATTAACGCTGCTGGCTGGTTGATAATCGCGGTGGCAAATGCTTTACATCCTTTGCTATCAGTTACCGTGGCTTTATAAGTTCCTGCAGCGATGTTATTGATGACTTGATTACTCGCAGATTGAGCGGACCATAAATAAGCATACGGCTTGGTTCCCCCTGAGGCTGCAAACGAGGCCATGCCATCACTTCCACCAAAACAACTGGCATCCTTAGCCGAAGTTATAGTAGCAGCGAGGTCACCTTTTGCCGGCAAATCAATATCAATAGTTTTGTAACAAAGATTGTTATCAATAACAAAGACCTTATAAAGACCGGCAGGTATGTTCGCTGCGACTGAATTGTTACTTACCCCTGGAGCCCATGTATAAGCATAGGGAGCAGAACCTCCGGACATAGTTAGACTCACCTTTCCATTGCTCGCCTTACAATCAGGAAGTATTGTATCGATCGTGTAGAGCAGAGGAGGAGGCTCGCCCAATGAGATGTTCGCCGAAGCAGGACATCCTTCTGAATTCAATATCGTTACATTATAATCACCTGCGCCAAGACCAGTAGCCGTGCGTGTTGTTTGCACAGGTTTGGTATCCCAACTATAACTAATCGCCGAAGCGTCACCGGTGTATTCAACAGTAATTATTCCTGTAGTATCATCATGGCATCTTATCGGGTTTATTATAGAGGCTCTGATATTTGAAATGATTTCCAAATTAGGCAATATGTATGTTGACGAGCTGCCGCCGGCACTGTAAACAGTAAGGCTCACTTTGTAGATGCCGCCAATTGTATAAGCATGTGTCGGGTTAGGATCCGTAGAAGTATTCTGCGATCCCGATGACGGGTCACCAAAATCCCAGAGAAAATTTTTAGGGCATAAAGTTGAGGTATTTGCAAAATTTACTCTTAGGTTACTGGAACAGTTATAGGTGAATGCCGCAACACCGGGAGGTGCTTCCTGTATAGAAAAATTATCGATGGCAAAACCATCAAAATCGTTACATCCGTTACCGCTTCCAAAAACAAAGCGAAATATCACCGACGGACTGCCCGCAAGCTGTGATATAGTATGTGTTGCGTTATTCCAGGCTCCGCTCCCATTGCTCACTATGCAACCGGACCTAGATCCCTGGATATTTCCTGACCAGCCTGGCTTGTTTCCCAAGGCCGGAATTGCCACATCATTGTACCATTTTTCTGACAGGCAAACTCCTGATTCATTGGCACCGCCAAGTAACTGCCAGGTAGCGCCATTGTCTGTAGAGTATTGAAGATTTGCACCATCGCGGTCTCTTTCAGTTTCCCAGAATAAATTAAACTTTATATAAGGGTCTTTAAGATTAGTAAAATTGAAACAGGGACTTTGGATCCACGCCATTTCATTATCATTATAACCGACCTTGCTAAGGCCGCCGGCAAGCCAGCACTTAAAACCATTTACAGCGCTATTGATCACAGGTTTGGCAGGTATGCCCCATGTCCAGTCGGAAAAATTGCCACCCGCACTCCAGCCTCCATTTGATGTTTCAAAATTTTCGATGTAGGGGAAAGTATTGATTGCCCCGGGGCATTGAGAAAAAGAT
>JBDTVF010000160.1:0-7223 GCA_040007325.1 Ginsengibacter sp. | reverse complement strand
CCGAATCGCAATTGGATATAAAAATATCGCAGTGCCTGAAATATTTGCATCAATTGTGTGTTTAATTTCAGTTGCGTTATTTCCCATTTCAGAAATTTCAAATTTGTGGAAGCCATTAAATTTTTTTGGCTTCGTGAATTTAAAATGGACTGATTCTCCCGGAATATATTCCTGAACAGTATATCCTATTTTGCCGTGGCCACCTTTTGAACCTACTCTTAATCCGTTATCTAATTTCATTGGCGACCATTTGTCCGTCGCCAGCATCATATCGTTTTCTGTTGCCAATGTTTCAAACAGTTTTGCAATCTCAGCCTTCGGTTGATTAATAACTCTTTTATGAATGTTTATTACTTTCATAAAAATTATTTCCCGATTAGTATGTTATATTCTTTTGGTATCGTTATCCCGTGTAAGTGGTTTGTAAGCCCATAGAAAATTACCATTGTCAGGCAAACGCCAGTAACTAAAATAAATTTGGCCTGCCTTTTTGGTGTTAAACCAAAAATTATTTTCTTCATTTTGTTGTTATGAACGGATGCAATATGCCCAAAGACAGAAATAATTGCAAGCCCGTAATAAGGAACAAAAAATAAGTTTAACGGAAATGAATTTAAACCTGCTGCACCAAAATAAAAATTTGTATCAAGGTGTAAATATATCCGCCCGCCAAGTACAGCCGTTAAATGAATAATAAGAAAAATGGCCAGGTAAAGCCCGGAATAAATATGCAATTTTTCAAATTTTGTTATGGCTGTTTTTCTTTTCTTTCTAAAAAGTAATAAGCCTGAAGTAACTTGAATGCCTACAGACAATAACAGAATTGTCTCAACAACGATATTTCGATAAAAAAGTCGCAGGTCCTTCATCAGTCTTAGGTGTTCCTCTGCCCCAAAAATGCTGTAAAAATGATTGCATAAGTGCAATGCAATAAAAAGCGAAAGTGTTATTCCTGAAATAGAATGAAGCCGTTTAATATTCATTTACCCTTTTTGCAAAGATCGTGGGGGTTTGCCTGATTTCATTTGATCTATATCAAATTCTGATTTTTGGGGCTACGGATCCTGCTCAATGTTTCAAACGTAATTCCAAGATAGGAAGCAATATGCCCTAAGGGAACCCTGGTTGTTATATCGGGGCGGATAGTTATAAGATTTTCATACTTCTGTTGGGCGGGCTCAAATTGCACAGCAACAATTCTTTGCTGCAATTGCAGCATAGTCTTCGTTACAATTATTCTGCATAGCCTGTCAAAGTCGTGGTATTTGTCGCAAAGCATCATCATATTTTGCCTGGTGATCTCAACCATGATAGTTTGTTCAAGCAATTCGATGTAATGTGGACTTGGGGTATTCAGAAAAAAACTATTTATAGAACTGATAAATTCATTTTCAAAAGCAAACCAGTCTGTTATATCTTTTCCATCTTTTAAGTAATAGGCCCTTGCGCAGCCATCTGCAATGAAAAAAGTTTTGTCTGAGTATTGCCCTTCTCTTACAAGGGTTGTCAGCTTTTTAAAACTTAAAATTTTCGAACAGCTTTGTAAATCAGATTTGCAGTTGTCGGAAAGTGGCGAATAACTTTTGCTAATGATGTCAATTATGGTTTCTATGTTCAACGAAATATCAGTTTAAAAGACGCATAAAAATCAAATTTTTTCTGCATACAGAAAAGGATTTTTAAAAAATCATATGGTAACATACTTTTTCTGTATGTATAAAAAGAAAATGCGAAAATTCTTTTCGAGCCCGGCCTAACTCATTATGAAAGTAAAAGGGATTATTAATGTATAATCAAACTTTTTAAATCAAATCTTAACCTCCACAGGCGATTTATCTAACCGTTTAGTCCATAGCCACACCTGCATCACCAGCTACTTTTGCCGGATAACTTTTAAAAAAAAATTAGACAATGAAAAATTCAAAAGCGGTATTATCCGTAAGATTTAAATCTACTTATGATTCGGAAGAACTATCGAATCTCTTTCACCAGCATCTTGAAGACTTTAAAAATGTACCCGGCCTTCTTCAGAAATATTATGTTGCTGATGAGAATAGCGAAACCGTTGGTGGAATTTATGTATTTGAAAACAAAGAGGCGAGGGCTTCATTTTGGGATTCCAAATTAGCTAAAGGTATTCCGGCAACGTATGGCGTTAAGATGGAAACGCTAAGTGTTGAAGAATTAGAAGTTTCCATTGAAATGATGGAAACAGAAATTGTTTAACAAAAATAATCGTCATGGCATCTCGTCATGACGATTATTTACACCGTGAAAGGTTGTGCTGATCACTCTCCTATCATTTAGCTCCATAATTGGCAAAAATAGGGACATACTATCCTAAAATAGGGGGAAACCACTTAAATCTAAAAGTAATGCTCACGTTTATTTTGCGGTGAAATAAAACAGTACTTCAATTTTTAAAATCATAACATATTTTAATAAAAAGAGTGGGATATCTGCAAACCAATACCATATCCGCATAAAAAAATCCCGCTGCTTAGTAAAAAGATGGATTGGGCATAAAAGAATATACCTGGTCAATTCTCACGTAATGTTTTCGAAGCAACGCACTTGCAAAAATTATTAAGAGAGTCTCTTAAACCTTAAACAATCTTCCAAAGAATTAACTAACTAAAGTACAATATGAAAAAAATAATATTACTCCTTGGCATTCTAACACCCTTTATAGCCCTATCTCAAAAAATAATTACAGGTAAAATCTTTGATATTCCTAATAACCGCCCACTCGCGAACGCAAGTATTGTTCTGATAAATGGAAAAGCTGGAACAACCAGCGACAACGATGGAACATTTACTCTTAATATTCCTGAAAATGTAGCGGCAGTTATCGCGAGTTATGCCGGTTATCAAAGTGTTACTATTTCTCTTAATGCATCAACAACGGAATATGCCATTGGCCTTCATCCATCGCAAAATCAACAAGAGATTGTAGTGATCGGTTCAAGAAATTTATCAAGAACAAAAGTACAAACACCGGTACCTGTTGATATAATTCCCGTAGCAACAATAGCAAACGAAGTCGGGCAGGTTGATCTTAACCAGTTGCTTACTTATACCGCGCCATCATTTCAATCGAGCCGGCAAACGGTTGCCGATGGAACAGACCATATAGACCCGGCGCAATTAAGAGGATTGGGAAGCGACCAGGTATTGGTATTAGTGAATGGTAAAAGAAGGCATCAGTCTGCATTGGTAAATGTGAATGGTACCGTTAACCGCGGACAGGTAGGAACTGATTTGAATAGCATCCCTGTATCTGCTATTGAAAGAGTAGAAGTATTAAGAGATGGTGCGGCTGCACAATATGGCTCAGATGCGATCGCCGGTGTAATAAATATTGTTTTAAAAAAATCAACGAATGTATTAAGCGGCAATGTTTCTTATGGAGAAAATGTGACGAGTTATCAAAAAGATTATGGATTGGGGAAGCTGGCTAATACAACCGTAAAAGAGGTTAATGTGCAGGATGGTGGATCGTTCCAGGCAGGATTAAATTATGGGTTTGATCTTAATAAAAAAGGTTATCTGAATATCACAGGCGAGTATTCAGAAAGACAAGCATCCAACAGAGCAGGTACTTATACGGGAGCTGTGTATGCAAATGTGAATGGCGTGAACCGGGACGATTCTATTCTGAATGCAAAAGGGTTAAACAGAAATAATTTTGACATGCGCATCGGCAATTCAAAAATTGCAAGTGGTGGTGTAATTGTAAATGCGGGTTATGCTTTAAGTGAAAAATGGGACCTGAAATTCTTTGGTGGCTTCAATCAAAAGAATGGAGAAGCTGCAGGATTTTTTCGCTATCCTTCTTCCATAAGTTCCGGTGCAGGTATCTATGCAACGCAAGCACTCGAATTATATGCAAATGGATTTTTGCCGTTGATAAAAACAGATATAAAAGATTATTCCTTTTCTATTGGTGTTGATGGAAAAATGGGGAAATGGAATGCCAGCTTATCCAATACGCTCGGCATAAATAATTTTGATTTTACGGTTGATCATTCATTGAACTTTACACAATTTGCAGCTACCCCAAATCCGCAAACAAAATTTAATGCAGGCGGATTACAATTTTTACAAAACACCATCAACGCAGATGTAACAAGGAACTTCGATGTGCTGCAGGGGCTGAATGTGGCGTATGGCGCGGAGTTCAGGATAGATCAATATGCACAACAGGCCGGTGAAGAAGCATCTTATAAAAATTTTAATACAAGCGCCGGCGCTGCATCAGGCGCACAGGTTTTTGCAGGCTTTGTTCCCGCTTATGCAAACAAGCATACACGCAACAACGTAGCAGCATATTTTGATCTTGAAGAGGATTTTACAAAGCAGTGGTTGCTGGAGTATGCGATGCGGTTTGAAAACTATTCTGATTTTGGCAGCACATTAAACTACAAAATTGCTACCCGCTATAAACTTGGAAACAACTTCACCATAAGAGCGGCGGCATCAAGTGGTTTCAGGGCGCCTTCCATGCAGCAACAATTTTATGCAAAAACAAATACATTATTTGTTTCCACAATGGAAGGATTGGTGCCTACAGAAAGCGGCACTTTTACCAACGACAGCAGGCCTGCACAAATATTGGGCATACCCAAATTAAAAGAAGAGACATCACATAATTTTTCTGTGGGCTTCACGACCACTCCGTTAAAGGGTTTGGAAATAACGGTAGATGGATATTTAATTAATATTAAAAACAGGATTGTACTTACTAACAATTTTACGGGTGGAACTGATGCTGTATTAACGCAACTGCTGAAAGATAACGGCGCGACGACCGCCAATTTTTTTACCAATGCCATTGATACAAAGGCCCAAGGTTTGGAAGCAGTAGTGAGTTACAATGCTAGCTTTGCAAATAGTGGTGAGTTGAAATTTTCACTGGCTGCCACCTTTATAAAAAATAAAGTAAAAAAAGGAGCCGATGGAAAACCAATCATTAAAGCTTCTGATATTTTAATCAACTCCGGACAACTTGGAAATTATTTTAACCGGGAAGACCAAAGCCGTATAGAATTAGCCAGTCCGCATTCAAAAGGAAATTTTACTGCCAACTACAATCATAAAAAGTTCGGCGCCATGTTGAGGTTTGCCTATTTTGGAAAAGTAACTTATCTCGATCCAACCATCAATCCTTCCAAGCCCGATGCGTTTCCTGTTAATGCTTTTGACGGACAAAAAGAAACACTCGACCAGGTGTTCGATCCTAAAACAATTTCGGATGCATCAATTAGCTACGACCTTAATAAAAGTTTCACTTTAACCGCAGGAGCAAATAACATTTTCGATGTCTATCCGGATCAACAAACACACAGTGGCAATGTATCATCGGGGCGTTTTATTTACAGTCGGCGTGTGCAACAAATGGGCTTCAATGGAAGGTTTTTATTTGCAAGGGTTTCATTTAATATTCACAAGTAAAAGGCCGTACGGAATTTTAAAAAAGCAAGACATTAAAGTTGATCAAACATCAAAAAAATAATGAAATGAAAAAATTAATCATCCTGGTGTATAGTTTATTGGCTTACCTGGCGGGTGTTACGGCACTATTGTATGTAATAGGGTTTTTAGGAAATTTTGTGGTTCCCAAATCAATAGATTCAGTATCAGGAACAAATTTTGGCCGGGCTTTACTCATCAATTTAGTTTTAATAATATTATTTGCTTTACAGCATAGTGTAATGGCGAGGCCTGCATTTAAGACATGGTGGATACATATAGTTGATACCGCTGCAGAACGCAGTACTTATATACTGTTCACCAGTTTAGCCTTATTTCTATTGTGCTGGCAATGGCAACCAATGCCAATGATAATATGGAAAATCGAAAATGAAAATGCTATTATGATTTTAACCGTTATCTATTTTTTCGGTTGGCTGATAGTATTTCTTTCTACGTTTATGATCAATCACTTTGAAATGTTTGGATTGAAGCAGGCATTTGAAAATTTTGCGGGCAGGCATCCCGGGGTTGCAACATTTAAAATGAATTTTTTTTACACAATGGTAAGGCACCCAATTATGCTGGGCCTTCTTATTGCTTTTTGGGCAACTCCTTTAATGACGCTCGGGCATTTACTGTTTTCCATTACCAACACCCTGTATATTTTTATTGCAGTAAAGTTTTTGGAAGAGAAAGATCTGCGCAAAGCTTTTGGAAAAGATTATGAAGCATATCAAAAAAATGTGCCTATGGTTATTCCATTTTTTAGAAAAAGAAAGTTTCGCCGAAACATTAATTCCGGCGAGGCGATTAATTAAAATCTGCTGATAATGCTAAGCCTCATTTGATAAAATTAAAATAAAAGCAGCTTACCGCCCTTGTCAATGCGAGGGAATTATTGCACTTCACAAAACACAGTATCAAAAAATCAAAATCAAATTATGGAAGTAAACAAAACAATCGTTAAACGATTTAACAAAGAATGTATCGGGCAGGGAGATCTCACTTCATTCAAAGAAATATTATCTGAAAGGATATTTCATAGAACACAAAAAATTCAAAACTTCTTGTATGGTTGCAATAACCCCTTAAACCTCTTTGGATCATGCATGCTATTCTTAATTTATAAAAACTAAAAATGAACAAAAATCAACAAGCACGTATTGGCGTGCACAAACTCAATTCTCTGCTAATAATAATTTTAGCTGCTCTCGTTTTTGGATGTAACAAACCCCATGTACCCGGGAACAGTTTGCGAAATTTTGAACAGGTAAACCTGGTGGCAAATTCTTCAGAGTATCATCCTGTAACAGTTGACCCCACTTTGCTGAATGCTTTCGGTATTGCATGGTCTCCTAACGGCATCGCATGGGTTAATTCTGTGGGCGGCCATGTAAGCGAACTGTATAACGGAGAAGGCGGCATTGTGAGAGCGCCTGTAAATATTCCTTCTCCATCAGATACTGTTGGAGGATTGCCTACCGGCATTGTCTTCAGTGGTGGCCTGGGTTTTAATTTGTCCAATGGCCCATCCTTGTTTCTTTTTACAGGTTTTGATGGGGTGCTTTCTGGCTGGAACCCCGCTTCAGGCAATAATGCAAAAAGCCTTAGAACTCCGCCGGGATCCGCTTATACAGGATTAGCAATTGCCTCAGACCATGGCCGAAACCTGATCTATGGAGCCAACTTTGGTGCCAATAGAATTGACGTGTGGGATACTGCATTTTCCCGTGTTACCATGTCTTTTA
>JBDTVF010000159.1:0-7254 GCA_040007325.1 Ginsengibacter sp. | reverse complement strand
TAAAAACATTTTTTTAACTGCCAAACTTTATTTAAAGAAAATTACGGAGGAGGGTAGTCGTTTACGCAGATGCTTCAGTCGCATTTATCGAAACTAATGTTTTATCGCCCCTTGTTTTTTTGAATTCAACAACCCCATCGGCGGTAGCAAAAATTGTAAAATCTTTTCCTACGCCAACATTTTTTCCGGGATGATAAACAGTACCTCTCTGACGAATAATAATGTTGCCGGCAATTGCTGCCTGGCCTCCAAATATTTTTACACCCAATCTTTTACTTTGAGAGTCTCTTCCATTTTTTACGGAGCCTTCGCCTTTTTTGTGAGCCATGATATGAGGAATTAAAAATTGATAATTAAAAAAGAAAAACCATTTCAAATAATCGAAACAATTTTGCGTTATGCGATGTCTGTAATTTTTATATGGGTGTACTGAGTACGATGCCCATGTTTTTTTCTGAAGCCTTTTCTTCTTTTCATTTTAAAGGCGATCACTTTATCACCTTTTACAAGTTCATCCATTATCTCAGCCTTCACTTTTAATTTTGAATCTGCTTCTGAAGATATCTTGCCATCATTTTCATGAAAAAGAATTTCTGAAAATTCTACTTTATCACCAGTTTTACCACTAATGTGTGGTACAAACAAATCTTGTCCTTGTTGAACTCTAAACTGTTGACCGGCTATTTTTACAACTGCGTACATAACTTCCAAATTTTTGGAGTGCAAATGTAAGGCATTTACCAACAAAATTATCTTTGCGCGAGAGTAAAAATCTTAAATTCTGTGAATTTTGGACAGATTGGACTTAATTACATCAATTTCAATATTTTTTTTGATAATTTGACCTTCTAACCATTCTCACTTTCAGACTAAAAAAAGTTCATTTGCGCAAAATCGCCCGGTTTCTGTTTAGCATTTACGGCTTTTCCATGTTTCTTTTTCTTATGCTTTTGCTGCTTCCCTTGTTTTTATATTCTTTTCTAATGGGTAAAATCAGCGGAGGCAATATATTATATGGCATTTGTCGGTTTTGGGCCGATACTTTTTTTCTGTTCACAGGCATTCGTCACAAAAATATTTATGAAGAGCCGCGCGATTCCACACGGCAATATATATTTATCAGCAATCATATTTCTTACCTGGACATCCCAATGATGATAGCCTCCATCCGGCATCAACATATCAGGATATTGGGCAAAGCTGAAATGGCAAAGATTCCAATTTTTGGATTTATATACCGCCAGGGAGCTGTATTGGTAAACAGGGAAAATGCAAAAACCAGATCCAAAAGCGTTGAAAACCTGATCTATTTTTTACAGAAAAAAATATCAGTGTTTATTTGCCCCGAAGGAACTTTCAATGAAACGAATCAGCCCTTAAAAAGCTTTTACGATGGGGCATTTCGCATCGCCATTGAAACGCAAAAGCCAATTCGTCCTATTCTATTTTTGGATACTTATGACAGGCTCAGTTATAAAAGTATTTTCTCACTCAATCCTGGCATCTGCCGGGCTGTCTATCTGCCTGCTATCGAAACTGCCGGCTTAGCCATGAAAGACATCGCATCGTTAAAAGAAAAGACATTCAGCGAAATGGCGGAAGGGCTTATTCGATACGAAGCCAGTTGGATAGGGGTGCCGGTCTCGATTGAAACTGCATTATGATTCGCGGATAGCGATTCATTTAGCAGGTAATATCTTTGTAGTAATGAAAGAGATTAATGAAGAGCCTTCTTTATTTATAGATACAGTGCCCATCATTGAAACATGGATCGAGGTAATTCTTCCACTTGCCATTCCTAAAACATATACTTATTCTGTTCCTCCATCTCTCGCACACAAAATAAAAATTGGCTGCCGTGCAGAAGTGGTCTTTGGAAAAAATAAGAAATACGCCGGTATCATAAAGCAGGTAACTCATATAAAACCGCCGTATGAAACCAAGGAGATCTTAAATATTATTGACGACGAGCCTGTAGTCTATCCGCAACAACTTCTTTTGTGGAAATGGATAAGCGAATATTACATGTGCAGCGAAGGTGAGGTGATGGCAGCAGCTTTACCAACTCACTTAAAACTTAGCAGCGAAGCTATCCTCATATATAATGAAGAGTACGGCGAAGATTTCTCCGACCTGGATAATGATGAATATGTCGTAGCCGAGGCGCTTTTGATAAAGAAAGAATTAAAGCTTACAGAAGTCCAGCAGGTAGCAGACATCGTTCATGTATATCCTTTGGTAAAAAGGCTTATAGAAAAAAACGTGTGCTTTGTTTGGGAATCGTTCAATGAAAAGTATAAAGAAAAAAAAGAGAATTATGTTTTGTTGAATCCGCAATATAATAATGATGATAAACTCAGTGACCTGCTAAATAACTTTACCACCGCACCAAAGCAAATGGAACTACTCTTAAGTTTTCTTCATTATTTGAGGACAGAGGGTGAGGTTTCTCAGATTCAACTTTTGAAAAAGTCAGGAGCGTCTGCTGCTCAGTTGAAAGGTCTTGTCGATAAAAACATATTGTTCATTCAAAAGCGAAGCGTTGACCGTTTAAAGAGCTTGCCCAAGAAAATGGAAATGGCTTTTGAGTTAAGTGATGCGCAGGCAAACGCATACGCAGCAATCAATCTCGCTTTTGAAAGTAAAGACGTTTGCTTGCTACATGGTGTCACCAGTAGCGGTAAAACACAGGTGTACATAAAGCAGATTGAAAAGTTTATCAATGAGGGTAAGCAGGTATTATACTTATTGCCGGAGATAACGCTAACAGCACAGATCATTCGAAGACTGCAGATCAACTTCGGAGGTAACATTTCTATTTATCATTCCAAATTTAATAACAATGAAAGGGTAGAGCTTTGGAACAAAATAAAAACAGGTGAGTTAAAAATCATTATAGGCGCACGGAGTGCTCTATTTCTTCCGTTTAAGCAACTCGGCCTTGTTATTATTGATGAAGAGCATGATGCTTCTTTTAAGCAACAAGAACCTGCGCCGAGGTATAATGCAAGAGATGCAGCTGTTTATTATGCATCGCTTTTTAATGCTAAAGTTTTAATGGGAAGCGCTACACCTTCTATAGAAAGTTATTACAATGCTCTCAGGGGTAAATACGGATTAATTGAAATTAACGAGCGATATGGCGGTGTACAATTGCCGGAAATGCAGATCATCGATACACGTACGGTTGCTGCATCTAGAAAAGGAAAGGTAATGATCTCGCCACAGCTTAAGGCCGCAATAGAAAATACTCTTGCAAATGACAGGCAGGTGATCCTTTTTCAAAACCGGCGTGGCTATTCTCCATTTTTAATTTGCGGAACATGTGGCTACATTCCTCAATGTAAAAATTGTGCAGTTACACTCACCTTGCATAAATATTCTAACAAACTTCATTGCCACTATTGTGGTAACACTTATCCAAAGCTTACGACTTGTCCTGCGTGCGGAAGCGTCAATTGGCTTGAGAAAAATTTTGGAACGGAAAAAATCGAAGAAGAATTAATTGAAGACTTTCCGAAAAATAAGATTGCGCGAATGGATGTTGATTCTGTAAAAGGGAAAAATGCACACGATACGCTCATAAAATTATTTGAGCAACATCGTATCGATATTTTAGCGGGAACACAAATGGTTGTAAAAGGACTTGATTTTGAAAAGGTGAATCTCATCGGTATTCTTGATGCAGATGGCTTGTTAAGCTTTGCGGATTTCAGGGTAAATGAAAGAGCATTCCAGTTAATGGAACAGGTGAGTGGGAGAGCAGGCCGAAAGGCAGAACGTGGGCTTGTAATGATACAAGCATCGAAGATCAACCACCCGGTGTTATTATTTGTGCAGCAACACGACTATCAAAAATTTTATGAATTTGAAATTGCTACAAGAAAGCAATTTTTCTATCCACCTTTTAGCAGGCTTATTCGCATTACCTTAAAACATAAAATAAAAGAAGTGGTGCAGGAAGCGTCGGAAGTACTCGGGGATTCTTTGAAAAAAAATTTCCAGTATCTGGTCGGACCTGCTGCTCCTGTCATAAATCGTGTGCGCAATATGTATATTATGGAAATCCTCATCAAGTTAGTAAAAGATGCAAGGCAGATCCAGCAACAAAAAAAGGTGATCAGCAATACGATTGATCTTTTAAAAGCTGAAAAGCGATTCAGAAGTGTAGTTGTGACGCCAGACGTAGATCCTGTATAAATTAAACTGTTAAAGGCATTTTTATTTGCCAATAGATTTCAAGTAACTATTATTCTGTATGAAGCTTTCGGAAAATTTTTCTCTTAAACCTTATAATACATTTAGGCTTGATGCTTATGCAAAATATTTTGCTGAGTTTTCTTCTGTCGAAATGTTACAGGAAGTTTTAGAAGAAAACGGAGGGTTACAAAAAATGATCTTAGGCGGTGGCAGCAATATTTTACTTACAAAAAATGTTGATGGCTTGGTTTTAAAAAATGGAATAGAAGGCATTAGGGTGGTCGGTGAAAACGAAACGTTTGTTTTTGTGCAAGTAGGAGCCGGCGTTAACTGGCACCAGTTTGTTATGTATTGCATTGATCATAATTATGCCGGCATTGAAAATCTTTCGCTAATACCGGGTAACACCGGGGCATCGCCTATGCAAAATATAGGCGCTTATGGCGTGGAAATAAAGGATGTATTTCATGAGCTGGAAGCATTGCACCTGCAGGAAAGAACGCTTCAAACATTTTCAAATGCTGATTGTAAGTTTGGCTACCGTGAGAGTGTTTTCAAAAAGAAATATAAGGGTGAGTTTGCGATCCTTAATGTAACCTTCCGGCTAAATAAAAAATCTTCTTACAATATTTCTTACGGTGCCATCGAAGAAGAATTGAAAAGAATGCATGTTGGAGAATTAAACATTAAGGCAGTCTCGGACGCAGTGATTCATATTCGCAGATCTAAATTGCCGGATCCTGAGGTGATTGGTAATGCCGGCAGCTTTTTTAAAAACCCTGAAATTTCAGTTAGACATTTAAATGAATTGAAACTTGCTGAACCAGGTATGGCTTCTTATAAAATAAATGAACAGATTGTAAAAGTGCCTGCAGGCTGGCTTATCGAGCGTTGCGGATGGAAAGGGTTTCGAAAAGGAGATGCGGGTTGTTATGATAAGCAGGCACTGGTTCTCGTTAATTATGGAAAAGCGACCGGCCGTGAAATCTATGACCTGAGCGAAGAAATAAAGCTAAGTGTAATGGAGAAATTTAAAATTGAAATAGAGCGGGAGGTGAATATCCTATAATTAGTTAAATCGAAATTCGAAGAGTATAATTTTAATCCTTAGGTTTATACCGTCTTTTATCGGCTTGTCACCCATTAACTATTTTATGAGAATTATCATTTTGTTTATTTTATTTTTCGCAATAATAAATAATACTTATTGTCAAAGTGATCACGTAAGCACTGCTAAGGTCGGATATATAGAAGTGCTGTCTGTGAGTGGCCCCACCGTCTTCACCGGAAATTTCGATATGAGGTTTCATGGACAAAAAGGATTCGGTGCGCATGCAGGATTTGGTTTACTTGGAAGCGGAGGCGGAGGTACTATATTAATACTGCCTATTGGCTTAAACTATCTTGCAGGAAAAGCCCCTCATTATGTTGAAGCAGGAGCCGGGGCTACGATACTTACTATTGCAAGCAATAAATATTTTGGAGATGCTGTTGCAGTCTTTGTGCCATCAGCGGCCTACAGGTATCAGCCTGCAGCTAATGGAATTTCAATTCGTGTTTTTGTATCGCCATGGGTCGTATTCAAGGGAGGCTTCGGTGCCATTTTCGCCGGCGGCCTAAGCGTAGGATACAAATTCTGATTGCTTATTTAAAATCCTCCTCATCCAGCTCGTCATCAGTAAAAGACTGTGTGCTCATGTTAAGCATACTTCCCATCAGGTCTTTAAATTCTATTTTGCCTTCTACCACTTTTTTGCTGATAATAGAATAAGTCGACAAACCATGTAAAACAAATTCCATCAGCAACGCATTCTCTTTTGCATTGGAATTAGGGAAATGCTTTTTCACAATTCCATATAGCCCGTCAACTTTATATAATAGCTGAACTTTATCTTCATCTTTTAAGCCAAAGAAAACATTGAGGTGATTGCCAGCATCAAACCATTTGATGATTGCCTTATAAGGATTTTCATCAGCTCCGGTTTCTTTAGTTCTTCTCTTTTTATATGTCTCGGGATTTGGAAAATATTTTGCAAACTGGGTACGAATGGCTTTCTCCATTAAGTTATAAGCAACCTGGTAAGGACCTTCCTGTTCGCCTTCATATACCAATTCTATTTTACCGGTTATTGATGGAATAATTCCCACAAGATCGCTTACCCAAACTTGTGTTTCTTTTTCCTTGTTCATAATCATCCTGCGTTCGGCGGCACTTACAGCATTTTCGTATGCCGCAATCGTGAGCCTTGCAGAAACGCCACTTTTCTTATCTACAAATTCACTGGCACGAGCTTCAAATGACACCTGCTCTATAAGCCGCTTTATAAGATCACTAACATTTATTTTTTTCATCTGGTCTTCATGGAGCCCCGCTTCCTGTTCTGTAATGGTAAGCGATGTTTCTATGGAGGTTGGATAATGAGTGAGTATCTGGCTTTCGATACGGTCTTTGAGTGGTGTTACTATAGCGCCACGATTCGTGTAGTCCTCGGGGTTAGCCGTAAACACAAACATGATATCCAATGGAAGCCTGAGTTTAAAACCTCTTATCTGCAGATCACCTTCTTCCAAAATATTAAATAATGAAACCTGTATACGTGCCTGAAGGTCGGGCAATTCATTTATAACAAATATGCCGCGATTACTTCTCGGGATAATTCCATAGTGAATTACACGTTCATCTGCGTAGCTCAATTTCAGGTTTGCAGCTTTTATCGGATCAATATCCCCGATAAGATCAGCAACGCTAACATCAGGCGTGGCAAGCTTTTCGCCATAACGCATCGTGCGATGCAACCACGTTATCGGCGTATCATTGGCCTTTTCTTTTACAAGGTCTCTCGCATATTTGCTTAGTGGCTTAAAAGGGTCATCGTTCACTTCACTGCCTTCAACTACGGGAATGTATTCATCTAAAAGCTGGGTCATTTGCCGGGCCATACGTGTTTTTGCCTGGCCGCGCAATCCAAGAAATAATATATTATGCCGCGATAATAATGCTCTTTCAGTATCAGGAATTACCGAATCCTCGTAACCGATAATACCCGGGAACGT
>JBDTVF010000158.1:0-7272 GCA_040007325.1 Ginsengibacter sp. | reverse complement strand
CCCATGAAAACTAAAATGCCATTCATTTTACTGCTACTCATATTCTCCGCCTGTTCACAAAGGTCAATCAAAGGGAAAGATGATTTTGTAATAGCAAAAGGTCAAATGCCAAACATCACCAGGGACAAAGACAATAACCTGCATTTGGTCTATGGCATTGGCGATAGTATTATGTACACTTATTCCAAAAACAATGCTCAATCTTTTTCCAAGCCAACGCTTATTTCAGTACTGCCGCATGTATTTTCTTTTGCAATGAGAGGGCCTCAGATTGCAGCAGCGGAAAATGGAATTGTAGTTACAGCAGCCACCTCATTAGGAGATATATTTTCTTTTTATAAAACAAACGGTGGTAACTGGACGCAAGGGCAACGGGTGAATGATATTGATACAGTTGCAAAGGAAGGTCTTACCGCATTAAGCGCAGATGGAGAAAAGGCTTTTGCTGTGTGGCTTGATCTGCGCGGCAACAAGAGAAATAAAATTTATGGTGCTGCTTCAACCGATGGAGGTAAAACATGGTCAGCCAATAAAATGATTTATACGTCACCTGATACAACGGTTTGTGAATGCTGCAAACCTTCTGTTGTTGTAAAAGGAAATAATGTATTCGTTATGTTCCGAAACTGGCTCAATGGAAACCGGGATATGTATATAATTGAATCTACGGATGGTGGTGGTTCATTTGGCCATGCACAAAAGTTAGGAGAAGGCAGTTGGAAATTGAATGGTTGCCCCATGGACGGTGGCGGATTATCAGTAAATGAAAAAGGGAAAGTACAAACAGTTTGGAGAAGAGAAGGAGAAGTATACGCTGCCGGGTTGGGTATGCCTGAAAAAAAGATTGGAACCGGCAAGGGTTGTACCATAGAAACAGCTGAAAATAAAAACATCTACGCCTGGACACAAAACGGGGAAATAGTTTTAGCAGACCCACATGGTAAGAATAAAATACTCGGCGAGGGAACCGGCCCGATTCTTAAAGCTTTGAACGATGCCCAGGTACTTTGTATATGGGAAAATGAAAAGGAAGTGCATGCTGCTGTTGTGGAATTATGACGCTGGCAATAATCATATTTAATCTTTGCACCTAAAACTAAAAAACACATGGGATGTCTGAGGTCATATTTTTAGATAATTTCAACTAAAAAAAGTGTCAACTAAATTCAGAACGTCACAGCGAATTCAAATGGAATTGTGCGGACAGAAAAGCAAAAGTATTCTTCAAAAAATTGTAATTCATATAATAGAGATAATCTTTATCTGGCTATCATATTGGATGTTATTTCAACAAGGTGGTGAAGAAGTTTACCTCAGCCTAAACTTTATCAACAGCTACTCTATAGTATGGGTCTTCCATTATGTTGACATCAATAATTTCATTTGCATTTGCCAGTAATTTGCGGCAGTCTTCGCTAAGATGTTTTAGATGCAGTTTCTTACCTAATTTCAGATAACGTTCAGTAAGCTTATTCAAAGCTTCAATTCCACTCATATCAACAACTTTACTTTCCCTGAAATCAATGATCACTTCATTCGGGTCATTTAGAATATCAAATTTTTCATTGAAGGCAGACACGGAACCAAAGAATAACGGGCCAAATATTTCATAATGTTTGACGCCATTTCCATCAACATATTTTCTTGCCCTGATTCGTTTTGCACTTTCCCATGCAAATACTAAAGCCGAAATAATTACACCAATCAAAACAGCTAATGCAAGATTGTGCAACAACACCGTTATGGCTGCAACAAGAATACCAACAACAATATCATGCCTTGGCATTTTCCCAATCATCTTTATACTCGCCCACTCAAACGTACCAATTGCAACCATTATCATCAAGCCGGTGAGTGCAGCCATCGGTAGCTTTTCAATCAGGGTTGCTCCAAACATAATGAACACTAAAAGCATAACAGCGGCAACAATGCCGGACAATCTTGCTCTTGCACCCGCTGAAATATTTATAAGGCTTTGGCCAATCATAGCACAACCACCCATACCGGAAAATAAGCCTGACAGCACATTGGCAGCACCTTGTGCAACGGCCTCCTTATTGCCCCGGCCGCGGGTTTCTGTTATTTCATCGATTAAATTTAAAGTAAGCAGGCTTTCTATTAAACCAACACCTGCCATAATCAATGAATAAGGAAAAATTATTTTTAACGCCTCGAAGTTGAGTGGCAAATCGGGAATATGAAATGGTGGAAAGCCGCCCTGAATAGAAGCAATATCACCAACAGTTTTTGTTTCTATATTAAAACCTATTACAATTGCAGACACTACTAAAATAGCCGTGAGCGATGCAGGAATAACTTTCGTAAGTTTTGGTAATTGCCAAATGATAAGCATGGTAAGTAATACCAGGCCGAGCATGATCAATAGTTTTGGGCCTTGCATCCATTGTAAAATACCTGCGCTATCAGCCACTTTAAATTGAACTAACTGAGCCATGAAAATGATAATTGCCAATCCATTTACAAAGCCAAACATTACAGGGTGCGGAACAAGCCGTATAAATTTTCCCAGTCTGAATAAACCTGCTGTTACCTGTATCAAACCTGCTAATACAACTGTTGCAAAAACATATTCAACACCATGCGATTTTGCCAATGCAAGTATCACAACTGCTACTGCGCCGGTAGCACCTGAAATCATGCCAGGGCGGCCACCGAAAATGGAAGTTACCAAACCCATCATAAAAGCTGCATATAATCCTGTAAGCGGAGACAAGCCTGCAATTAAAGCAAAGGCTATTGCTTCAGGTATCAACGCAAGAGCAACTGTCAAGCCTGATAAAATTTCACTTTTGTAGTTAACCTTTTGTGTGAGGTCAAACAGTTTGATATATTGTTTCATAACGACAATTAAAAATTAATAGCGGGAAAATAATTGTGTAAAAATCACAGCAGTAAATAAAATTTCATTGAGAGACTACTGTTCTCAAGGTTGAGTAAGACTAGATGATAATATAATCTTGCTGTATTTCATTGCGCGGCAAATCTAACAAAAAGGAGCGCAAGTCCAATTGAAATTTGATACTCATGCCGGCAACCGGGCATATTCAAATTATTTTCAATAGCGATGACGGGTAGTTGCAAATCGATGTCAGCATTGATTAAAAAAATAAATTGAGTGGAGATGATCACTATGATGGCAATAAGACAAATGCCTTATAGTCCTTTTTAATATAAGCAAACCACAACGGCCCAAACATAATCCCCATCATGCGAGATGGATAAAGTGAAGTTGAAATCGCGTGTTAACTTTTTTATTTGAACGCTTGGTTTGCCGGCTGCTTTTATTCTTAATATTTCAATATCACGCCACCACAATTTTATGGAATCATCTGTTTGCTTTATGGCTTTGTAAACAGCTTCCTTTGCAGCCCATGTTGATGCGTAGCGTAAAAAAGGATCAGAAAATTTGGTGCAGTATGCTAATTCAGCGGGAGTAAATACACGCCGAATAAAAGCGGCAGTGCAACTTTTGGTAAAGGTTGGGAGATGTATTAAATCGTTACCCACTGCTAGCTGTCTATCGGCCACCGTTACTTGTTTTATCAGCAACTTAATTTGTTGTGTGATTTGCTCAGCTTTCATCGGATGAAACTCCCATTATATTATAGCCACCATCAGTGAAGTGGATATTGCCAGTAACTTTCTGTGAAAGATTTGAAAAATAATAAAGTGCGGCATTGGCTACATCTTCGGCTTTTATATTTCCCAGCGGTGATGTGTTCTTTGATATTTTTCGAAGTGTTCTTACACCTTTTATGCCACCAGATGATGTGGTCATTACAAGACCTGCAGAAATTGCATTTACCCTTACGCCTGATTTGCCAAAGTATTGCGCTAAATAAAGCACTACATTTTCAAGCGCTGCTTTATTGATGCCCATTCCCGCATAGCCCGGAAACACGCGCTGTGATGCATTATACGTAAGGGTAAGGATTGATGCATTCTCTGATAAAAGATTTTCTGCGACACGACAGATTCTTAATAAAGAATAAGCGCTGATGTCGAATGAATCCACCAGGTCTTCAAAAGGAATATCAAGATATCGGCTCGCCTCTTCTTTTGATCCCGGTAAAGTAGAGCACATTACTTTTTGATTTCCATAAGCAGTACCATGAAGAATGTAATCAATCTTGCCAAACCTGTCATGAATTTTATGAACAAAAGCTTTTATATCGTCTTCATTTCTCACATCGACTCCTGTAGCTAATTCAGTTGAAACACCACGTTGTTCAAGTAACGCAATCACTTCTCTTTCGGTGTCGGGCATATAACTAATAGCTACTGTGCAGCCTGATTCCTCCAGTTTGTTGGCAATGTGCCAGGCTATAGAGCTGTCGTTCCTCACGCCAAAGATCAAAGCCGTTTTACCTGTATTATCAATCATGAATATCTTTTGAAATTACCATTGCACTGTTAGTGCTGCCAAAACCATAATTAAGACAAACGATCCTGTTAATTTCTTTTTCTGCGGCATATTGCGGCAGCAAATCGCGATAAGCCGCCAGCGGTTTTCTGGCACCCTGCCAGGCACTTTCTGTTTGAAAATATTCCGGCTGTTCATTCAATATATCAGAGTTAAGGCACGGCGAAATCTTTTGTTGTTGCAGCATTAGTATTGCAGTAATAAGTTCAACCGCTCCGGCAGCTCCGAGCATGTGCCCAAATTGAGATTTTGGTGCAGCAACCTGGTAGCCTTTCTCGCCGAGGAAGGTTACAATACTTAGCAATTCGATCGCATCCCCGAGCGGCGTCGACGTGCCATGTACCTTTACAACGTCGGGGAATAAACGCTTTTTATCTTCACCCATCAATCCGTGCCAAAGGCGTTGTTGTCCTTCAAAAGATGGAGCAAACATATCGCCGCTCCCATCAGAGTTATTGAAATAATTATCAATTACCGCAAGTATTTTCGCACCTCTTGCCTTTGCCTGGTCATGTGCTTCCAAAGCCACGATGCCGGCACCAAATGAGCATACGAAACCGTTTCTTGCCACATCAAACGGGCGTGAAGATTTCTCAGGTGCGTGCCCGCGGCTCAATACCTGCATGGCGTCAAAACCAAGAAAAGATTCCATGGACGTACCTTCAGTGCCGCCCGCAACAATACGATCCTGCAAGCCATAAGCAATGAGGCGATAAGCATAGCCGATATTTCCAAGGCCTGTTGCACATGCTGAGCCTATGCTTTCGCAAACGCCTTTGCTTTTTATAAGGCATGAAACATTTGCTGCATCGCGGTACACCATGCAGCGGTCTACATTGTGCGTTCCTAAAAAACGGGTTTTTTTATCAAGCGTAAAAAAGTTGTGCCATGCTTTTCTCGATACTTCATTGCCGCCTGCACCTGAGCCAATTATTACACCTGTCTGTTCGGACTGTACTTCTTTTTCGCTCCAGCCACCCATGGCTATCGCATCCTGCGTGGCAAACATTGACCAGATACTGCCGATGTCTGCCGTTGATAAATTGGAAGCAGGTATGCGTTCCCGTGTGTCTTTATAAAATTCCGGGTAATCCTGAAGAATGGAAGATTGTATTTCTTCAAGGCCGGCTTCTTCCAGCGTAACAAAACCACTTACTACAGACCGTACTTTTTTTCCCCTGCTCTTGGCCTGGTCCCATTCACGGATACAACTTTGGTTAGAAAATATTTTATTACTGAACTCATCAATGTCTTTGCAGGTAGGAAAAATTCCGCCCATGCCTACAATAGCCACTTTACGTAAGGTCATGCGTCCTCATTTTTGTCAGCATATTTTAGTACAAGGTCAATGGTGTCACCGAGCGTGGAACCTATGTCATCCACATCGTCGTCATCAAAATCAAAGCCGAATTTTTCTTCAGCTTTTGCGATGATGTTTACTATTTCGGTAGAGGGAGCGCCAAGATCGGTTATCAGGTCAGTCTCTTCAGTAATGTTATCCAGGTTCTTTTGATTCAATGTCGGAACGGTTTTCAGGATCTCTATAATTTTCTCTTTTACTTCCTGGCGGGTCATGGTGTTTTAATTTTAAATGATTAATTAATTTTTCCAATTTTTATTCCTTTGCTGATTACTTTTTCAATTTCTGTTACCAAAACAAAATCGTCGCTCAGTTGGAAGGATCGTAACGCTTCTTCGGTAAATGTTTTGAAATAAGCGTTAAGATCGATGTCGCTTACTACTTTATAAATACGTCCTGAAGCGGCCATCTGCCTGAATTTATAAAAAGTAATTACACCAATGCAAATATACTTTTCATTTAGCCGTATAAAATTGTGGCAAAGTACTTTTTCAATGCTCATGAAAACAAAATTTCTTTCCCTGTAATATTCTTTATAGCCCAAACCGGTTTTCTTAGTATCAAGAAAAGCGCTGCATGACACTGCTGTTGCCTGTCCGAAAGATTCTACCTGGTCCACTGCCCTGAACACGCCGAAATGATCTTTTACATCCTGTGGCTTCGGCGTGTACGCGGCTACAATCCCTATATCGGGCATATGCCACAGGTATTCATCCACCAAAAGTTTGGAAGGTCCGTGGGGTAATATTAAAGCAGGATCCTGGCCTGTTAATGATTCCATGTTATTACTTTACCAGCTACGTTTTTTATTAAGAAATATACTGCCGGTATTTAAAAAAGCAAACTTCATTTTCGGAAAAATAAAGTTTTTTCTTTTATGTATGTAGAATTGCGGACTGTAAGCAGGGAGAAAGGGTCGTTACTAAATGATGCCTCCATTGATTTTTATATCTGATCCATTTATATAGCTCGCCTCGTCTGAAAGCAAAAAAGCAATTACGCCGGCCACTTCTGAAGCCTGGCCAAGCCGCTTAAGCGGGATATGTGATTTGTATTTTTCTTTGAAAGAATCCGGGATTTTCTCCGTCATGCCTGTTTCAATGTAGCCCAGCGACACACTTAAAATCCTTACATCATTACCATCTGAAAGTTCACCGGCTTCCCTTGCCAGTGATTTGGTAAATCCTGTAAGGCCTGCCTTAGTAGCCGCATATACACATTGAAATGCATTGCCCAGTTCGCCTATCGCAGAGCTTACGTTAATAATAATCCCTTTCTTTTTTGAATGAAAAATTTTAAATGCTGCCTTGCTGATCATGATCGGTGCCTTAAGATTCAATTGCAACATCTTGTCTATCTCACTTTCGGGCTGGTACATTAATGCTTTGTCAAGAGTAATGCCTGCATTATTAATAATACAAAAAAGATCTTTTGAATAATTTTTTTTAAGCGTAACGCAAAAGTTCTT
>JBDTVF010000157.1:0-7273 GCA_040007325.1 Ginsengibacter sp. | reverse complement strand
CCGGCAGTATGTTGCCGATGCTTCTAAAAAAACTTGGCGCAGATCCGGCCTCGTCTTCAGCACCATTCGTGGCAACTTTGGTGGATGTGACCGGTCTTATTATCTTTTTTAATGTGGCACTTTACTTTTTGAAAGGGCATGGCTTATAGTTGCCAAAGCTGACAATTAATAATTGAAAACTTAAACCTTGCACCTTATACCGTACCCGATCCTGCTTCTCGATTTTTAATCCCCAACTCCTGCAGCACTTCCTTTTTCCTTCGTCGTGAAATTTCAACCTGTGATCCATCTATCATTACGAGATTGCTGTTGTGAGAGGTATACCCTTTTACGAAAGCAGCATTAATCAGATGCGACTTATGAATGCGGATGAACTTATGCGGCAATAAAATTTCTTCATACTCCTTAATGGTTTTGGAAGTAGTAATACTGTGATGATTTGAAAAATAAAATTTTGTATAGTTGCTCATCCCTTCGCAACGAATGATATCCCGTGGCAAAAAAAACTGCAACCCCGCAGTTGTTGGCAATGCTAACTTGTGATGAGTAGCATCTTTTTGCTGTAGATTATTGAGCAGGTTTTTTACAACATCATCTTTGTTTTGGTTGACAATTGTTTTTTGTATAAAACGATTGAAAGATTCACGCAATTCGTCAGCGTCAATAGGTTTTAATAAATAATCAAGTGCACTGAACTTAATGGCCTGGATGGCGTATTTGTCATAGGCAGTCGTGAAGATGATATCAAAAGAAATTTGCGGAAGCGACTTCAACAATTCAAAGCCATTTTGATAAGGCATCTCTATATCAAGAAAAACAATATCTGGCTTGAATGCCGCTATTAATGCTAATGCCTGCGAGGTGCTTGTTATAGATTTTATGGAAGTAATTTCCGGTATATGCCGCTCGATCATCAAAGTAAGTACGTTTACCGCAACTTCTTCGTCATCAATGATGAGGGCGTTAATCATTGGACAAAAATAGGGAAGTTATCAGTTATGGGTTATGAGTAGATCAGTTATGAGTACCTCACCTGACAAAGGTCTGCTTGTCACTAATCTATTTATCAGCGATCTACTAACCCTGGTATTGCAAAGGCAGTTGTATTAAAACTTTCGTTCCGAGAACTTCGCCGCCAATACCCGCCACATCCGAAATCTCTATCAGCACTTCGCTTTGAAATTGCTGACGAAGTATGTCCAGCTTATCTTTTATCAATTGCATGCCGCGTGATTTGTGCTTTATCTCTACTGATTTCGCCTGCCTTATCTCTGCTGCACGTTTTCGTCCAATGCCATTATCCACCACCTCGCATACGATAAATTGCTCCCCCTTCATCTGGAAATTAATATGAATCTTCCTGTCATCTTCTTTGTGCATTAATCCATGCCAGATGGCATTTTCGACAAAGGGTTGAATCATCAGGTTGGGTATTTTTATTTCATCAGTGTCAAGTTCGTAGTCTACCAAAATTTTATATTCAAACGAATTTCCGAAACGCGTTTTTTCGAGTGATAAATACAATTCAAGCATATTAATTTCTTCCTCAAGACTGATAAAATTATTTTCGGAATATTGAAGAACAAGCCTGATAAGTTTTGAAAATCTCGAAAGGTATTTATTTGCATTATCAACATCTCCCGTAAGAATGAATTGCTGTATTGAATTTAAACAGTTAAAGATGAAATGCGGATTCATCTGGCTGCGCAGTGCAGTTAGCTTTTCTTCGGCAAGCCTGTTTTGCGCCTGCAATAACTCAAGCTGGTTTTCGTGGAGATTTTCATCAGTTCTTAATTTCACTATCCTCTCTGCGCAATGTGATGCTATGGTCGTGAGAATTTTCAAATGTCGTTGAGAATAAAAATCTTTATACCTGCTTTCTGAATCGATTACCCCCAAGGTATAGCCATCATAAATAATCGGCACTGCTATCTCGGAGTTTCGTTGCTCATCATCTTTTATATATCGTGAATCCTTGGTAACATCGGCTATAATTTCGGGAACGCCTGTGGCTGCAACAGTTCCCACAATTCCTTTGCCTAATGGAATTTCGATCGGGCTGATGATGTTACCATTAAGCCCATCCTGTTCGGCGGGTCTTACTTTAGGTCCCCAGGCCGCTTTTTGAGAAAGCGTACCGGTTTTCTGATCTTTTAAATAAATAACACAGTCCTCGAAGTTCAGTTTGGAAATACATTGCCTGGCAACATCCCAAAGTAAATCATCTACCGTGTCACGGGTACTCATAGAGGTAGTAAAGTAATTCGTTACCTGTTCTACTTCCAGTTGATATTGCAGGTTTTCTGAAATGAGCTTTTCAGTCTTTATTTTTTCATCATGCTTGTGCTGAATATTTTTTCTTAATCTTCTTTGTGCAAAGTAGGCGAGTGAAATAATGATGATTGCAGAACCGACCAAAAACCACCAGTTTAACCAAAAAGGTTTTGAGATTGTAAAAGCATATGATACGGGGCCCGCGATTGTCTGTGGATCTATTTCAGCCTTCACCTGGAAAATATAATCGCCGGGGGAAAGGTTACGATATATCGCAACTTCTTTATCAGCTCCCTCGAGCCACGAAGTGTCACCAAGCCCAAGTAACCGGTAAGAGTAAACGATCTTTTGAGGTGCAGACAGACAAATACCTTTGAACCTAAATTCTATATCGCCTAAGGAAGAAGGCAATTCCACTCCATCACTTTTGCTGTAAGAACTGATCTTAGCTGCGGTATCGACCAGTGAAACGTTGGTAAGATTGAGTGCCAGGTTTCTGTTTAAATGAATGTTGTTTGAGTAAAAAGTGGTAAGCCCCGAGGAAGCCATCGCCCAAATAGTGTCAGTGTTATCACAAAATAATTTTAATGATTGGTAGTTTTTTGATAAAAAGCCATCAGCAGCCGTATAGTTGGTGATATTGAAGCCATCTTTTGTTTCTCTTATAGATGTGATACCGGAATAGCCGCCGGCCCATATTTCATTTTCACTGTCTACCGTGAGGGTTAAATAGATATTATATTGTAAGCCGTTTTTTACAGAAAGCTTTTTCTGCAGTTTTAGCTCGTTATTCTTACCAAAAATACATTGCCATATCCCATCACCTCTTGTTGTAAGCCACACATTACCTTTTTTATCTTTCTTAATATCAGAAATGTTGAGGTTCATTTCTCCACCGAGTGCATAGCGAATAAGCGAATCATTTTTAAAATGGAATAAACCTTTTTGGCCCCCCAACCAAAGTGAACCGTCACTTCCCTCCACGCAGTCCTGAAATGTTTGCAGGTTATCACCCGGATCCAAATAATAAAAACTTTTGATGCTATAACTGCCTGAAGAAGAATCGATAGATATTCTCGAAAAGCCTCCGTCACCTCCGGTGTAAATATTTCCATCTCTGTCTTCGTGAATAAAATAATTGCTGTTAGAACCTAACCCTTCGTTTTTTGTGAGACGGATAGTATCACGATTTCTTATTAATACTACCCCCTGGTAGCCGCTACCCAGCCACATCCATCCCCTGCTGTCTTTATAAATACTTTTTATCTCCGCCTTCGAGACTGCCTGTCCATTACCGAAAATATTTTTCAAGTGATTCCCGTCCCTGCTATAAATTTTCCCCCTGTTGGCGCCAAAAAGAAATTTCCTATTTGCGAGTTGCAGTACTGAATATAATTCAGGTTCTTCGGCGCCGGGCTGGTTATGGTATTGAAAAAAGATCTTCGGTTTTTGGTAAAGAAGGTTGTCATGCAAGCCGATCCAAATGTTGCTTTCATTATCAACCAGCAGGCAGGATATCCATAAATTAAGATGTGGAGGAATCTCACTTATTTTTTCCCACGTTGCCAAGCTTCTTTGAAAGCGATAGATGCCGGCCGATGTAAAATAATAAACCTCGCCGTTGCGCTGCAGAAGATCGCCTGCCACATAATTGTCATCAAAAAATGGCTTCACCTCATCCCGGCTTATCAAATACATTGCGCTAAATACCGTCGCGAACAAAACCGAATCGCCACTTAAAGGCACAAAGCCAATCACATTGTCATTATTATTCTTTTGATTTTTTGAATCCCATATTTTTCTAAGATCACCTGCTTCATAAGAATAAACTACGCCACGGCTTGCAAAAAAAGCTTTACCGTTTTCGCTTTGCGTTATTTTAGAAACAGGACTGTTATTCCCGAACATTTCAAGCCACTTTGGCAATAGAAGTGATGTGATGGAAAGAGTGTCCTTCGAAGAAAAGTCATTGGCAACGCCCACCGGTAGCCTCATCGGGCCCATGCCTGTACCAACCCACATTGACTTATCTTTTAAGAAAAAAACATCGTAGGCGACGACAGGTTTTTCCTTAAAATTGACAAGATGCAGTTCATTATTTTTAAAATAGCACAGGCCGGCATCGCAGGCAATCCAGATAGCATTGCGTAAAGTGTCTTCTCTTATCGAATAAATTTTACCTACAAAATCGTTATCTGCTTTTAAAAAATTTTCAAAATTACTTCCATCATAACGGCTTACGCCAGACGAAGTGCCTACCCATAGGTATCCTTTGCTATCCTGCTCAAGACAGGTAACTTCAGAAGAGACGAGCCCGTTTTGAGTTCCGTAGACTATAGTTTGATAGGGGGTGGTGTCGCGTGACAGCTCAATACTATTACTCCCCCAGAAAAAAGATTTATACTGCGCTTTACTAATAAAGCACCAAAACAATAACCATAGTATTAATAAAATTTTCTTCAAAGAAGCGTATCGGCGTATCGTTTACGGTCAGTTTAAATTAAGGGCATTTCTAAAAACTTGTTTCTTTTTTAAACCTCACCTTTAATTCCTCTCCAAAGGAGAGGGAAAGGTAAGTTTTTAGAGATGCCCTTAAACAAATTGGCAATGCAATTGAAAAGTTTAGTTTTAATTATTTATTTGAAAAAAATAAGCGTTCCTTTTTCTGCCGGCATTAAATCAAAAAATCTATTTATTAATTTTTGCTTTTAAAACTTCAATCTCATTTTTTAATTCCTCGTATTTCGTTTGTTGCAAATCATTTTGTTTTTGAAATGTATCGATTTGTTTTTGCCGCAATTCATTTTGTTGTTTTAATTCTTCAATTTCATCTTGCTGTTCCTGTATCGCCTTTATCGCTACCACACTAAAATTTGTATAAGAAATACCGAGGTATCCATCATCTTTTGTGTCAACAAATTCTGGAAATATTTTTTGTACATCCTGCGCTATGAATCCCCACAGTAAGGGATCATCTTTGCTGTTTATTTTATAATGAAATTTTTTTGGTGTTAAAGCCATCACCTTGCCAAGCATATTTTCCAGCGGAGTTATGTCTTTTTTTAATCGCACATCAGATGAAGTTACGTATGCACCGGTGGTTGGATTAATGTATGTGTAAAGGCCATCGTTATATTCAAACACATAATTGTTGGATGGGTCTATAAGGGTGCGCCAGTGGTTCGTGTTGACGGACCTTTGTAATCTTATGCCGCGAAGTTTATCGCCCGCCGCATCCGTCTCTTGAATAATGTGAAGGTCAGTAAGAGGTTGTGGATTGTTGATTCCAACTCTTGTTTGAGCGCCACCCGCGACAGTTCCACCTAAAACCATGCAATTACTGCAATTAACTTTTGCTTCGCTACCTATAGCAACTGAGTACCAAAGATTGCTGTAACCGGATGAAGGGCCGGCAAGGTAGCCAAGCGCAGAATTCTTACTTCCCGTATGATTGTCGTAAAGAGAAGCGTCTCCAAAACCAGCATTAAAATTCCCTGTTGTATTATTTGAAAGGGAACCGGCGCCGGTAGCAGTATTGTAACTTCCGTTGTTAGGCCCAAGAGCTCCATCGCCGGTGGCTGTATTACTATAGCCCGATGTGTTATAAGTAAGGGCCGCCGAACCAATAGCAGTATTCGAATAACCATTGATGTTTGCATTTAGGGCCTGTATTCCAATCCCTGCATTGTCGTGCCCGGTTGTATTGCTGAAGAGGGCCTGAAATCCTACAGCTATATTATTATTACCGGTTTTATTAAAATAGAGGCTCTGGTAACCCAAAGCCGTATTTCCACTTGCAATCGTATTATTAAAAAGCGCAAAGGTTCCAAAAGCAACATTACTGTTGCCCGTAGAATTCACGTACAGCGCTTGATACCCCGCGGCTGTATTTGCATTGCCTGCTGTGTTTACTGATAAGGATAGGCATCCAAAGGCAGTATTGCGCACACCGACAGTATTTGAAAATAACGACTGGTAACCGACTGCGGTATTTTGCCCCCCACTGCCTGAAGCAGGGAGTGATTGGAACCCGAGTGAGGTATTGAAAATGCCTGGGTCAATGCTGCCTGCAGGTTGATTGTTTACACGAAAGTTTAATGAAGTATTATCGGTTGTACCAATGAAATCATTTGCCGGATTAGTGTTAGCATTTCCAGTGACATTCCAGACTGTATTACTTTCTGAAATTTCGTTCCAGGCGGTTCCATTATAAAAGAAAAAGCTACTCTTCGTGGTATCGTAAATCATCAGACCTTTCGCAGGATTTGCAATTGCCAATCGTGATAGAGTTGATGTGCGGGGTATTAATATTCCTTTCGAATTGCTTTGTACATCAAGCATAGCGCTTACATCAGGAGAAGACGTGTTGATGCCTACAGACTGGGCAACGCAATTATTGTTCAAATGCATTGTCGCGAAAAAGCATGCAATGATTATTATTTTTCTCATAAGCCTTAAAAAATTATAGCGGTTTCTTTTTTCATATTTTATCACGGCCCGTAAAATCAATACGCCGACACTTTGCTTACAACCTTATCAGTAACATTCACACGTGTAAATTCTTCCTGGCATATACTGCCCAATTTATATCTGACAAAAAAAAACATGAATATTTTTTTCATAAAATGTTTTATTGGAGGTATGCCTATTCTATTCCCTTTTCGCCTTATGGGGCGTATTTTTTTTGTTATTAAGCTAACAATGGATTTTCTGCTGCTTCCATAAAAATGATTTTTAAAAACTACCAGCTACGTAATGAATCCCAAAGCTTCCCATCTTCAAACACACAGACGGCTTACTCCTTTTAAAAGAGCAAAAGCTAAAATAACATGGTTCATTTTCATGCTTAACGTTTTGAAGTTTTGAAATAATTTGTGCAATGCTGAGCATGATAATTTCCATATAAACAGCACCCTTTAGTATTTAGAAGCTTTTTCAGTATTGTCCGACTAAGAAACATTCATATTGGCGAAATGCATACTGGTATTAGCTTTCACGT